>JAJRTK010000369.1 GCA_024278345.1 bacterium | reverse complement strand
GGTTGACAACTTCACCGCTGGGGCGGGCCTCCTTCCCGGCTCCGTGCAGCCCGGAGGGCGCTACACCGGCAAGATGCCGGTGCCACCGTTTCGGCGAAGAAAATTGTAAAGCAAAAACACGACAATTTGATAGGTCCCCTTCCAAGGAATCCTTTGTCAGGAAAAACTCTCTATCTAGAGTGGATTATGAAGTCATTGATAGTTTTCTTGCCGAGGGCGGCATCCCGAAAAAAAGCCGCCGGAAAGTATGGCCTGAATCTTGCTTCATCCGTCCATGAGATCTATCGACTTGAGGAGAGCTGAAGATGATGAGCATGCAGAGTTTTGAAGATGGAGCGGAGCAGAGAGAGCAGTTCTTTGGCCGTGCAATTTTGAGAATCACGACCCTTCTTTTCTTGCTTTCTCTCGCATACTACGGCCTCCTTTCGTAACGCACCACGGTGGTCCCGTGGTTGGTAGCGGCGCCGGCGCCTCGACAAGAGGCACCGGCGTCTCGTGTTTTTGGCCACCACGCCGCACCAAGGGGTCGGGACGGCAGCCAGGCAGGCCGCCGACATGAAAGGGCCGCGGTTTCGGCGAAAACGATGGTCACGAAGAAACAGTAAAGAGACTTGCCCGTGCAACCGATCTACCTCGATCACCACGCCACAACTCCCCTGGACCCGCGGGTTTTGGAAGCCATGCTTCCCTATTTCAAGGAGCGCTTCGGCAACTCGGCCAGCAAGACCCATCGTTACGGCTGGGAAGCTCACGAAGCCGTAGAAAGGAGCCGCGCCCGAGTGGCACGCTGCATCGGGGCTCGGCCAGAGGAGATCCTTTTCACCAGCGGCGCCACGGAATCCAACAATCTGGCTCTCAAGGGGATCGCCGATTTTTACGGTAAAAAGGGCAATCATTTCGTCACGGGGGCGACGGAGCACAAATGCGTTCTTGCGGCGCTAAAGGCTCTTGAGAGGCAGGGTTTTGAGGTCACGGTCCTGGAGGTCGATGGCCAGGGACAGATCGATCTTGGCGACCTCCGAAGATCGATTCGAGAAACGACCTTGGCGGTGTCCATCATGCTTGCCAACAACGAAATCGGGACCCTCCAGCCCATGGCGGAAATCGGTGCCATCTGCCGCCAGGCGGGAATCCTCCTTCACTGCGACGCAGCGCAAGGCGTGGGAAAACTCCCCATCCGTGTGGACGATCTGGCCATTGACCTTCTGTCCATGAGCGCACACAAGCTCTATGGCCCCAAGGGAGTGGGGGCTCTCTACGTGAGGCGCCGGGGACGGCGGGTTCGCCTGACGCCTCTGCTGGACGGGGGCGGCCAGGAGCGGGGCATGCGGTCGGGAACTCTCAACGTCCCGGGAATCGTGGGGTTCGGGGAAGCCTGCAAGCTCAGCATCGACCTCCTGCCCACGGAAGCCCCCAGGATCCGGGATCTTCGAGACCGGCTCCAGGCGGGGCTCATGGAGAACCTCGGAGAGCTGGTGCGGATCAACGGACACCCGACAGAGCGGCTGGACGGCAACCTCCACGTGAGCTTTCGCGGGATCGCGGGGGAATCTCTGGTGACGGGACTTCCTGGACTGGCCGTTTCTTCCGGCGCCGCCTGCGGCTCGGCGACCCTGGAGCCGTCCTACGTCCTACGGGCCATGGGAGTGCCGCCGGAGCTTGCCCATTCTTCCCTGCGATTCGGAATCGGCCGCTTCAACACGGCGGAAGAGATCGATACGGCAGTGGAGATGGTGACGCGAAGGGTGCGCCAGCTTCGGGAGGAATCACCTCTTGGCTAGGGGCCGGGCGAAGCCCGGGCCAGCGACCCAAAAAGCGGGCCGAAGAGGCTACCGACCGTTGCGGGCCTCGTGGGGTGACCGATGGCGCCAGGGGTGAAAATGGCGAGGAGCGGGCGTCGGATGGCGCCCGATGTGAGCGGAAAGCAGGACAAAGTAGACACTGGTGATGCCGGAAACATGCTCCAGCCGGAGAGTCCCTTGGGAAACCGGACGCGGCCTCCAGTGGTAGAAAGAACGGTTGGGTTGATTGGGAAAAACAGAGGATGCCGGAACAGGAGTTTTGACTATGGAAAGCGGACTACTTAAGGCCGTCGGAACGCCGGTTGAACAAACGGAAGGTCACGGAATTACCTTGACGAAGCTCGCGCTGGATCGAGCCAAGACGCTTTTGGAGAAAGAAGGCGGAGAAGGGGCTGAAGGCCTACGGGTGGGCGTTGCCGGTGGCGGCTGCTCCGGGATGCAGTATGTCATCCAACTTGGAAAACCCGGGGAAAAAGACAAGGTGTTCCGCCAGGATGGCCTGACGATTTTCGTGGATCCCAAGAGCTATCGCTATCTTCGGGGCCTGGTGATCGATTATTCCCAGAGCCTGCTTTACACCGGCTTCACCTTCAACAATCCCAACGCCTCTCATTCCTGTGGCTGCGGGCATTCCTTCACGGTTCCAGAGCGCTGATTGTAGAGGCGGAGGGCTTCTTCCAGGAGGCGCATGGCACGATCCAAAGGCTCGGTGTCCAAGACGTAAGCGATGCGAACCTCGTCGAGTCCCTTCCCGGGAGTGGCGTAGAAGCCGGCGGCTGGCGCCAGCATGACGGTTTCGGAATCGCGCTGGAACTCGGCGAGCATCCAGCGACAGAAATCCGAGGCATCAGGTACGGGCAGGCGGGCCATGAGATAGAATGCCCCGCTGGGCGGCCGACAAAACAGGCCATCGATCTTCTCCAGAGCCGCGCAGACGGTATTCCTTCGTTGGAGGTATAGCTCCCGGACCCGCTGGTAATAGTACGGCCCCAACAGGAGAGCCTCGTGCCAGGCGTGCTGGCCCATGGTGGGCGGCGAGAGGCGTGCCTGGGCAAAGCGGGTGACGGCGGAGAGGATTTCTGGATTGCGGGTCACCAGTGCGCCAATGCGGGCGCCGCAGGCGGAATACCGTTTGGACATGCTGTCGATGAGGATGGTCTGTTGGGAAAGCTCTTCCAGGGCTAGGACGCTATGGTGGCGGAGGCCGTCGTACACGAAATCGCGGTAGACTTCGTCTCCGATGAGGAAGATCCCGCGTTCCCGGACCAGTCGGGCAATGTTGGAGAGTTCGTCGGGGCGGTAGACGGCGCCTGTGGGATTGCCGGGATTGCAGACGATCATCGCCCTTGTCTTCGGGGTCAAAGCGGCTTCCACGGCTTCCACGGAGGGCAAATGAAACCCATCCTCGATCCTGGTCTCCACGGGAACAACTCGGCAGCCCGCCATGTGCGCATAGCCGGCGTAGTTGGTATAGAAGGGCTCGGGGATGAGGATCTCGTCGCCAGGATCGCAGACGGCCAGGAACGAGTAGAGGATTGCCTCGCTGCCGCCAGTGGTCACGACGATCTGGCCGGGATCCAAGGCGCCGCCAAATGTGCTGTAATGGGCGGCAAGACGTTCCCTCAGCCAATGGTAACCAGTGGACGGACTGTAGGCCAGGGTCTTGTCCTTCAAGGATCGAAGGCGCAACCAGACGCTGCCAGGAGTCTCGAGATCGGGCTGACCGATGTTGAGATGGAGGATGGAAATCCCTCGCTGCCGGGTTTGATGGGCCACGGGCTCGAGGAACCGGATGGGAGAAGCCGGCATAGCCGTTCCCCGATGGGACGGAGTCATCATCGCGGAGTCGTTCTCTTGGGACATGGTCAGTTCTCCTGCTGGATAAGCATCAACGCCGGACCACCGGAAGGGGCAATCCTGGCCTCTCGGGTGAAGTCCGACGGGTCCTTCTCTTGTCCGCTGGGCCGTTTTCTTTTTGTTGCGTTCCTCTCGGGCTGCTCGCAGCCGCTCCCATCCCTCGACGGTTCCCGCCTGGCTTTTTTTTGAAACCGAAAGAGAATACCATCCCCGAATCCGCGGAGGAGGCGAGCTTCAATTTTCCCCGAAAAGCCTACGCTTCACCGAAGAAAGGAAGAATCACGGGAACCGGCGTTTCCTTGGTGCGGCGCCTACCGGGCTGGGGTGCTCTTGCCCAAGAGCCGCAAAACGTAGACCCTAGCTTAACGTAGACCCTAGCTTAGGGGATACCACGAGAACAGGGTGTGCGGCCAGCGGACAAGGATTCCCACACAATTGGCCCAACGTCCTCTGAAATGGAAGTTTTTGGATGCTCACCGGAACACCGATGGGATCGACCTGGACCGAATGGATCGAACAGAGCCTGTCGATAGCTTCACCGGCCTCGGTCATGGTACCGGCCACCCGAAAAAAGCGCGCAGCGCACAAAGATGTGGGTCCAGGGAGCTGGCTCCCTGGCGTGGGTCTGGGAGCGGCGCTCCCAGCGGAGGTCCGGAGGCAGAGCCTC
>JAJRTK010000368.1 GCA_024278345.1 bacterium | reverse complement strand
CCTGTGGGGTTATCCGTTCTGGAGAGAATTGGGTCCAGGGTCCGCTGGGTTCTAGGGCTGGAAGCCCTGGCGCGGCGTGTGAAATCCTGAACTGTGGCCGGGGCCGAGCAACAGCGAGAGCCGCCAAAGCGGTCACCGATGACCGGAGCCCCGGAGCTGCCCCGCTTACCATGAACGTACATGGTTAAATCCATCTTGGACGGCGTGGTTATGGCGCTCGGCGCCATTCACTTTCATCTTCCGGGGTGTGGTCGCCGGGATCATGCTCGTTAGGGGCGGCAAAAATTTTCCTTCCCGGATTGGGTTTCCCCTGACGCCCTGACCACCGGTAAGCAGCTACTTTCTGGACGGGAGTTCATGTTTTTGCAGGCTCTTAGGAGGATACCCAAGTAACGAAAGAATGGGCTTTTTGGGGTCTCAATGGCTAGCTTTTGGATCGATTCTGGAGTTATCTTCTAACGACGCGATGAAAGCTCCTCGAGCCGCTGCTGTTGTGCGTCGATCACAGCGATAGTTGGCTTTGCCGATGACCGCTCCTTACAGTCTCTATTGCGCCAGGGAGCCGATCCGTGGTGGCACTCGGCCCCAACAAAAAAGCGAAGTGAATGATCCAAACGTCTAAATTAAATATAATCAGAAACATCGGGATCATGGCTCATATTGATGCCGGAAAGACGACCACCACTGAGCGCATCCTTTATTATACAGGTAAATCCAGAAAAATGGGGGAAGTCCATCATGGCACTGCTGTAATGGACTGGATGGCGCAAGAGCAGGAGCGAGGAATTACTATCACTTCTGCCGCGACGACCTGTAATTGGGGTGGCTACTCCATCAATATTATTGATACACCAGGGCATGTGGATTTTACGGCTGAGGTTGAGCGGTCGCTACGGGTATTAGATGGAGCTGTCGCGATTTTTTGTGCTGTTGGAGGAGTCGAGCCTCAGTCCGAAACCGTCTGGAGGCAAGCGGATCGCTATCGGATACCTAGGGTGGCATTTATCAACAAGATGGATCGAGTGGGCGCGGACTTCCTTGGAACTGTCGCTGATATACGTTTGCGCCTTGGCGTCTCCGCTGTGCCCGTTCAACTTCCCCTAGGGCTTGAGGATGGGTTTAGTGGTGTCATTGATCTCATCGAGATGAAAACCCTAGTCTTTGATGAAACTGACCTTGGCGTCACGATTAAGCTGGAGGATATTCCGCCTCAATACATAGCAGCCGCTGAGGCTGCCCACATTGAACTGTTGGAGACGGTAGCCACCTCTAGCGAGGATCTTTTCGAACGTTATTTGCGGGATGGACGGCTGGGGCCAAAGGCTATCCGAGCCGCATTGAGAAGCGAGTGCATAGAAGGCGGCCTTGTTCCTGTCTTATGTGGAGCAGCTTTTAAAAACAAAGGGATACAACCCCTTTTGGATGCGATCATTGACTACCTACCTTCCCCATTGGACGTTTCACCGGTTCTTGGCAAGTCCGCCGCAGGTCAAGATGTAGAGATTCACGCCGATTCCAATGGGCCTTTTTGTGCCTTTGTATTCAAATCGATGGCTGATCCCTACATGGGCCAGCTTTCCTTTTTTCGAGTCTATTCAGGTTCTGCTCGGGCAGGAAGCCTGCTCTGGAATTCGGTGAAAAAGCGGGGGGAGCGCCTTGGCCGTTTGCTTCGAATGCATGCAAACCATCGCGAGGATATCGCTCAGGTGGGCGCGGGAGAGATTGCCGCTACGGTTGGGCACTGGGTCACTGGCACGGGAGATACGATTTGTGGGGAGGAGATGCGCGTGCGGCTTGGAGATATCGCATTTCCTGATCCCGTTGTGTCGAGAGTTATTGAGTCAGGCACCCAAGCGGAGATCAGAGATCTCATGGCCGCGTTGACTCAAATCGCGAAGGAGGACCCGAGCTTTCGCTTTCGGGCCGAACCTGAAACCAGCCAACTCGTCATTTCAGGAATGGGTGAGCTGCACCTGGAAATCATTTCAGAGAGGTTGCTGCGTGAGTTTAAACTGAATGTCCGGATTGGCCGTCTCCGGGTTGCCTACAGGGAGACCATTCGGAAGTCAATCCGGGGTGATGGAGCATTTATTCGTCAGAGTGGTGGTCGGGGGCATTTTGGGCATGTGGTTGTCAATGTTGAGCCCATTGAACCTGAAAATGGGAACGTGGTCGAAGAACTCCTTGGGGACGCTATCCCAAAAGAGTTTTTGCCATCAATCCTAGGCAGTATTCGGGACACCCTGGAGTCGGGAATAGGTAGTCCCTTCCCGCTACTCGGGGTCAAAGCATGCGTTGTCGGCGGGACATATCACGAGCTGGACTCCACGGAACTGGCATTTCGAGCAGCTGCATCCATGGCTGTTCGTGACGCGATACTGAGAGCGCACCCTACACTGTTGGAGCCAATCATGGCTTTGGAGATTTTGCTGCCGAAAGAGTCTATGGGAGGCGTTATTAGCGATCTTTCCGCCCGCCGCGGCAGGGTTGAGTCGCTCAGTGCGAAATCGGGCGCTCAGGCGATTCGTGCCAAGGTTCCGTTCTCCACAATGTTTGGATACGTTTCCGCCCTGCGTACCCTCTCTTCCGGAAGAGGAGTTTTTCACATGGAATTCGATTCCTATGGCGAAGTGCCTGAAAGGCTCCAAATGAGCATACTCAAATCTATGTGAGGCTGCCGCGAAACATTTGGTGAAGCCTATAGGCGCATTCTGAGGGTTTGATGCTGCCTCCACCTGCAAGGCATGAATCGATAAAAATGCTCTTTTTCTTTGCCCGAAAGTTGCTGTAAACAGATATTTGTCTTTTATCTTTGGGGGTGCTGCCCAGCGTTAGCATGAGCGTTGGGTTGAGTCCGCTCACGTTGGCGGCCATCCGGCCGCCAACACTCGCCTTTTCATGGGTCCTGAAGCATTAGTCGGGTCCTAGAGGCGTGATGCCTCCGGCATTTTTCCGTCTTCTTTGCCCTCTCGCCACGCTTGCGGTGAGTGGGTCAGTGGTGTGGAGGGTATCCACGCAAGGCGGGACAGAACAGAAAAAAAAGGAAAACGCGTAGCGTACAAAAACGTGGGTGGGGAACTCGTTGCTTTTCATTGCAACGGGTCCTTGCGCGCTCCCTGGTGGGTGCAGGGCGAAGCCCTGCCAGGGGACGGGGGATGGAATCCCCGGACCACCGCCGAGCGATAGCGAGGCGTTGCCCGGACGCTTGCGATTCCACAGTCCCGGGAATGTCCCGCCT
>JAJRTK010000367.1 GCA_024278345.1 bacterium | reverse complement strand
TGCCTCCGGACCTCCGCTGGGAGCGCCGCTCCCAGACCCACGCCAGGGAGCCAGCTCCCTGGACCCACATCTTTGTGCGCTGCGCGCTTTTTTCGGGTGGCCGGTACCATGACCGAGGCCGAAACCCCATTCAACAATAGATTGCCGCGATGACCAACACTGCCACGCCCCAAACAGCCCCGCCGCCGCTCGATCGCGATGAGTGGCTTATCGTGATTGTTTCTAGCCTGGGCCACTTTTTCAGCCACTTGTACATGCTTCTTTTCCCGGCTTTGGTGCTTCCGCTGCAGCGGGATTTGGGGCTGCCCATGGAAGAGATCATTCCGCTGGCGTTTCTCGGCTCCCTCCTCTTTGGCGTGGGAGCGCTTCCCGTGGGGTATTTGACGGATCGGGTGGGAGCGCGGCCGATGCTGGTGACCTGTCTTGTGGGTTCTGGAGGAGCAGCCTGTCTCGTGGGGCTTTCCAGCGGGCCTTGGGGCCTTTGGCTTGGCCTTGGCCTCATGGGGCTCTGCGCCAGCATCTACCACCCGGCGGGGCTCTCGCTGATCTCGAAGTCGGTCCGCGCCCGCGGCCGGGCGATGGGGCTGAATGGAATCGCCGGAAACGCGGGTCACGCCGTGGCGCCTTTTGCTGCGGGGCTGATGGCTTATTTGGCAGGTTGGCGAGGTGCCTATCTGGTCTTGGGAGGAATAGGGATGCTGGCCGGATTCGTATCGGCTTGGCTTCCCATCAAGGAGACGGTTGTAGAGTCACGGGAGCATCGGCTGGACAGTTCCAAGGGCCGGCGTGCTCTTTACTTTGGGCTTCTCTGCGTCGCCATGGCTCTGGCGGGGCTTTCCTATTGGACGACATCCCTCATCTTTCCGGCGACTTTCGAGCAGCGGATTCCGGCCATGGAGGGCTGGCTGAGCTTCCTGGGAATCGACACGAGCTCGGGAATGACCGTTGGGGCGGGAGCCTTAGTCTCCTTGATCTACGTGGTGGGGATTTGGGGTCAGTTGGCGGGCGGTCGTGCGGCGGATCGCCACGATCTTCGGCTTTCCTACATGGTTTTCCATTTGGCGTCCATCCCTTTTCTTCTGCTCCTGTCTGGGATGAACAGTCTTTGGTTGGTGGGCTTGGGTTCGGGTTACATGTTCTTTTCCCTTGGGATGCAGCCGATTGAAAACAGTCTTGTGGCGAAATTGAGCCCGCCGGGTTGGCGGAGCACAGCCTATGGCTTGAAGTTCGCCATGACCTTTGGAGTGGGATCGGCTGCTGCGTACGTGGTGCCCTGGGTCAAGGTTCACTATGGCTTGCCCGCCGCCTTTCTTGCGGCGGCACTCTGTGTGACGGGCCTCTTGGCGGCGGCGGGACTGCTATACGGGCTATCCCGCCGGGCCGTTCCGCGTATGGCGAACCTCATGGCGAACCGGTGATCCGCGTCAGAACGACTGAGAGGAGCCAAAGGAGATGAGCCACGGGCTATCGAATCCGTTGTCGTCGAGGGCATAACTGAGGTCGATCCGGAGGACCCTGGCCTGGCTGGACCGAGGGAAGGCCGCCCGGAGCCCGGCGCCCAGATCGACGTGGAGGGAAAGTGGGTCGAGGCGGTCGCCTTGGCGCCAAGCGTTTCCTGCATCAGTAAAAGCCACAGCACCCAGGGAAACCAGCTTGAAAAGGTCTCCCACGAGCAAGAAGCGCGCCTCGAACCGCCCAAGAATTTTCTTATTGCCGTCGAACAGGCGCAATTTGTAGCCTCGCAATCCCCCTTCGCCTCCCAGAAGGAGTTGCTCTTCCGGGTCGGAGTTTTTTTGGACTTCGACTCCCACGTTGGTGGCAAAAGTGATGCGCCGGTGAAGCCTGAAATAATGGGAAAGGCGGAGGCGTCCCCAGCCGTTTTCCACGCCGTTTTTTCCCAGGCGTCCCGACAGCCGAAGCTCTGCTAGGGCGAAATGGCCCGTTCCGAAGAAAAGCCCGCGAGCGGCGCGGGCCAAGAGGAACCAAGTGTTGTCCCTGGATCCGAGGAGTTTTGGCGCAAACCCAGCCTCTAGCAGCAGTTCGCCTCCCAGGTTGAAATCCTCGTCCCGAATATAGGTATTGATGTTGAACTCCCGAATGAAACGGACCTCGCGAAGCTCGAACCGAGCAAGCAGCCTGGAAAAACGGCGCTCCTGAAAAGTCTCCGGAAGCGGATCATTGGCATCGGGAACCTCTTCGAAGCGGTCCCGTTGAAATCGCCCCCCAACCCTCAACCGCCGCACGAGAATCGGCGTCGAGCCCAAGCTGACGGCAACGAATGCGCCCACGTCGAGTTCGTCCTGCTGGAACCTCAGGGATTCTTCTCCAGCTTCGTAAAGAAATTCCGTCGCCCGGCGAGCGTCGGCCCAGACTGCCCAAGACCAGCTTGTCAGGGTCGAGTAAAAGGGCTTTTCAACGAAAAACAGCCTCCTTTTCGAATCACGGCCCGTGGAATAGGAGAGTGTCATGCTCAAAAAGCGCCCCATTAGACGGGGATCCAAGTAAGTGAACTGGACGCGAGAGCGTTCCGTGTCCAGGATATAGAAAGCCGAGAGATGCTTCCCAAGGCCAAGAAGATTGTCTTCGGAGATCCCCACGCTTCCCGTAAGTTTCCCGCCGCCACTCTTTGCGTTGACCTGGAACTTCGTGCTCCAGGCATCGATGGTCCGAACCTCGACATCGACCCGTCCATCTTTTGGCTCGCCTGCCTCCACGCGAGCAAAGCGCAAAAAACGGAACTTCCGGAGGTTCCTCTCCGTTTCCTCCAGAAGGACGGGCCGAAAAAGATCACCTTCGCCAAAGAGAAGCTCCCGCCGGACAATCCCGCGCCGCGTCCTCCGGTGAAGAGCATTGACCAGAGAATAGGGCATCGGCACCGGTTCATCCCCGTCTGGCGGGTAGACGTCCGACACGCGAAGCATCACCTTGCCGATGCGGAGCCCACGCTCTCTCACGGCGTCCAACGCGAGGTTTCCATCGTTGTTAGCGACCTCATGGGAGTTCGGATCATTTTGCCGGGCCGCACCAGACTCGGACGGAGCCCGGGATCCCTCTTCCTGCGTGTTCACCGGCCTTTCGCCTTGCGCTGCCTCACCGTTAAGGCCCGTGATATAAAACAGCACGATCCCCACGGCGAACCCTCGTCGCCAACCCGAGCACTTGAAACCCGACCGCAAGACCATTAGTTTCCCCACACGACATCAGTTTCGGCGCAACATCCGCCTTCTGTCCGCCCCAAGACCAAGCCCGCAACCTATCGCCACCGGCGGGCGGTTTCAACCATGAACCCGCGGGCGCAGCCCGGGTTCATTTCAGCCTTTCCCGAAAGCTGCGCCACAGTCGGGCGGTTTCAATTACGAATCTCCGGCCACCGGAGAACCTATGGGAGAATCTCATGAACCAAGAAGCAATCGCGTCAGCCAAGGAACGATTCGGCGCCCTCCTCCAGCAACAGCTCGGGCGCGTGGAGCGTATGAGGAAAGAACAGGACTGGATCGACTTTTCGACTCTGGAGACCATCCGAATCGGCATTCTGGGAGGGGACGGTATCGGTCCCGCCATCGCAATTGAAGCGGAGCGTGTCTTGAAGCGCCTTTTGCAGCCCGAAGTTGATTCCGGCAAGGTTGAGCTGGCGAACATCGAAGGCCTCACCATCGAGCGTCGCGCCGAAGAGAATGCGGCAATCCCCGCCCAGGTTCTCGACGAAATCAAGACCTTTCACGTCACCCTTAAAGGTCCCACCACGACCCCCAGGAAGGGCGATCCCTGGCCCAACATCGAGTCGGCCAACGTGGCTCTCCGAAAAGAGCTCGATCTCTTCGCCAACGTCCGGCCGGTCCGCGTACCCGGGCAGGGCATCGACTGGCGCTTCTTCCGCGAAAACACTGAAGGCGCCTATGCCATGGGTTCCCAGGGTATCGACATCACCGATGATCTGGCCATTGACTTCACTGTGGCGACGTCGCAGGGAACAGAGCGGATCATCCGCGCCGCCTTCGAATACGCCAAGCGAGCGGGCAGAACTCGCGTCACTCTGGTTACCAAGGCCAACGTCATCAAGACCACGGATGGTAAGTTCCTCAAGCTCGGCTACAAGATTGCCAAGGAATATCCCGGGATCGAATGTGACGACTGGTATATCGATATAATGACCGCCAAGCTGGTGGACGCCAAGCGCAGAACCCAGTTCCAGGTGATGGTCCTCCCCAACCTCTACGGCGACATTCTCACCGACGAAGCCGCGGAATTCCAGGGCGGCGTTGGGACAGCCGGCTCAGCCAACCTTGGGAAGCGTTACTCCATGTTCGAGGCGATCCATGGCTCGGCTCCCAGAATGGTCAAGGAAGGCCGCGCACAATACGCGGATCCCAGCTCCATGATCCGCGCAGCCTCCATGATGCTGGAGCACCTGGGTTTCAAAAAACGCGCCAAGAAGCTGGAAATGGCTCTGGACGTCTGCGGCCAGTACGAGAAAAAACTGGTGATGACCGGCCGCAACACTGGCTCCACTGGAAGAGAATTCTGTGACTATCTTCTGGAAACCATGGCTCGCGAAGATCTCGAACAGACCTGGAAGGAGTACCAACCTTCCTAGTTCGTCCAGCGCGTTCTAGGAAATTCCCGGAGAGGAACGGGCCAAGCTCGCTCCTCTTTTTTTGTGTCAGCTCCGCGGCTCCGGATCGCCAACCAGGTGGTCAGGAGTGTCAAGCGTCTTGACACTTCCTACGCGGAAAATCCAGTTGCGGGACTCCTGAATGCACAATCCAAGCAACTCTCTTTCTCTTCTTTGGGTTGCGTTCCGCTCGCGGCGACGGCAATCCGTCCGCCGCCACTCGCCTCATCCACGCCGTCCCAAGCCCAAGCACCGACACCGGAGACAAAAGCCGGTTTTGATGGCATGCCTCTTGCTTTTCGACAGCTCACGCGACTCTTCTTTAGCCAACCGGAGGCCGCGATGCTCGAAGAAACCCTCGTCTTGCCTGCAACACTGGCACGAGCTTCCCGCCAAAATCCCATTGGACTCCAAATGAGGGGGCCGCATGAAGCGAACATCCCCCGGGACAAAGAGCTTCTCAGCGTCCTTAGAAAGAGGTTCGGGCACCGGAGTTTTCGCTCCGGGCAGCTCCCGGTAATCCGGGCGACGCTTGCCCGGCAACACCAGTTGGTGGTCCTCCCCACGGGCGGTGGAAAATCCCTTCTTTACCAATTACCCGCCGCGGTGACGGAGGGACTCACCGTCGTTGTTTCTCCGCTCGTGGCGCTCATGGAGGATCAGCTTCGTTCCTTGAAAGGGTCAGGATTCCAGGCAGCGGCCCTCCACTCTGGCCTTGGCAAGGGGGCGCGTCGGAGGATTCTGAGCCGGATGGCTCAGGACAAGTTGGACGTATTGCTCATGGCCCCGGAACGCCTCGTGCTGCCATCGACCCGGCGAAGCCTGCTCCAAGCCCGTGTGGTTCTCATGGCCATCGACGAGGCGCACTGTGTATCGGAGTGGGGCCACGACTTCCGGCCCGATTACCTCCGGCTGGCCTCCCTCATAGGCCGGCTTCGCTGTACAGTCCTTGCTCTTACGGCCACGGCGAAACCGGAAATCCAGGCCGATATCTGCCGCCAGCTTGGGATTCCCGGGGCCAGGCTTTCACTCTTCGGAGTGGATCGAGCGAATCTCCGATATGGCGTCGCGCGGGTTGGAACCGAGAGGCAGCGGCTGGCGGCCCTTGTGGGATTGTGCGACCGAATCCGCGGGGGAAGCGTCATCATCTATGTCCCGAGCCGCTCGGGGGCGGATCAGCTAGCGTTCCGCCTGAGTCGGGAGCTTCACGAGCGAATCCTTGCCTATCATGCCGGCTTGAGCAGCGGGACTCGCCAAAAAAGGCAAGCCGCCTTTCTGAGTAGCCAAATTCGCATCCTGGTAGCCACCACGGCATTCGGAATGGGGATCGACAAGCCCGATGTTCGCCTTGTGCTCCACGCGGGTCCATCCCGGAGTCTTGAAGACTATTCCCAAGAGTCTGGCCGCGCCGGGAGAGATGGCAGGCCGGCCCTCTGTGTCCTGGTCTACCGAAACTCCGATTTCCGACGCCTCAAGGCTCGGACGGAGACAAGCCTCCCCTCCGATGATGACATCCTAAGAGCATCGCTGGCCCAGCAAATTTGGCGGGCAACGGATCGGCTCGCCCGCCCCACGTCAAGAGTCGCCATGGGGTTTCTGCGTCAGGCTCAAGGACGGGTATTGGCAGCGTTTCCGGGCGGAATCGATTCCGGTTTGGTGGTGAAAACGGCCCAGAAGCTTCGGGATTGCCGACTAAAGCTCCGCCGGACGCGCCTGGAAACGATGGAAAAGTATGCCACGAGCGTCACCTGCCGCCGCCAGTTCATCGGCGATTACTTTCAAGCCTCCATGCGGCCTCTCAATGGAGTTTGCTGCGACCGCTGCAATTCATGGAGATGGAGTTGGCTCAGCGGGCTGGGAAGCCGGCCTTTGGGTCCATGGTTGCGTCGTTGGGCGCGGGCCGCGTGAGCGGCCGATGACCAGAAAATATTGATAGGGCAGAAAGCGATGCTCCTCCAGCAACTCGTAGCCAGACTGTTGAATCTCGTGCAGCAAGTCGATCCGCCGCAATTTCAGCGCCGACGGCGGACCCACGGGAAGCTTTTCCTTGAAGTAATCGATGAGCACAATCCTGCCGCCGGGGGCAAGATACCTTTCCAAGCCAGACAAATAGGCTTCGCGGTCGGGAATGTCACGAACCGTGTTGCAGATGAAAAGAACGTCCGACATTCCCGTGGGGAGATGGGGATCGTCCGCCGCGGCCAGGATGGTGACGATGTTGCGTAGACCTTGTCGCTGGGCGGTCATCTGAACATAACGGAGCATTTTTGGTTCGATGTCCACGGCCCACACGGTTCCAGACTCCCCGACGGCCGCGGAGAATCGACGGGTGAAGTAGCCCGAGCCTGCGCCGATATCGGCGATCCGATCTCCCTTGGAGAGCCTGAGTGCTTCCACGACGGCGGCGGGCTTTTGCCAGATGGCCCGCTGGGGATTCTCGAAGAGGTGGATCCAGCGTTCGACACCGGGATCAGCGATGCCGTCCCCATCGGCGGCCGCCAACAAAGGAGAAAGCCCCGACAACAAAAACAAGACCAGACCGGCGGCCCCAAACCACCTCAATCCTCTTCTTCTATCCAGCACGCCAAGATCCTCCTTGACCTCGCCACAGTCGATCATTTACTCGCCACCGGGCTTTCTAGCTACAGCGATAAGTCCCAGCGCCCGCCAGGGAAGCCAGCGGTCGATCCTCCGGAGCAGTGGCACCAGGAAGTTCACAAGCTTGAGCTGTATCCGACTGAAACTCTTTTTTTTGAGGACTTTTCCATTGAACCACCAGCCTGGGAGTGCAAATCGGTTGAATTGATCCATCTGATGGAGCACCAGGCCCGCCGCCTCGATTTCACGGACCAGCCCGTCTTCTTCGTAGCGGCAACGGTGGCCGAGAACCTCATCCAACGAGCAGTAGAGGCGTTGGCCCTGAGGCACATAGAGGATGATCTGCCCACCGGGCTCCAAGGCCGAGGCCATATTGCGCATCGCCTGGACGGGGTCCTGGACGTGCTCCAGGACATTGAGACAGATCACCGTGTCGAACTGCTTCGACCAGGGGACAAAAGCCGCGGGGTCCTGGACGTCAAGCCGTGCAGAATCCAGATAGGGTTTTCCCGTGGCCAGATTTTTCAAGTAGTGGACGTAGTGAGGATTGATATCGCTAGCAACATAACGGTCCCTGGGAAGGAGCCAGTTCGTGATATTGCCGATGCCAGCGCCGATCTCAAGGACTCTTGCCCCCACGTGGGGAGCGATGGAGTCGGCCATCCACTGGTTGAACCTTCGAACGCGCTCCAAGTTGACCAGAATGTGGGAGCCATATTCGTCCTTCTGGTAGACATCATCCAAGATCCAGTATTTGAAGATCGTTCCCAGCGCCCAGAACCCGTCTTTGAACCCGATCTTCTTCCCTTCGGCGTAGGTTCGTCCCAGATAGTTGATGGGCACCTCGAAGATCCGAAATCCCCGTTTGGCAATTTTGGCTGTGATCTCGGGCTCCATGGCGAAGCTGTCGGAACGAATGGGGATCGACTTGAGAAGCGGAGCCCGGAACATCTTGTAGCAGGTCTCCATGTCCGTGAGGTTCAAGTCGGTGAACCAGTTGCTGAGCGCTGTAAGAAAACGGTTTCCCAGCGTGTGCCGGAAGTAGAGAACCCGTCTCCGTTCGCCGGGAAGGAATCTCGAACCGTACACGACGTCGGCTCCATCTTGGAGAAAAGGCACCACCAATCTAGCATAGTCTCTGGGGTCGTATTCGAGGTCGGCATCCTGAAAAATGATGAGGTCGCCGGTGGACTTTGCGATTCCCGTCCGAATCGCGGCGCCTTTTCCCTGGTTTTTATCGTGCTCCACGAGTTGGATCTTCGAAGGATAGCTTGCCGCAAGTTCTCGCAAGATTTCCCGCGTTCCGTCGCGACTGCCATCATCGACAGCGATAATCTCCAGTTCATCCACTTGTGGAGGCTGCGCAGCCAGTACCCGTCCGATCAGCTCCCGAATCAGGAACCGCTCATTGTAAACTGGAATGACGACGCTGAGCTTCAAGCTCAATGGATTCTCCTTGGTGACAGTTTGCATTCTTTCCCATGGTTGACCACAATCGCCCGCAGAAATCTATTGCGCGGAAGCAAACCCGCCCCATCGCGATTCCACTGGAACAAGCCAGGAGGCAAACTTGTGCCCCTCCAAAACGTTCGCGAAGCGATAAAAGAGATTCAGCGAGGCGAAATCCTGATCCTTGTGGATGACGAAGATCGGGAAAACGAAGGAGATCTCTGCATGGCAGCGGAGCTCGTCACTCCAGAGGCCATCAACTTCATGGCCACGGAGGCCCGCGGCCTGATCTGTCTTCCCATGACCGACGCCAGGCTCCGCCAGCTCGATCTCCCCATGATGGTCAGAAAAAATACCAGCCAATACAATACGGCCTTTACGGTGAGTATTGATGCGGCGGATGGGTTGCTGCCAGGCCAGACCGCCAAGGGCCGTGCCCACACGATTCTTGCGGCCGTGGCACCTAGCGCCAGACCGCAAAATCTGGTAAGGCCGGGCCATGTTTTTCCGCTCCGCGCCATGGAGGGAGGAGTCTTGGTTCGGACAGGACAGACCGAAGGTTCGGTGGATCTTGCCCGCCTGGCTGATCTGGAGCCCGCCGCCGTGATCTGCGAGATCATGAACGATGATGGAACCATGGCCCGCCGGTCGGAGCTCGAGCGTTTTTCCAAGAAGCATGGCCTGAGAATCGTCACCATCGCGGAGCTCATCGATTTTCGGCTCCAAAATGAATCTTTGGTGGTCCAGACGGTTGCCGCTATGGTTCGGACGCGGGATTACGGAGAATTCGAGGCAAGGGTCCTAAAAAGCATCATCGACGGCAGTGAGCATCTGGCCCTGTTGTTGGGTGACGTCGATCCGGAGCGGGCAACCTTGGTCCGGGTTCAGACCCCTTGCCGGCCGGGCGACGTCTTCGGCATCCTCGAGAGCCGGCCGGGGCGGGAGTTGCGGGCCGCGCTCCGCATGATCCGAGAGGCCGGCGCGGGCATCTTCGTCTATATGGCTCATGAAAGAGCCACTCTCACCGACCTTATTTCCCAATACAACCACCCGGAGGTCACACCTGAAAACCCGGCGGCGAACCATCAAAAAAACCGCATGAGTTTCCGGGAATACGGGCTCGGAGCCCAGATTCTCCGCTCCCTGGGGCTGGGAAAAATACGCCTCATGACCAATCATCCAAGGCGGCTTGTGGGGATCGAGGGGCATGGCCTTGAGATCGTGGAGACGGTATCCATCGACATCTCGGAGCCTCCGGCCCCCTCATGAAACGATCTCGATTCATCCATCTCCACCGCGGGCGGCGCGTCCGTAAAGTCCAGCTCGCCACCAAGGCCATGAAACGATCTCGATTCATCCATCTCCACCGCGGGGCCCGGCGCCTCCTGAACCGCTTCGCCGGTAAGAGGCCGGCTCCACCGCAACACGGTCCTCTCCTGGCGCCCCGGGAAATCCGGTCAATCCTTATCTGCCGGCCCAATCCGCGCCTGGGAAACCAGATTCTCCTCACGCCTCTTATCAGGACCCTGGCCCGAACCTGCGTCTCTTCTTCCATCGACATTGTTGTGGGTGCTCCATCGCATGCCCTCTTGTTCCAGGGAATGCAATCCGTGCGTAACATCTTTCCATTGCCAGGAAAACCGGCCAAGCACCCTATCCAATTGTTGCGGCGCATGGGTGACTTCCGGCGAAACCGGTATGATTTGGCCATCGATCCCTGCCTTTGTTCCACGAGCAACCGCTTGCTCCTTCGTATATCGAGAGCGCGATTCCGCCTGGGCTTCGCGGGGGCGGGACAGTGGAGTCGCCTCACCCATACGGCGGAACCCACCGAAAGGTTGGTCCACGAATCTCTCCGGCCCCTCCAGCTCTTGACTGCAGTCTTTCCCGGCGATTCCATTGGCCAATTCCGTGAACTGGATCTCGAACTGTCAAAAGAATCCAAAAGCCTTGGTGCCAAGGAGCTCCAGAGCATCACACCTTCCCATCCGAATTGCCCGAGAATCGGATTCTTTGCGGAGGCCGCGGGCCGGAAACGCCTTCCAGCAAAATGGTGGCTGGAGTTTCTCCGGCAGCTCCAAATCGCCGTTCCCGGGGCTCTCCCCATTCAAATTCTACCACCTGGCCATTCCATGGGCCAAGAACTCTGCCCCATCTGGTATCGAAACCCCCATCCACGGCGCCTGGCGGGTCTATTGGCCAACCTGGATCTTTTCATTTCGGCCGATACCGGCCCCCTGCACTTGGCCTCGGCGGCGGCCGTGCCCACGGTGGGGATCTTCACATCGACCAATCCGGTCCAATATGCCCCGCTTCGAGAGCACGACCTCTATGTGGAGGAGTCCGATCCGCACCCGGCGGAAATTGCCAGGCGCCTTTCGGCTCACCTGGAGTCTATTCGGGGGATTTTCGGTAAGCCGCGCTCAGTCCGCGTGGGAAGATCTGGCCTGCAAGGAGGCGAGTAGCGGGAGCGGCTGCGAGCGATGGGAGCGGAAGTCAACAAAAAAAATAGATGTCGGCCCACGGAAGCTAGGCGCGGAGCTCGGATCAGGTGTTGATGGCCCGGTGAATCTCCGAAAGGAGATCCCGAGGTTGGAAAGGTTTTTGCAAAAAAGAGGAGAAGCCCATTTCTTGAGCCTTTGTAACGGACATTTTGGAGTCAAGGGCACTGACGAGAATAATGGGAAGAGTCCTATTGTCCTTGCGGATGTGGACCAGAACTTCTCTCCCGTCGAGGCCCGGCATACTGTAGTCCAAGATGACAGCCACGAGGCACGATTTGTATCTACGGTACTCCGCCATCCCTTCCAGGCCATTGGTGGCGGTGATGACATCGAAGCCATTCCGCCGAAGGACCTCTTTCATCAAATTGAGCACGATCTCCTCGTCATCCACGATGAGAACAAGGCCGCCGCCCTCTGGCGCAGGGCTCCGATCTCCAAGAGAGTTGCCGGTGGAATCCTGGGCTGGAGCAACGGGAAAAAAGAGTCGAAAGGTCGTTCCCGCGCCGGGCGCCGTCTTCACCGCCAGCACACCACCGTGGCTTTGTACGATTCCAAGGACGGCCGAAAGTCCAAGCCCCCGTCCCGCCGGTTTTGTCGTGAAGAAGGGATCGAATATCTTGTCCAGGACTTACTCATTCATTCCCGAGCCCGTATCGGAAACCTCGATATAGGTGAAGTCTCCCGAAGGCGGCGACTCTCCAAAAATGCGCCATTCACGCTGGTCAGGACGTCCGTGGAACGGCTGGACGCGAAGGCTGATCCCACCAGATCGCTCACCGATGGCATCCGAAGCGTTGGTGAGCAAGTTCAGAAAGACCTGCCGGATCTGCGTGGTGTCTCCTGAGATGGGCTGAGCCTCGTGGGAAAAGTCGAACGTCAGCAGCACTTTTTTGGAAATGGAGACCCGCATGAGGCTGGCCATCTCCTCAACGACGACGCGGGGATCAATCGATTCCACGACAAACTGGCCGCGACCGGAGTAGGCCAGAAGTTGGCGCGTGAGCTCCGAAGCTCGTTGCGCGGCCTTTTCTATGGCACGGAGGCTAATGGAAGCGGGCGACTCGGGCCCGACCTCCGACGCCGCAAGGCTGGCATGCCCAAGAATCCCTACGAGTAAGTTATTGAAATCGTGGGCAATGCCGCCGGCAAGAACCCCAAGGCTTTCCATCCTCTGAGCCTGCTGGAACTGCTCTTCCAGTGCATGGCGCCGTTTTTCGGCGTGGCGCAACCGAGTGATGTCCCTGGCGATGGCGGAATAGTAAGCGACTTCCCCGCCCATTCGACCGTGGGCCACGACGATGAGAGAGACCGGAAGCTCGATCCCGGTGTGGCCCTCGATAACGCCCTCAGCTTGCCAGACTCCGTGCTTTTGGGCCATCGCCAAAGCCTCGCCAGTGGGGTTTTGATGCAACCCGCTGGAAAATCGGTTCAACAGGCAGGGTCCCAGTTCCTCCTCGCCCTCCACGCCAAACATTTTGCGACCGGATCGGTTGAGGTAGGTGGGTGTCCCATCCCCTTGGAGGATAGCCACCATGTCTGGAGTCGATTCCAGCACGGCCATGAGCTTTTCGCGCTCCCGGGCAACTTGCTGGCGGGCCGAAACGTCAATAAAAGTTGTGACGCAACCCGTCACGGTGCCGTTCCGCTCTATTGGATGGATCCGGATTTCGACGTCCAGGGGCTCGCCTGTTTTTTTCCAGAGACATTGGAGAGTGAGATCCATGGGTTTCCCATGGCGGAAGGCCTGATAGAGCGCACATTCTGACGCTGGGAAAGGAGTCCCGTCCGGGTAATGAGGATGGAATAGTTCGTGAACATCCTGCCCCATCAGCTCATGGGACGACTCGTATCCCAAGAGCCTCAGGCTCGAAGCGTTACAGAAGATGAGTTTCCCGCTAAGATCCACGCCGCAGATCCCTTCCACGGTAGAGTCGAGCAACAAGCGGACCCGTCGTTCGCTCCGTTGCAGCCTTGCCCGGTCGGCAAGAATGCGGTTGAGCAAGAACGACAGGATCCCGGAGACCAGGAAGGTCGCCACGAACAAGAACCAGCTCAGAGCTGAAGAGAAGTTCCCCATGACTTCTTCGGACGGAGCCATCATCACGGTCCAGGGGCGATCCAGTATCTCCAGGACTTCCGTGGCGGACAGGTCAGCGCCCCTGGTCAGTGGCTTCCCCCACCAGTAGGTCAATTGGCCATTGGCATCAAACAGGGAAAACCGGAAACCCTCCCGCAATTGGTCTTCCGCCAGACAGCTCTCGACGAGTCGCTGCAACCGGAAGACGCCGTTGACGAAACCCAAGAGCTCGGCGTTCTCCCCAACGACGGGCCAGTAGACCGTGAAGCCGCGGCCCCCTTGGTAGAGCTCGAAGAAAGCCGACGTCCTGGAGGGGAGCCGCCGCTCCGCCGCCCGTGTGATGGCGCCTCGAACTTCCTTCGACGGATGCTCGGAGAGCTTTTTTCCAAGCGCCGCGCGATTCCCCTCCAGCGGCACGACGATCTGAATCACCGTGTCGGTATCGATCCAGTTGATGGCCTGGAATCCCGGCAAGAGATCGATGAAGGCCGTCGCGTCCTCTCGGAATGCCTCGGGAGAATCCTGATATCTCCGGGGCCACTGGTTGGCAAAGTGCTCGACGATGGCCAGTCTGTCTTGGATCCAACATTCCAGGCGGCGATGCACCTGATCGGTGACCACCGCGGTCTCCACACGCAAGCGCCCCACCTGGTTTCGCCACAAACCGAAGGCCCCCAAACCGCCCACAGTAAGGAGAGAAAGGAAAACGGCCCAGGGTAAGATTTTGAGGAAAACGTCCCTGTAGGACTGTGGAGTCACATTCGCCGCCTCGCTTTGAACCCGGAACTCTCAGCAGAGAGCTCCGGGTGGTGCCTGTTTCATGGGTCCCACCGGCCTTCATTCCGGTTGGCACTCTTCCGCCACAAACGAAAGTCCGACTAAGAAAACAGGTCAAGATCTGTTATAGGCGCCTAGAGAGCGAGCCGCAAGTGAAGACGGTTTTTCGCCACCTCGGGCGACAAAGAAAATTCCTTGAACCGAGGATGACTCGGGGAGTGAAGCCATGCCAGCTTTTCAAAAAAGTTTCTTGCCCCTCTTCTGCTTCATGTTTTGGGGAGGCCCGGAGGCTGCCTGCCTTGAACCTCCTCCGGTGGCGGGCTGCCTCGGTCGCGTCGCCATAGAGCTCACAGAAAGCGGTTGGACGCTCAAGAGCCCGCCGGCGGCCCTGGATGCTTCCAAGAAAAAAGCCCTGGAACAAGTGACCAGCACAATGTTTCGCCGAGCGATGCCTAGCAAGGCCGGCGGACAGACCTTCCCGAGATTCCGAGTCGATGAAATCGTCTTCCGAGACGGTGAACCGATCCCTGGTGATGACGGCCAGCCGGTGCAGGAATATGGGCAAAAGTCCCCCACCTCCAGCCAGTATCCAGCGCAAGAAACCTGCCTTTCAGGAAGCGGAATGGACTTCTCGAAAGTTCAATGGAACTACCATTATGCCATGACCAGGGCCTTCCGCGTCCGGCGAAGAGTTTATGTCACCTACACGGATAGCGCGGCTTTTCTGAAGCTCATGGAACCTTTTTCCGAACAACTCCAAGAATCCATCCTCCGACTTTGCGGACCGCCGAAACCCGCCAAAAACGTTGACAGCACCACCACCAAACCCAACCCACGCCCTTGACGGAGCTCTCATCACGGATCGTCGCGGCGCCGCACACTCTTCTTTCACGGTTGGGCTGTTCCCTGCCCGGCTTTTGACACGGAGGACTTCTCGATCCCGCATGAGATTCACTTCCCCCGCGGCACCACCAGGTTGATGACACGAAAGATGGCGTTTTGGCTCAAATGTTGCGTATATAAAACTAACTGATTTTTCGTGTCCGATCGGGTTGCTGAATAAAAGGCTGGAGCAGGTGAATTGGGAGCCTCTTACTAGAATAAAGAATTGGATCTTCCTGGCAATTCTTTTGGAGAAGAGATGCGGGTCATTCCAGGGGTCCCCCGCGGGGCATCAGTCATGACGAGTCGGCGCAATGGCCACTCAAGCCAGAAGGGCGCGGCTCTCTGTTTCCTGGTGACTCTCTGGTTCGCGGGTCATCCGCTGGCCGCTCCAGTGGTGGAGT
>JAJRTK010000366.1 GCA_024278345.1 bacterium | reverse complement strand
CACCCGGCCCGAAGACCGGGTGCTGCGCGCCGGGAATCGGGCTTTCGCCCGCCGGAATTTGTTTCAACGCTCACCCGGCCCGAAGACCGGGTGCTGCGGTTGGGATGGTTCAGTCTTTTTATTCTCAATTGTTTCAACGCTCACCCGGCCCGAAGACCGGGTGCTGCTTCCACCCGCTAGGGGCTTGGAGTGGCAGCATTTTACCTTGCTATCACGCGAATTGCATCTCCAACCATAGCTGAAGTTGGAGGCAATCCGGTTGATGAATGAGAAAACACAATCCTTGAAGGAACTAACCGCTGGCGCGAACCTCCCCGGGGATTCCTTGATTGCTCCAGGTTCGCGTCAAGGTTTGAGTGCAGCGGCTGCACGCCCGTGCGGTTCGCTCATCCGCCTTGGCGAGGAAAGACAAAACCGTGGTTCTGGGAAGAGGGTATCCACGTACCATGAAAGTAAATGGTTGAATCCATCTTCGACGGCGTGGTCATGGCGCTCCGCGCCTTCCACTTTCATCTTCCGGGGTGTGGTCGCCGGGATCATGCTCGTTAAGGCGGGACACTTTGTTGTTAACTGGAGTTGGTCAGGGCAAAGACGAAACTTGGGGAGAAGAAGGCATCGAGGACCAGAATGCTGGGCGCGTTGTGGCCAATGGCGAATGATCTAGATGAACTGACGACCCACGAGCTCGATTGATGTCCCGGGGACAGCTCACACGCCCCGCTCAAAGAACGAGGGGTTCGTCAAAATCCAGTACCTTCTGGATGCCATAGGTTTCGATGAAGCGCTCGTGGGGCTTGGTGAGGCGATAGATTCGGAGGCTGTCTTCTTCAGCGTCCATGATCTTCTTGAGCGTCTGGAGGAGCCGCTCGAAGTGAACCTCGGACAGATTGCACTCAAACACCGATTTTTGGACTCTCTGGCCCCAATTTTCGCACGTTTTGGCTACAGTCCGGAGCCGCCTGCGACCTTCCTTGGAGATGGTGGAGACATCGTAACAGATCACCACGAACATGATCCGGCTCCTGTCAAGGTAAGATGGTGGTACGCTTTCAGGGCAAACATTGAAGTTTGGGGCTGTTGAGAAGGCGACCGGCGTGCGGCGACCGCCGCGTGACAGGAGCGGAGCACAACCCAAAGAGAAGAAAGCGTTCTGGGAAAGTCTCGACCTGTTAGCCTGCCACGGCCCGTTCTTGGACGACCTGGCAGCCTCTTCCGACTACTTGTGGATGTAGGGCACATAATGCTCCACGTCTCCACGAAGCCACCGAGCCAAAAGGCGGGCTTGCAGGTGGGGTGCCAACCCCAACGGAATCTTGCTTTTGAGGAGGGGATGAGAAACCTCCGCTTTCTTTCGCTTCTGGTAGGCCACGACGAGTTTTTTTCGTGCCTCGTCCCTCATGATGACCGATCCGCCTTCCCGAACGTTGAAATCGTCAGCGGTCAACTGGCGCCGGTTGAGCAAGGTCAAGGCCAACCGGTCGGCCAACACGGGGCGGAACTCCTCCATCAAATCCAATGCAAGGGCCGGGCGTCCGGGACGGAGAGCATGAAGGAAACCCGCAGCCGGGTCCAGTCCCACGGTCTCCAGGCCCGAGACGCAATCTTGCGCCAAAAGCGTGTACAGGAAAGAGAGCAAGGCATTGACCGGATCCCTGGGCGGTCGCCGATTTCTTCCGGAAAAGCGAAGCTTGGGATCATCCCCTTGGATCATTTGCCCGAGAGTCCCGAAATAAGCCCGTGCGGCTTCTCCCTCGGCACCTCGGAGGATCTCGACGTTGGGAGCGGTTCGAGCTCGATCCAGCAATGCTTTGAGTCTTTTTCCCGTGTGGCGCAAGGCGGTCGCGCAAGGCTCGCCAAGATCCCGGGCAGATCGTAAAACGCTCTGCCGGCAATTGCGAATTTTTCCGGCGACAAAAGCACGAGCCGCCAGGATCGCCTTCTCCTGGTTGTCCAAGGTTCGGTATTGTTCCTGTCTGAGGAGCACATTGCCTGCCACCGGCCCGCTGATCCGAGCCTGAAACCGCCCCGAGCGGCTCAACCAAACCAATCCGATCCCCGTTTCCGCGCACTTGTAGATCAGGCCCGCGGACACGCTGCTCCAGCCAAAGACGACGATGGCCGTCAGATGGTGGAAAGGCACCTGCAATATTTTTTTGCCATCCTCCTCGATCCGAATGGTCTCGCCCCGGAGCTTGAGGATCAATCCCGGGCGAGTGACGTACAACGTATTGAGCAAATGGTGAGTATCTTTCATTTCTCTGCCTGGAACAGTTCCTCATGAAGGCGTCGAAGGATCCCGCGGTTGGACACGAGGTGGGGCTGACACTCGTCCCGAAGCGAGCATTGGCGGCATCGGGAGTCATTGGCAGGGGCGGGCAGCCTTCCGGCGGAGAAAAGGCTGCGAACTGCCTCGATGACTTTCTTGGTTTCACACCGAAGGGCTTCGCCGAGCTCCACCACGAGCCTCTTTCGCGACGAATGGTAGAACAGGACGCCCCGGGGAATCCGGGACTGGAACATTTCCTCCAGGCAGAGCGCTTGAGCGCAAAGTTGAAGAGCGTCCGGCTTGCTGTCGCGCCGGCGGCCATGCTTGTACTCTACAGGGCAGGGCGGGTCACGGCGATGGAACTCCACGACATCCGCAACGCCTACCAACCCCAGCCGATCCGACCATATTGGCAAGGCGCACTCGATCCGGACTCCCTTCCTCGTCCGGCTGCCTTCCTCATGCACTGCTTCGTGGACCTGCCGTCCTCGCAGGGTCAGGACATTCTCGTTCCACCGCCGTTCGACGTGAATCAGCGCCACCTGCCGAGGACAAAACCCATAATGCTGCAGCGCCGAGATTGGGATCGGCAAATTGGCGTCTGATCCAAGCTCCATGAGGGATTTCCCGTGATTCGATGGCCGCTGGCGGGACATGCTGGCCAAGATACCGCTGAAACATTCTCTTTTTTGGGTTGAGTCCGCTCCTGTCACGCGGCGGCCGCCGCGCGCCAGTCGCCTTTTCGACGGAATCCGGGCCGGAAAGAGCTACCCCACCAGCCGGTGGAGAGTCACGCCCTCCGGAAGATCTTCACCCGCCACCTGAACGCGATAATCGCTGAAAGCCCGAGGAGCCGTGACGCCTTCTTTCTTCTGGACTTGGACCCGCTCGAAGAGGGCATGGGCGGGCGCCTTTCCCAAGGCCGAATCGTGGGTGAAGAGGTAGAGGGCCCGGCAACTGGTCAAACCGCGGCTGGCAGACCGGTCCAGCACCCACATCTGTTCCAGGCTCTCCCAGAAAAGCTGCAAGTCCTCGCCATTGAAGCTGGTCTTGTTGGCAAAGGTGGGAACGAAGAATCCATGGGCCCGGAAGAGTGCATAGGGGACCAATGCCTTCCGTCCCATGGTAGCGCGGGTGCCTTCCTCCGCTGTTTTTTCGGATTCATCGGTGATGGCCACGCGGGTGATGGTCACCTCCAAGGGTAGAATCGGGTCGATGGACCGGGCGAAGGTTAGTTGTACCGGCCCGCGGACCTGGCCGCAGTTGACCCCGGTGCTCATCACCGCGCCGAACGTGCGAACGTCGTAAAAGTTCCTGCACATCCAATCCTTGGCCTGGTTGCGGGTCTTTTGATCTTGCTTTGCTCCTTTGGATTTCAGGTTCAAGGCCGTGTAAGCACGCTGGTGCTGGTGGTTCAAGACGCTTCCCTCTTCCACGTAGATCTTGTATCGCTCTTCATCACCTCGGGTGGCATGAACGTAATTCCGGACTTTCCGTTTGAGGGCCACGTCGGTGACGAGTCCTTGCATGGTTTCGGGATCGACGCGAGGAAGATTGCCGGCGTCGGGATCCCCGTTGGGGTTGCCGTCCAAGACATCGAAAAGAAGAATAAAGTCGTGGCGAAGGTTCGGATCGCAGGTGGCAGGCAGTGGCGACATGAAAAGATCTCCAGGTTGAAAAGATTCGTAAAACGAAAAGGTGATTTCTTCGGGGAAGGATTCGTTTGAGAAAGAGAAGAAACGCCCGAAATTGGCGAACCAATCAATCGCCCTGAGCGTTTTGATCGTTCTCATCGGCCTTGTCTGCCTGTTTCTTCGCTTCCTTGGCCCGCTGCATGGCTGCCCGGTCCTCGGCCCGCTGGTGATAGTAACCCAGGCCGAAGAGGGCCTGTTGTTCCAGGCTAAGAGTGGCGGGAAACCCTTGGAGTTGACCGCAAACGGACTCCAACTTTCCCTGGAAAAGATGGTGCAGTCCCGGCTTTTCCTTACGAAGCTTGGAGAGATGGGCCTGGGACTGCCTGAGTAGTGTCCCGAAGATGGCGGCCGGGGCGCTGGAAGCCGTGCCGAAGCACCGGTCTACGAGGGTCGCCTTGATGCCGGGAATGGCCCGTTCCTGAATCGACTCCAGGACCCGGAGCAAGCGCCCCAAATGGTAACCTGGATCGGGATGGTTGATGTCGAGGGAAGGTTCCACCATGAATCGTTCCTCCTGAAGGGTGTTGAGGCACATTTTGAGGAGCACGGCCCGCGGCCTCGTCAAGTGATGTTCGTCCACTTGGGCCCGGCGCACGGCAAGCTGAAGCAGCCACCGGGGCAATGGGCTGCCGCGGAGGGCCGCAGCTAGAAAGGCCGAGACCAGGCGGGAAGAAAGCTCCTTGTTCGGATCTCTCACTACGGAAGCCAGGAGGGGGAAGAGGCCCACGGGAATCCCCTCCCCGCCATGGGCATCCACCAACTCCTGAAGCTCGAAATACCGCCGCAAGTGGATTTGAACCACGGCAAGAGTCGTCTCCAGCCAATCCCGAACCACCAGGCGGCTCTTGTTTGCCGACACCGCCAGGGCAAAGAAATCAGCCGTCTCCACCAGGGCGGGCTCGGTTGGCGCAAAGGGAGCTTTCAGGAGCTTCCGGACCTCGGCGGGATCCGCTTCGTTCAGAAGAGCCAAGACACTGAAACCAGCCTCCTCTTCTCGAGTCCAGAAAACATAGAAAACCTGGCCAACCCGCAGACAGTTTTGCTTCGACTGGAACAAGGACTCCAAGGCCCGACCGTAGGCCATGGCGCAAGAAAGGCAGAGCGGTGCGTTCTGAGCCCGCTTCAGGCCGAAGGAGACAAAAGCATTGGCGTTGAAGCAAACCAGGGCTGGCCGCTCGCCGCCGAGCCTGAGCTCCACGGGATGGTTTTCCAACGTGGGGCCGAACTGCTCACAGAGCATGCACTGGTCCTCTTCCTCCTTCCCGCCTTTTTTCTTTTTTCCAACCTTCTTGCCGCCGCCCCTACTTCGTTGGAGCTCTTGCCAGAAAGAGCGCACCCGGGGATTGTCGGTGACGATCCGGCCATCGACACGGAAGGCGATGAGGTCGCCTTTCTTGAGCTTCCGTGCCTCCTGTTTCAACTCCCGGTGCGCCTCCTCCACCGCAGCCTGGTTTTCCAGGAAGCGAATCACAGCCTCCACCGAGTCCAGTCCAGTTTTGCCGGCGCACTGTTTCACCAGCTCGACGTAGAACCGGTGGTTCCGGCTCGCCTTTTCCGCTTCATGCTCCGGCGAAGAGGCCTTGTCTGGAACCGCCAGTCCCAGAACGTAGTCCGATCGGTCCACAACCAGGAATGGCGGCGGCTGTTTCCCCGAGCGCTTGAAGTAAGGAACCTGCAGTTCCTTGTGTTTCTTGCGTCCGCTCTTACCGGCCCCCCGGGTTTCCACGACGCAAGTGAAATCGCCCTGTTTTGTGATATCCAGGAACCATCTTACCGGGCTCGCCTTATGGTACTCCGGGACCAGGTCTCCGGTCTTTTCGATTCGTTCGTAATACTCCTTCAACCGCTGCAAGAGCATGATGTCAATCCTCCCGCCGAAAACGTTGGTGGAGCGCTTCTGGAACGTGGAGCACGCCTCGCTCCAGCCGCGCCTGGAAGAAAACCGGCTTGCCTCTTCCTGTATTCCCCGCTTCGTAGTCGATATCGAAGAGCATCCGCCCCAGATCTTCCGTACGTTCGATGGGCTGCTCTCGCCCGGAAGGCTCGCCAAAGTAGGCGCTGAATTCCCGGTTCCCCAAGTACGGTCTGGAATAGCACTGCCCTCGACCCACCCGCCGCCGGAACTGATCACGGAATTTGGCCGGATGCTCGCGTTTGGCGTGGGGCTTGACCCAGATCCCGGCGTGGATCACGTAAGCCACGTCCCGCAGGATCAAGGCGTGGCGCTGAGTCCGATCTTGGTCGGCAAAGAAATGGCCGTCGTTTTCCGCCCATTTCTTCACTGTGGAAACAGCGGCCTTGCTCTTGACTTCGTTCCGAAGAATGGAAAAGCGTCGGATCGGTTTCAAGACGTCGATTCTTCGAATTTCCCAGCGAAACTCCGGCTTCCAGAAAATGGAGCGAAGGATGGCCCTGGCCGCGGCTGGCGTCATGGCCTCGTAGCTCACTCTCTCCACTTTCATTTCCGGACGCGTGAAGCAGGCCCAATCGCCCCAAACCCTCACGGTTAACAGGTTATTCATGCGATGTTTCTCCTTGTGGCGAAATGGGAATTCCGGTGCATGCCGAAGCCCGTAGCCAGAGGCGGTCTCATATCACCAGATCCTCGGGTTCCACGCTCTCCATCTGAAGGCCGCGCATCTCGTCGTATCGCCCTAGCCAGCGGTAGAGGCCGGGAACAATTTCCATGAGCAATCGCTGCGCCGCCGCTTCCTTGAACGTCCAAGAGTAGAGCCCCACCAGGTAGGGTTGAAGCCGTCTCATGAGCTCTCGGGAGGGCCGGCCCCACCGGCGAGCCTCGTCCAGCAGTCCCTCGATGCGATCCCCCTCTTCCAAATCGGGGACCACCACCGATTCCCCTTGATTCTCGATGATGCGGTAGTTCTTTCCCACCGTCTCGAAATTCAGATGGGCCAGGTCTTCCAGAATCCGCTTTTCATCCAGCTCCAGGCTGCCATAGTACCGCTGGAAATAGCGCCCATAGACCGCGGGATCGTGGAGATCCAGCTCCGGCTCCCGAAAGAGGCCGCGAGTGACATCCATCCCTGTCCGATACCGCCCCGGCGGGGAGCCCCCCTCGGCAGGCTCGAAGACGATCACCCGGCCTTGGCCGTGCCGTCCCTCCCGATTGCACCGCCCCGCCGCCTGGACGATCCGATCCAGTGGCCCAAGAGCGCGGTAGACCACGGGAAAATCCAGATCGACCCCGGCCTCTACCACCTGGGTGCTCACCAGAAGACAGGGCTCTCCACTTTCGAGCCGTCGCCGAACCCGGGCCAGGACACGGCGGCGATGGGCCGCGCAAAGCTGGGTGCTGAGATGGAGCAAACGGGACTCCGGGACACCCTGTTCTTGCAGCGTATCCAGGAGATCCATGGCATCGCGCTTTCTGTTGAGCACCACCAAAGCGGATTCGTGGCGCATCACCTTCCCGGCCAGATCGCGCCACGTCCAACGGGTGTCCGGTGCCGGTAGTTCGTAAGTGACGCGGCGAAGGCGTGAGAAAAGCGCTTGGCATTCTGGAACGATCTCCCGGGAATCCCGGGCTGCCTGAGCTCCGGGAAGGGACTGAAAGGCCGGCTGCGTGGCCGTGGAAAAGATCACGGTGGAACCGAAGTCCGAGACCAGGATCTCCAGAGCCTCCAACGTGGGTGCCAGAAGGTGCTCGGGCAAAGTTTGAGCCTCGTCCAGAATCACCACGGATTTCGCCAGGTTGTGCAGCTTGCGGATGCGACCGTTCCTGGAGGCGAAAAGGCTTTCGAAAAACTGGACGTTGGTGGTGACCACGATGGGGGCGTCCCAGTTCTGGGCTGCCAGGCGGCGCCACCGTTCTTCCGGCCCCTCGTCGTAGCGGTCTGCTCCCGAGCCGGCGGAACTATGATGCTCCAAAACGGCGCCCTCGCCGAAAAGGCGGCGGTAGACATCGGCATTCTGCTCGATGATGGTGGTGAAGGGAATCGCAACCACCACGCGGCGCAAACCGTGCTCGATGGCGTGGCGAAGGGCGAAAGCCATACCCGAAAGGGTTTTCCCGCCGCCAGTGGGCACCGTCAAGCTAAAAAAACCCGGTTTCCGACTGGCGGCATCGATGCAGGTCCCATAAACTTTGGCTCGGACAAGATTGACCGCTGTGCCGGGGGAATCGGATATCAACTCATCCACCGCTCGCGAGAGGCGCCCCCAAAGGGGCTCCAAAGGCAAGGATCCCTCCCGAAGGCTCGACCGCTCCGGGTCGAAGTGGCGTTCGGTATCCAAGCAGTCCGCATCCACCAAGGCCGAGTGGAGCATGCGAAGAAAAAACGCCACCCTGCGGCTGGCGGCGTCCCGGCCTTGCCTGGAATTCTGGCGGAAAAAGTCGGGCAATTCGCTGGCCGACGGGGGGGGCGACCGATGCTCAAGGAACCGGGATGCCTGGTCCAAAGCCCGCCGAATCTCTGTATCGGCGAGCTTTCTCTTCATTCTTGCCTTCAAATCGACCAGGTTCGGCAACCCGCCATGATGTCCGGCAAGGCAAAAGGCAAGGAGCCGCAAGTCCGACTTCAAGTTCCAGGCGTGGAGTGCGCCAACACTGGAATGGTCCGGGCCACGGAGTTTCTCATCCGGCGATTGAAGATAGTCCTGGAAATCAGGGCGCACTTTGCCAGAGTCATGCCACCAGCCCGTCCAACCCGCCACGCTGGCGCCGCCAAAATGACTGGCATGCTCCGCCGCCAGCCTCGCTACCTCGCTCAAGTGCTCCAAAAGATCGTGAAAACGCTGTAGGGAATTCTGCGAATGGGCACGATAATTGGGCATGTAGTCTCTCCCTCCGACGCAAATAACTTGCCATACTTCAACGACAATGAGCAAACCCACCCCACTCTCACCGAGGCGATGGCATTGATGACAACGAGGTGGTCCAGTCAAACATCGACGGAACATCCCCCTTTCCCGTGGAGCCTCACATCGCCGGGGCACCGAGTCCCAACCGGGGTTCCGGGCCCGGAGCCCTGGTGCCGCGCCGCAGCCGGTTCTCCGCGAAGTGGCCGAAAGCATGACCGTAGCCAGCCGTGGCATGGATTAGAAGGTGACAAGCCGCGTGCGCCAGCATCTTGCCGTCGCATTGTGCGGGACAGCTCTTGTGGTGTTCCGCCTTACGTGAAGAGAGAGGCGCTTGCACTGTTGCCAGTGCTGGATCGGGCATCCACGCAAGGCGGGACAGAACAGGAAAAAAAAAGAAAATGTGAAGCGTACAAAAAATGTACGTCCAGGGAGCTAGCTCCCTGGTGGGTGCGGGGCGAAGCCCTGCCAGGGGACCGGGGACGGAGTCCCCGGACCACCGCCGAGCGGAGCGCGGCGTTGTCCGAAGCCAAGTT
>JAJRTK010000365.1 GCA_024278345.1 bacterium | reverse complement strand
CCATCGAGCCCATCATCAAGAAAACTATTGCTCCTGATTCCCTCATCTACACCGATGAATACGATATTTACGCACGTTTGGAGGATTGGGGTTACGCTCATGAGACTGTCTGCCATAGCAAGGGCGAATATGGTCGTGACGACGATGCCGGCGGGTTTTGCGAGGTTCATGTCAATACGATGGAGGGTTTCTGGTCCCTTTTGCGCTCATGGCTCCGACCGCACCGGGGTATCTCCCAGGAGCACCTGCCTGCCTACCTACCTACCTCGGTTTTTTGAGTTCGTTCATAACGTCCGAAAGCGTGGCACTGCCTTGCTCGGCTCCCTTCTAGGAATCCTCCTCGTCTAGATCCCTGGATCGCATATAGAGCCATTCGGAAAATCCTTTTCGCCGTGGACCGATATCGGTTTTATGGGAGCTGGAACTAAGGAGTACTCGTGGGCTCGAAGAAAAAGAAAAAGGTTGAAATCCGGTTCGGCATCAGGGTTCCGCCATCGACTCCCAGAGAGGCCAAGGTGACTGTGGTGGGCTCGGCGGCGGCACTTGGGGACTGGAAACATCCCGGGCTGGAGGCGAGGCGGATCTCCACGCGACACTACGAAGCGCGGGCGATGCTTCCCAGTGGGATGGTGGAGTTCAAGATCACGCGAGGAAGCTGGGATACGGCAGAGGTTTTTGCCTCTGGGGGGGCGCGGTACAATCGTTGCCGACAAATACGCCACCGGACGGTGATCCCGGTTTCCGTGGCTGCCTGGCAGGACCAGCGCCACCGGGTTCGAGGGCCCATCGGCCTCAACGACGAATTCCTGGTGCCGAGCCAGATCCTTGGCGAGCCCCGAAAGATTATGGTCCATCTTCCGCCGGGTTATGAGAAGACCGGCGCGCGGTATCCGCTTCTTATTCTCCAGGACGGGCAGAATCTCTTTGACGACGCCACGTCCTATGTAGGGGTGAAGTGGGCGGTGGGCGAGGCAGTGGACAGCCTTGTCCGGCGGGGTGCCATGGAGCCCGTCATCGCGGTGGGAGTCTGGAATTCCCCCGGGCGAATGGAAGAGTATTTTCCCTACCGCGCATTGGCCAAACGGTATGGGAAGTTCCTTGCCACGGAGCTGGTTCCTTTCCTGGAAAAGAGGTATCCTCTGACGCGGGAGCGGATGGGCGTGGCGGGATCGTCGATGGGAGGAATCGTGTCGCTCTATTTGGCGGAGGCTTGGCGGGATCTCTTCGTGCGGGTTGGCGCCTTGTCGCCTTCGATCTGGGCGGGAGTGGATCTTCTTGCCCGGCTGGAGAAGAGGCCGTTGGATCCCCGGGGCCGCCGGCTATGGCTGGATATGGGAACACTTGAAGGCGGTGACGAGGCGCTGATGGCCGCGAGGCTGGTGCGGGATCTCTTTTGTTCGGCGGGCTGGATCCATGAGCTCCGGTACTTGGAAGTGGATGGCGGGCGGCACCACGAGTGGGCGTGGGCTCGGCGGATGCCCAAAGTGTTGCGCCATCTCTATCCGAACCGCAAGGCCTCGAACGGAGGCCGGTCTTGGGGTGGCCTCGCTTTGGCTCGGCCCGGCGCATCGTCCGGTGCCGGCGCCCCGGGCACCGGTGGGCAGACGGGGTCACGGGTCGATGAACCGGCCTTGGGGCGAAAAGAGGCGGACGGCGGTGGCCGGACGGACGCCGACGGGAGCGGAACTCAAGCATAAAGAGTAAGAGCAAGCCGGCCTTGGGGCAATTCCTTGGGAGATTCACGATGTCCTATGCGCAAAACGGTAGAGTTCGGGTTTGGTTTGAAGAACAGGGTGAAGGGCTGCCCTTGGTCCTGCTGCAGGGTTTGAGCCTGTCGAGTCGTTTCTGGCTGGATGCGCCCCGGCGGTTGGAGGGAAGGTTCCGGGTGATCCTGGTGGACAACCGGGGAACGGGCCGGACGGATTGTCCCAAGGGGCTTTATACCATCCGCGGGATGGCGGGAGATGCTCTGGCGGTGGTGGCGGAGCTTGGCCTGGAGAGGTATGCGGTTGCGGGAATTTCCATGGGTGGGATGATCGCCCAGGAAGTGGCGCTGGCCACGCCGCCCGAGCGGCTGTCGGGGCTGGCTCTGATGAACACGACCTGTGGTTTGCCCAAGGGCAGGCTTCCCTGGTTCGGCTCTTTTTGGAAGCTGGCCCGGCTTGTGCGGCGGACGCCTGAAAATTTGGCCATTGCGCGAAAGATGTTGGTTGCACCGCGGGCACTGGAAAAAAATCCTTCACTTTTCCGGGAATTCGATCGGCTGCTTGCGGAACAGCCGGTGCCTCCCGCGATCTTCGCGAAACAGCTTCTAGCTTGCTGTTTCCATAGTTCCGGAAGGCGGCTTGGCCGACTCCGTTGCCCGGTTCTCGTTGCCGTCGGGAAGGAAGATCACCTTGTTCCGCCGACCAATAGTCGGATTTTGGCCAAGCTCATGCCCGGCGCCAAACTGGTGGAGCACCCGGAAGTGGGGCACTGCTTCCCGCTGGAATCAAAAAACCTGTTCGACAAGACCTTTGATCTATTTTGGGAGATGATGCAGGTGGGGTCGGAAGCCGCCGCCTAGAGTGGGTGGGCTTGAAATCGGTGGTATTGGCGGGCCGGCGCAGGATCTGGAAATCGAGGCTATCGGCGAAAAGCCCGTCGATGCGGATGGCCACGCGCCAGTGTCCGATCCGCTGGGATGTCCGGTGGCCTTGGATTGCCAGCTTGTGGAAGACGACGATGGACTTCTCCTCTTCCCCGCCCGAAGCGGCCGGCAGGGCGGCGGGTCCGCTGTCGAGGTAGAGCGTGCCGCCAGGCTCGTACCAAAGGATGCGGACCCGCCTTTCAGAAACGGAAGGCCGAATCCGCATCCAGAGATAGACCTCTTTGAAATCAGCGGGAACCCAGCGAAGGGCGGGCCCCGCTCCAAGGGTCTTCGGGTCTATTGCCGCTGTCAGGCGGAGCGATTCGATGGGAGAAGGCGGCAGTGGAGGGAGCCGCCCGCCAGGGCGGGGTGCGCAAGCAAGGGGCAGCGCCCACAGGACAAGCCAAGAGAGCGTGCGGCCAACGCCGGCACGGGAAAAATAGCGAATACCAGTGAGCAAGGGCATCATTCCCGCTTGTTGAGCAGAATACCGAAGTGCAACGTGCAGGAAAAAGGCTGACAGTCCCCCAAAAGGCCACGGAGCGGGCTTTGGCTCAACCTTTTGGAGCTAGAGGAAAAACCGCGTCCTGTCGCAAAGGGGATCGAATCCGACACTTGATTCGCCCAGGTTCCGGTAATGCGCCGCTCGGTGGCCACTGCTTCGATGACCCAGTGTTCAGTCCGCATGCAGGCCTCCTCTTGGTATTGGAACCTCTGATCCACGAGGAAATCCGAGCCATCTAGCCGAGCCTGAAAAGTAAAATCCGCCTGATCTAACCTCAAGGCAAGCTCGCGGCCATCTTGCGTGATCTCCACCTCAAATCGAGCCGTCCCTCCATTGGGCTGACCGCAATCATTGGACGCTAAAAGGGCGCTCATATCCCAAGTCCCCTGGAGATTTAGTATATTGTCTCCATCATCTTTGCCTCCTTTGGCAAGGGCCGCGATGGCGACGAGGGCAAGGAGCCCCCCGCCAGCCCAGAGCCACCAGCGTTTCTTCTTTTTCTTTTTTTTCGGCTGTTTCGGGACCTCGGCCACCACGGGCGGCGAGGAGTCGGGTTCCGACACCTCCTCAGAGGCGGCAGTGGCGCCGGCAGGCTCTGACCAATCGGAGACCGTCGCCGGGGGGCTCGTTGCCGAAGCGACATCCGATTCCGCCACCTGATCCGTTTCATCCGCGACCCCGGAAAACTCACCCGATGGCAGATCGGCCTCGTCCGCAGGGAAGAGATCGCCGGCGCCAGTTTCTTCCCCCACCTCGGAGGCAACGGTCGTCGTTTTCCCTGGCACGGGCTCGGTTGAGGTGCCGGATTCCGCGGCGCCCGCTTGTTCTCCGGAGCTCTCCGTCACCGGCTCGGCGGCTGCGACGATAGGCTCTGACTCCGTCTGCGGCTGGATCACAACGGAGCTTCGAACATCCTCAAAAACCTTGACGATCTTCGGTGGATCGGTTTCGGTCACCATGACGAGATCTCGATCTCGCTCCAAGGCCTCCTTGAAGTATTGCTTGGCATCGTCCGGTTTCCCCGCAACGACGGCGACCCTTCCCAAATAGAGATAGACCCTGGCGGTGAGTCGCCGATTCTGCTGGCTATGGGACTTATCCTTTGCCAGCTTTTGCGCGGCCCGGAGCAGATAGAGCTCGGCTCGTTGAAGATCGACGACCTTGTAGGCCGAAACTCCCGCCTCGAAGAGCGATTCGGCGGTCTCTTCGGTTTGCGCAAAGGCCGCCAATGGAAATGCACCTAGGGTCAAGAATCCAAAGCAGGTGAAGGCGAGCAAGCTCGCCATGAATCGAAACCAAACT
>JAJRTK010000364.1 GCA_024278345.1 bacterium | reverse complement strand
TGGAACCCGGCGGAGGCTCTGCCTCCGGACCTCCGCTGGGAGCGCCGCTCCCAGACCCACGCCAGGGAGCCAGCTCCCTGGACCCACATCTTTGTGCGCTGCGCGCTTTTTTCGGGTGGCCGGTACCATGACCGAGGCCACAAGGGCTTTCCTTTCTCGTCTTGCCAGACATTCTTTCCACCGCTAGACTGCCGCAAGATTTTTGCCCTCGAAAACCGGTGTGACCGGCCGAGGTTGGAATTTTTCCCAGCGCCAAGCAACTGGTGAAGCTGGCGCCCGGCGGCACCAAATAAACGTGGAAGAAGATCCCATGAACGTCGTCTTTGTCTCTCCCCACTTCCCTCCAAACTACTACCTATTTTGTGCTCGGCTTCGGGAGCTTGGCGTCCAAGTCCTTGGGATTGCCGATCAACCGTGGGAGCAACTGAGGCCGGAGCTCCGCCTTTCCCTGGATGGCTACCGTCAGGTGGCGGACATGGACGATCTGACGCACCTTCGCCGTGCCTTGACGGGGCTTGTGGATGAATTTGGCCCCGTAGACCGGTTGGAGGCCCACAATGAACACTGGCTGGAGCCCCTGGCCCGATTGCGAACCGAATTTGGGATACCGGGGGTGGGTTTCGACAAAATCGGCGATTACAAGCGGAAGAGCCGAATGAAGGCGATCTACCGGCAATGGGGGATTCCCGTGGCCCGGGGCGGGCTGGTCCAAAATCTGGAAGATGCCCTGGGAATCGTCAAAGAAACGGGATACCCGGTCATCGGTAAGCCGGATGTAGGCGTGGGCGCCGCCGGAACTTACAAGCTCCACGACGACGGTGAGCTGAAGAGCTTCTTCGCGCTCAAGCCCGCGGTGGACTACGTGCTGGAGGAGTTCATCGACGGAACGATCTACAGTTTCGATGGCCTTTCGGATGGGGAAGGCCGCATCGTTTTTTGCACCTCCCACGTGTATAGTGATGGCGTCATGGAAGTGGTCAACCACGACCGGCATGTCTATTATACGTCACTTCGGGAAATTCCGGCGGATCTCCAGGCTCTTGGCGAACGGACGCTGAAGGCGTTCGATGGCCGGGAGATCTTTTTCCACTTTGAGTTTTTCCGGACTCGGGAAACAGGGGATCTCGTGGCTATCGAAGCGAATATGCGGCCGCCCGGCGGTCCCACTCTGGACATGTGCAATTTTTCAGCCGACATCGATCTCTATCGCCAGTGGGCGCGGATCATCGCCGGAAAACCGGGCCGATTCGCCTACGAGCGGAAGTTCTTCTGTTGCTATATCAGTCGCAAGGAAAAGAACCCGTATCTCCACTGCCACGAGGAAATCCTTGAGGAATTTGGGGATTCGATCCTCCTTCACCATCGGGTCGAGCCGGTTTTTAGCAGGGCCATGGGCGATTACGCCTACGTTCTCCGGGCAGCGGAACAAGAAGAAATCTTCCGGGCCACGGACTTCATCCAGGGAGTTGAAGGGAGTTGAAGAAGGAGATTGTTCATCTGCGGATAGGGCGCAAGCAGGAGCTGCGCCATAGTTTGGTCGGGCACAGGATCGGGGAGATCCCCTCCGGAAAGTGGCTTCAGCCAGGGGTGGTGATGGGCGAGTGGCGGCGGACGGACTGCCGCCGCCGGGAGCGGAACACAACCCAAGAAAAGAAAGTGGTTTGCTGAAGGAATCTCCCCTTTGAGCTGCCAGCGTCGTAGATTCCGCTATCCACCTAGCAGTTCCTCCATAGCGCTCCCCAGATCGTGGACGTTATAGGGTTTCACCACGCGACCATTGAACCCATATCTCTCGTGCTCCGCCAGGACTGGATCGCTGGAATAGCCGCTGGTGACAATGGCCTTGATGGATGGATCGACGAGTCTCAGGCGTCGGATGGCTTCCTGTCCGCCCATCCCTCCGGGAATGGTGAGATCGAAAACCACAGCATCGAAGGGTCGGCCCTTCTGGCGTGCATCCTCGTAGCGCTCCAGGGCCTCTGCACCGTCGGTGGCGGTCACCACTTGATAGCCAAGGTATTCAAGGATGCCCTGGCAGACCTCCAAGACCAATTCATCGTCGTCCATCACGAGAATCCGACCACCTTTGCCTCGTGTGACCTTTTCTTCATTGCGAACATCAGTGGCCACGGGCTCTTTTGAGGACGCGGGAAGGTAGACGTGAAAAATTGTCCCCGCGCCCAGTTGTGATTCGACGCTGATATGCCCCCCGTGGGCCTGGACAATGGAAGTCGATGCCGAGAGTCCCAGGCCGCTGCCGCGCTTTTTTGTTGAGAAATAGGGCTCGAAGACCTTTTGAAGGTGCTCGGGCTTAATCCCCACCCCCTGGTCGGCAATGGAGATCACCACGCATTTATCTTCTTCTATGGGAAGTGTTTCCTCAGCGCTCGTGACACTTCTGCACACGATCTCCAGCGTGCCACCATCCGGCATGGCATCGCAGGCATTGATGACGAGGTTATTGAGAACCTGGGCGATCTGTCCTACGTCGATTTCGACGAAAAAGAGGTCCTCCTGGACCCGGAACCGGCATTTGACCTTTGAACCACGAGTGACGAAGGTCGTGGTTTCCCGCACGAGATCTCCCATGGAAACGGTTTCGCGAACTGGCGCGCCGCCCCTGGAAAAGGTCAGGAGCTGGGCGGTCAACCCCTTTGCCCGCCGCGTCGCCTGGCTTGCCGCTGCCAAGAGGGAGGACAAGTCACCATCGGCCCCGATGCGATCCAACGCCAGGGAGATATTACCAAGGATCCCCGTCAACAGGTTGTTGAAGTCATGGGCTATGCCGCCGGCAAGGATCCCCAGCGATTCGAGTTTCTGCATCCTCAAGAGCTCTTCGTCCCGCCGCCGACGCTGGAGATGTTGCCACATTCCCTGAACCAGGAGCACGAACTGCCGCTGATCCATCTCGTCGTATTCCGAGTCCTTCCCGGCAACGGCGGCGACCCCTACCACCGAAGCCCGGTCGAGGATCGGGACGCTCAAAACCCGTTGGGACCGGCCCGCGCCCCCCGGATTGTCTTGCCGATCCGTCCCGGCGGGGCGGGAGTGACCCTGGGCATTGATGAGGACTGGTTTTCTCTCGTCAACGGTCCGTCTCCAGGTCCAGGTTTCGTTGAGAGCTGGCTCGCCGGAATCAGCCTCCCGGCCATTCCCTGTTTCGGGTTCGATGGAGGCCGCATGGCGAAGAGTGACTCTCCCTGATTCATCCACCAGGCGAACAAAGCCGGAACGACTGTTGGTGAGCCGAATCCCATGATCCAAAACGAACTCGGCAATCCGTTGCTCCGAGGCATCAGTCATGGCCCCAAGATCCAAAAGGGCCTCAAGGCGGGCCTCGTCAAGGCGGAGTCTCTGCTCGATTTTCCTGCGCTCCAGATTCTCCCGGTAGAGGCGATCATTGGCCAGGGTCAAGTCCTGATAGCCCGAGCGGAGGGCCTCGCTCATCCGGTTGAAATTGGAGGCCAGCTCTCGAAACTCCGAGGTCCCCCGATGGGAGATTTTATAGCTCAGGTTACCGGCTGCGATGGCTCTTGTGCCCTGCAAAAGATCTTGAACCGGGTGGGTGATGCTCCGGCTTAACCGAATAGCGGCGAGCAAGCCCATGAGGGCGGTCACAAGCAATGTTGCACCCAAAATATAATCGACGTTCCGAAAACTCCTTGCGGTTTTCTTCGTCATCTTAGAAATCCTGCCTAAGGCGCTCAAGCTCATCCGTTCGGTAAACCGAAGAATGCTCTCTCCCGATCGCGTTGCTTCATCTTTCAGGGCCTGGAGCCTTCGGGGATCTCCGGTTGCCGTGATGGAGTGGCTCAGTGCTGCTTCGTAGTTTCCCACAAGCTCTCGAAGTCGGTCGAACTCCTTGGCAACATTGGCGGCATGATGACAGCCGCCGCAGGATTCTGCTCGTTTTTCGAGTTCCGACACGCTTTCGACAATAGAGCCGAGCCCGTCAGATCTCGTGCCGGCCACGGCTTGGAGATCGGACTGCACGCGTTGAATGCCCTTGGCCAGGGACCGCTGAAATTCGTCAATTTCGTGCGCCTTGACGAGCTCGGAGAGCTGGTGTGTGGTCTCCCGCAGATAGATCATCGCCAACATGGTGCCCATGAAGAACACCACGAATAAAAGCAGCAATGACAAGAGGATTTTCTGTCTCATTATCCCCCACAAAAACAAGTTTGCGACGACGCCACGAGCATCGCCGTTCTGGTTTCGGAGAAATCCGCTCAACGCAATTGGGCGCTCCCCCCCGAAATTGGATTTACGCCCCGGTTCTCACCAGCCAGAAGGCTTGTAGCGATCCAGGTCGATTCCAGCCTGCGTAGCGATTATCTTTACCAGCGAGTAATCCCCCTTTGTGGTGGCCATGAACCGAAGCGCTCCAAACTCGCTGAGCACTTTTCGGCCTGCAGCGCGATTCTCCATCTCCATGAGCGTTGCTCGAATGGCCGATCTGAGGCTGTCAGGCAGATCCTTTCTCACCGCAAGGGCATTGGAAGGTACTTCAGGCGACTCCGCCAGCACCTCCAGGCTTTTCATGATCTCCGGTTTTTCTTTTGCCTGGCGGAAAAAAATCGTATTCTTTGAACAGCCAACCTCTGCCTTGCCATCCAACAAGCTCTGTATCGCCGCGTCGTGACTGCCAGCGAAATAGCTGCTCTGAAAATAGGTTTCAGGATCCTCCACTCCATGCCGGCGCAGATAAGCAAGGGGAAAGATATAGCCGCCAAACGTCATGGAATCGACGAAAACCAGCCTCCGTCCCTTCATTTGCTTGACGCTATGAATCCCAGCTTCCTTTCGCACGAGGATCAAGCCCCGATAACTGGCAGATCCATCAAGCCATACTGGCCGCGCAAGAGGTTCCACCCCCAGTTTCTCGATGGCGAGCGCCGTGGCAAAGCTCCCCAGGAACGCACCATCAACCGTGCCATCGCGAATCGCCTTTAACACGGTAGAATAACCTGAAAAAATGACAAACTCCACATCACAGTCCATCCGTACCCCGAGGTAAGCGCCAAGAGGTTTGTATCTCTTGAGCTGCTCGAAGACGTTCTGCTCGGGAACCAACCCGATGGTCAGCTCGCTCGGATACGCAAGAGCAAACTCGCCCACCAGAAAAACAAGTATGACCACCACCCGTCCCAACATCGTTTTGCCTCCAGGTGACGCACGGTCCAAGAACCAAAGACGTCCAACGATCTTCAACCGGACGTGAGCGAATTGCGAATCGACGGGAATCATTCTACAAATGTGCGCCAATCACAACCTCTCACAGCCGGCAAAAAAAATGAGTGCAGACCTGGCGGCCCGAATCCAAAAGCTCGAGAACCGGAAATCCGCGGACCAGCTTGTGACCGGAATCCACGTCATTCCGTGGCTGCGCATTCTCAGGCGGCGGGGCTGGAATGTGCATTCTCCTTATCTTCTCCGGGCCGCGCGGATTCTGGCCTATTCTCTCCCGATCTCCGCCCTCGGCCTTCTGGAGCGCCTCATTTTCTCCACGCGCATCAAGGATCAAAAAATCGATCCGACGCCCATTTTTGTCCTTGGCCATTGGAGGAGTGGAACCACACACCTACACAACGTCCTTGGCCGCGACCCGAACCATACCTTCTCCACGGTCTATCAAGCCGTTTTTCCCACGATTTTCCTGACGACCGGGCGCATGGGCCCTAGGCTCCTGGCCGGAGCTCTTCCGTCAACAAGAAGCTACGATGCTGTCAAGCACGGTTGGCACGAAGCGGCCGAAGACGAAATAGCCCTGATGAAACTCACCGAAGGGCTCTCCTTCTACACCGGCGTCATGTTTCCCGATGATGCCGAGGAATACAAAAAGTACATCGATTTCCAGGGTGTGTCCCAACACGAGGTGCAGCGCTGGAAAGAAGCGCTCCTGCTGGTTGTGAAGAAGATCATGCTTTCCACCGGCGGCAAGCGGGTCGTTCTCAAGAGCTGTCTTCACAGCGCCCGCATCTCCCTGCTCCTAGAGCTCTTTCCCGATGCCAAGTTCGTCCATATCCATCGCCACCCGGCGCGAGTCTTTGTTTCCATGCTCCACATGCGCCGGAAAGTCGATTGGGAGAACTTCCTCCAGCGCCCTAGAAAGACCTTTCTGGAACTTCGGAAAGAGCATACAGCCGTAGCCGGAGAACTCCTCTTCCGTCGTCTTATCGAAGATCGCGCCCTGATTCCCAAAGAGAATTTGTTCGAGATCCGGTATGACGAGTTTTGCGGCCAGGAGCTCGAGATCATGGAAAAACTCTACTCCCAGTTCGCCCTTCCCGACTGGGAGCAGTACAGCAAGGCCATCGGCCATTACTTGGAAGGTCTCCGGGGCTACCGCCGCAACCCGCTGGAAATCGATCCCGAGACTCTTGATTTCGTCCGCCAGCGCTGGAGCCTGGTCTACGACACCTACGGATATCCCCGGGAATTCGACGGTCTTTGACCGCTGAGCCATCCCCTGCTGGCTGAACCGCGGAACCCCCTTACCATGAAAGTACATGGTTGAATCCATCTTCGACGGCGTGGTTATGGCGCTCGGCGCCATTCACTTTCATCTTCCGGGGTGTGGTCGCCGGGATCATGCTCGTTCGGGCGAGAATCCCCAAACTGCTCTCTCTTTCTCTGGTTGGAGTCCGGTCGGGGCGGCGGCAGTCCGTCCGCCGCCCCTCCCCTCTCATCGCCCCTTATTCGATCAACCTGCCACCAAGGCCTTTCCACCTAGAAATGAGGGGAGGCTCCAGCCTTGACAGGGAGAGGCCTCACTTCACCTGTCCAGTCCGCCAGCGATCAATACCCACGATGGAGATTCTCTCGCGGCCCGGCAACCGATCCAGGTGGAGATGGACGGCCTGGCCCCGGGCTCGGCCGTGGGATAGCGCCTGGAGCCGCACCACCAATTGCTCTTCCGCGGCAGGAGTCTCTAAGTCCATGACCGGTCTTGAAAGGAGCTGAACCTTCCCGGGACACGACCGGTGCCGACCGATGAAGCAAGACTCCACCCGCCAGGTTCTTTCCACCGGCTCCAGGTGGCCAAGGTCCAGGGCGAGATCGCGAAAGCTCAACCGCACTCCATTGTCCACTCTAAACCCGTAAACCGGGTTGACCCGAGGAAGGACTTCCCTGGCGATGATCTGGCGGCGTTCCAAAAGGACCTCCAAAAGGTAGTCCGCGGCTCCGGGATCGCTATATTGCCCCGCTTTTACGGCAGCTTTCAGGTGTTCCTCCGAAAGTGCGGCCAACTTTCGGAGAGCCCAAAAAGCATCGAGATCGTTCATCCGGTTCATGAAGCGATTGGGAAGAAGAGGTTTCCAGCCATAGAACCTAAAGTTCTTGCTCTCGAAGGGTCCAATAGCAGTATAACCCGAATCCTCGATCCGCTCCCATGGCTCTACCCAGAGCCCCAACAGCAGAAAAGAGCGAAGAATCGCCCCGGGATCGATGTTGTACTGGTATCCGTCTCGCATGTAACCCTGTTCTCCCGCCTGCCCGGCGAAGATCTCCCCGAAATCCACCAGGTAGTGGCGCAAGAATGATCGATCCCCCTCGGTCACGTAGGCTGACAGTGTATTGCCCAGCTTGAGATCGGTGTGCTTGACCCAGGCTGCGAAGACCCGGAGCCCCCGAAACGACCGCCGCTCTTCGTGGGGAATTCGGTCGTTGGGATCGTCCCCGCGTACGCCGCTCTGCGCCACTGGGCCCACGGGAATTCCCGGGACGAAACGACTGAGCTGGCACCGGTAGGAGCCGTCATCCCGGCGTGCTACCTTGGCCAGGATCGCATCGAGATCCCGCGCCTCCATGGGGCGTTTCTTCTTCGTCAGGGCATCGAGGACCTCAGTTTCAGGATCGATGACGAGGTCCTCCCGCCGGAAAACAAAGATCGAATCGCAGGGCACGTGGTATCCAAGGGCCCAAAAGAGCCTGTTTCCCACCAAATCCGCCCCGGTCTGCATCTCCGGGGCGTGGGGTGGATCGAACTTTACAAGGTAGCGCCCTCCCCGCTGATCCCGAGCCAAAAACCCTGGATTCGCTCCCACGGTCTTGGCGGCAAACACCGCAAGCCTGCTCCCCGGCTCCGGCCCCATGGAGCCATCCTTGTCGCAAGGCCCCCAAAACAGGTCCTCCGCACTGATCTCCGCCCTGCCTATCCGGTTCTGGTACCAGGCTGAATCCGGGATCTCCCCTAGACTGTTGATGTCCCGGGCAAGCGTCTCCCCGCGGAGCGCCAACCCATTGTCCATCCGTCGCGTGAACTGAGCCCGAAAACCATCCCCAAGGACGTTTTCCTTGGTTTTCGCTGGCCTTTTGGCCACGTGGCGGTCGATGAGGCGCCAGACGGTGGGCCTAGATGCAAACCTTCGAAGGTCCTTCCCACCGGCAGCCAACGCTCCACCAGCTCCCACAGCAAACCCCAGCCACGCCACGAATCCGATCCAAGCTGCCACGCCGCGCCATCCCATCGTCTCTTTGCTCCCACGCAAAAGAGGTCCATCCCCTAGAACAGGTTGGACCCGGACAAGATCAACAACTCCGTGCCTTCCGGGCTATAGGCAAACTGAATGCTGAACAGCAACTTTCGCTCCGTCCGGATCCGGAGACCGCCTCCAGTCCCCCAGTTCCACCCCGACAGGGTCAAGCGCTGGAAAGCGGAGAAAACGCGTCCCACGTCGAAGAAAAGAACCCCCTCCGCCCCCTTCCATACAGGCCACCGGTATTCCGTGCTCGCCAAAGCAAACAGCCGATCCCGGAAACGACCGCTGGGATAACCTCGAAGCTCGCCACCACGGCCTGCACGGGGCAACAAGTAGAAGGGAAGACCGTCGCTCCCCAACTGACCCGCTCCGCGCCCCAACAGTCGGAACGCCACGACCCGATCCCGAAACAAGGGGAACCAGCCGGCGGCTTCCAGTCCAGCCACCACGGCCGAACCTCCCTCACCACCGACCGCCAACCAGCTCTCGCCCCTGGCTACGACTTCCAAGCCCGGCTTCCATATCTTCTCCGAGCGCAAGCGAAACGTCGCCGCAAGCGCGGTTCTCACGAAGTTCTGCTCTCTTCCAAACCCCTCCAGGGCGTCGGAATTGAAGATCTCCGACAGCGTCCGATCATCGTCCCCGAGATCGGAAGAATCCCCAGTACCGACTCGCCGCCAACCCGAGGTGAACTCCAGTTTCACGGCCTTGGAGAACTTCTTTTCCAAAGAAGCCTCGCCACGGGACTCCTGGTAGAAATAACGGCTCTCATTCCAGGGCACCTGGCCGATACCGTGAAACTGCATATCGCCCCTCCGCCGGTAGCGGCCAGCCAGCTCCAGTTTCCACGAGGGATCCAGTTTCCAGGCATATTTGAGCTCGTAGAATTGGAAGTTGCGCCCACCATAACTCGCCAACGCCGAAAGCCCTTTCCGATCTCCAAAAAGCGAGCCTCCCACGACGCCCACGCCAATGCTCGGCCGAAATCCCGTCCGAACAAAGCTCGCCACATAAAACTGTAGTTTCGCGGCGCCCTGAAGCCTTCCCACGAAATAAGCAAGTTTCTCCAAAGGCCACACAACAAAAGCTTTTACGACCATTCGGGGCAAATACAAGAGTATCCTTGGAATCACCAAAGCGGGTCTGGCCTCCCGCCCCTTTTCCACACGGCCCCGCAACTTTTCGGCTGCGGCGGTCGCAGGCAAGGCCGTTTCCACGGTATCCGTCGCCAAAGCCCCCCCAGCTCCATCATCGGCAAAGGCTGGTACGAATAGGCAGACAATCGACAGAAACAGCAAGGCCGAGGCCGCAAAACCTCGCCCAAACCGAAGAAGCGCATGACATCCAAGATTGGATTCAGCCATTTTGAGCCCACGGAACCGCCTATCCGTGGAAATTTTTCCTGTTTTTTTGTTGTGTCCGCTCCCGTCGCGCGGCAGCCGCCACGCGCCAGTCGCCTTTTTCGGGCGGTCCAAACGGCTCCGGCATTCCCGCTGGGCCATGGCGCTCATGACAGTTCCACTCAATTCAATTCTCCGGCGATCTCCGGGCAATCTCCCGCCTCGATACAGTGAAACTTTCCGGCAATCCGCCAGGCCAAGAATACCCAACCGATGATCACCACGAGATTCACCAGAGCAATCTGTCCTATTCCCATCCCAAGATTCTGGACGCACACCAGAACCAACAGGCCCGAAAACAGATCGCCAGCCCTCTGCATGAAGGTGTCGATGGCCTGCTTCGCTTTGTATTTGATCTCCGTGGAAGTGGGCAGAAGTAGCATGTGCCGAGCCGTGTTGTTCACCGAATAGTCCGTGGCGTTCTCCAGGATCTTTCCAATTCTCACGTATGCCAAGAGCGGCGCCGCAACAACGATTGCATAGGTCCCAAAGGCAATGATCGGCAACATGATTAGCGCGCCATACATGCCGCCAATCTTCACCAAGCGCGAAACCAGAAAAAGTTGAAACAGAGCGCCTATCAAGTTCACCCACCAAAAGAACTTGCTGTAAAAACGGCCAATGATCTTGCTCTGGTACTCTTTCTGTAGCTCTTCATCGGTGGGAGCGCCGATCTCGCTCTCCATCGCCAGTCGGGCGCCCTCACTCCTCGTCTCTTCCACCATCTGGGCAGCCCGGGCCTTGGCATCCTGGGAAACGACACTGCCAAGGACGTATTCTCCGGTGGTGTTCACAAAATTGAGCAACAGCACCAACACGGCAATCGCCCCTAAATAGCGGTGCCGAAAAAGAAGCTCGAAGCTATCAAAAAACCGCTCCGGCGACTTGTCCGCCTTCCTCTCTTCTATGGGTCCCGAGGAGTCTGGAGCCTCCGCGCCAAACTCCCGGCCCGCCACCCACTGGGTGATGAGGATACAGGCTCCCAGGACCGAGGCGCAAACCAGAAGAAGCTCAAAAGTGCTCATCACCTCTAGGAGCAACTCCGTTACCCACGGCCCAACCACGGCTCCCGATGAAGCGCCGAAAGCGATGAGAGGAAACAAGCGTTTTCCCGCTTCCGAGCTGTAAACATCATTGGCGAAGGACCAAAACTGGTTGATGACCATCAGATTGAAGATGCCCACCCAAACGAAGAACGGGTAGCCGAGCCTTGGAACACCCAGCTTGTCCATCCCCCAAAACCCTACCAGGCAGGCCATGAAGAAAAGCGTCACCACCGCAATGAGCCGGGACCGGATGAATCGGTTGACCAATTTCGCGTAGGCGGGAACGAGCAAGACCAGTAAAACGGCCATGACCGCCGAAAGATAGGATTTCACCTCCGGGCCACTGGGCTCGGAGAGGATGAGCGCCTCCCTCACCGGCTTGATGATGTAATAGGCCGCAAGAAGCATCAGGACGTTCAGCATCAGAAGCAGAGCACTCAGCCCCTCCCCCGGCCCCACTTCGGTAAAGAGGCTCAGGAACTTCTCTAGCAGGTTTTTCTCGCTCCTTCGCACGGCACTCCGCGCCACCGATGACTCCATCCTCGACTCCAATCCCCTCGTAGCTCAGCTACCGCCAGGGAGAAGACCACATCCGGCGGCCAGGGCGCAAACCCGAGACCGGTCATCAGTGACCGCTTTGGCAGCTATCATCGCACTGGGCACCGCCCACTGATGACCGAGGCCGCACAAGCAAGGCTGCTCTCCCTTTCATCCCCGGGCCCCGGCCTCGGGATCCAGCAGAATATGCCTAACACTCATGGAGACCAATCGGACCACCCCGAAGAATGAAAGAAAAGACGCGGAGCGTCAAAAAAACGCGCAGCGTACAAAGAGGGGTCCAGGGAGGTAACTCCCTGGTGGGTGCGGGGAGAAGCCCTATGCATGCGGGCCGGGAGACCCGCATGCTACAATTTTAGGACGACTTTCGAGTAACGCGAGGCGTTCTTCACC
>JAJRTK010000363.1 GCA_024278345.1 bacterium | reverse complement strand
CCCACCGGCATCCGCCATGGGGGCTCCAACGGAAGAGGCCGGTCCGAAAAACGGGTGGTGCTCCAGCCCTAGGGCAATGGAGCGAAGAGGGCGATCATGGCGAGCAGCGGGCGTCGGATGGCGACCGATGGGAGCGGAACGCAACACGAAGAAGACAAAGGGTTTGCCGAGAACTCCGCCCTAAAAGAAGAGCACGACCCACTTTTCGTGGGGTCGTATGATCTGAGGGCGTGGCTCCACGGGAAGTTGGTGAGGAATTGCTCGTCGGTGTTGGGCCGTCAGATCCTGGAGTCATCGCTGGAGCTGCTGTCGCGGATAGCCCTTGCTCTTCACGGATATGGTAGGGTGGAGGGCGTGGAAGACGCGGATCGAGCATTAGTGGAATTACGGGTGCGAATTCGGTTGGCGGAGAGTGTGGGGCTTTTGGATCGGCGTGGGTTGTTTCCGATTGTCAGGCAAAGTTGAAAAGCTGGTGTGGGGCCATTTCTTGTTGGTTGGCGGAAAACCGAAGGTTGGAGCTGCATTCCGGGAAGCGGCATGTCCGGTCTACTCGATGTCAAGTCAACTATTTGGGAGCCCGGGTTGGCCCGAAGGGGATTGATCCCGGAAGGCAGGGGCTTCGCCGAATGCGTCGGAGGCTCCCGAACGTTGCCCGTGAAAAGCTGGGGCGGACCCTTGCTTCTTCCCTCGGGTGGTACCTGTTTTGAGCAGTCGCGGGGTGGGAAAGGGAGGGGCGGAGGGATATTGCGAGCGGGTCCTTGGGCCTGCACAGCCTTGTTGGGGTGGTTCGGGAAGAGCCGGAGGTTGAGCCGGGTTCGGGGCGCGCCGTGATGGCGTGGGTGTAGGGTGTGCGGCTTTGGGTTGGCGCCGGGGGGGCATGGCGAGCAGCGGGCGACGGACTGCGCCCGATGCGAGCGGAACCCAACACTGACCTCTCAGAATTCGAAGCGCCGGAAACGGGTCATTCCCAATAAGAGAGGGATCGTGCCGAAAGCGAGGCTCATGGCGATGAAAGCCACCCAACTGGCGTTGATCCACCACCCTGTGGCGTCGGGAGTGATCTGTTCACTTTGGAGGAAATGGTGCGGTGCAGCTAGAACGAGAACGGAAATCACGGTGTACGTGAGGCTGGCGAAGAAATTGATGATTCCGCCAGCGCCGTTGACGATTTTGGATGGGTTGTCTTCCTCAAAGTTTGGGTAGATGGCGGCAAAGCCCACGGCCACGCTGGAGAGCGTGAGGTTCATCAGCAGGATCACCAGGCAGAATTCGGCGATCCGGGTCATGGGAATAGCCATCCGGTAGCAGGAGGCGGCCACCATGATTTCGGAGAAGACGAGGGTGGTGGAGAGGCTGAGCCAGAGTTTTTGCCGCAGGAGTCGGGAGCGGCTGATAGGCGCGAGGCCGACAACCCAGAAAGTTTTTCCTTCCAAGCTCACGAGAGGATAGATGAAGCGGGACGTGAGCGTCGCCAGCAGAAGGGCGCATGAGAGCAGGTTCAGGTAGTGGAGGATGTTGATCCAGACGGGGGAATTCACTCCTCGGGGAAGGTGCTGGATGTTCCCCACGTAGACCGCCATGAGCATGGCGAAGAGAAGGAACTGGCTCCACTGGGCCGGATCGCGCCAGAAAAGCCGGAAATCCCGAAGGCTGAGCGCTGCTTCCGCCGGTTGCAGAAACCATAGGCGCCGGCCCAGCCACGCAAGGATGCCTTGACCAAATTTTCGGCCGGGTCGCCCGCTCGCCTTGGAAAGGGCGGAGTAGCCGGGAAAGAAGAGCCTTGGCACGAAGCGAGCCAAGACGACTTCCAGCATCAGCACATTGATCCAAAGCAGCGCTCCGAACTTCGCGGCGGAGGCCAGGTTTCCCCGGGCAGCGGCTCCCAGTCCCGCAAAGGCCCAATAACTGGGTGCCAAAGGAGATTGGAGATTGTGCAGCCCCACCAGGATCTGGTTCAAGAGAACCAGGGAGCTGGAGCCGCGAACGCGCCAGACCTCGAAAGCCGCCAGGACATAGCCGCCGGCCGCAAGGGCCGCGAGTCCCACCAAAACGCAGAGTGTGCGCCAACTCAGCCGCGGGAAGATGTAGGCGAGCCCAAGCGTGAGCAGCGCGCCCGCAAGCCCGCAGACCAGCGTGAAGGGAATAAGGAGCAAGGGAAGTACTACGTAGAATTCCGCCTTGGCGCCCTGGACGACTCCCCAGCAGATAAGCATGGGCCCGCCGAGCACGATGAATGCCCAGGCGGCAAGAAAAATCGATTCGCCCGTCCGGGCTCGAAAGAGGGCCACGGGACCAATGGGAAGCGTCCACAGAAGCTTCATCTCCTCGGCTTTGTAAAGCGTCGAAAAAGAGATGAGCATTGCCGAAAAGGTGAGCATCACCATGAGAGTCACGAAAAAGAGGATCAGGATGCGATCCACAAGGAGCGACCCTACGGTGGGGAAGGAGGCAAGAAATTGGAGAGCTGCCAGGAAGAGCGCCGCCCCTCCCACGGTGAAGAGTGTGCCGATGACCGCGACGGATATGGGGGCCACGATTCCGCCGGAGAAGAAGTTTCTCACAAGATGGCGCAATACTCGGCCCTTGACCCAAAGAAGCGGCCGGAGACCGTGACCGGCGTTTCCCAGCATCAGCTCGCTCCGCCTTCCGCTTCGTCCGCCGTCATCGCCAGGAAGGCATCCTCCAGGTCGCCGCCTCCCAGAGTCTCCAGCAAGCTTTCGGCTGTACCAAGGGAGAGCAGCTCACCGCGGTGGAGAATGCCGATCCGGTCCGACAGTTCCTGGGCCAGGGTCAAGGTGTGCGTGGACATGAAGATCGTCAGTCCCTTGGCCGTCTCTTCTTTCAGAAACCGTTTGATGCTCCGGATGGACAGAGGATCGAGGCCTACCCAAGGTTCGTCCACCACAAGAACCTCGGGCCGGTGCAGAAACGCGGCGGCGAAGACCAGTTTTTGCCGCATTCCGTGGGAAAAATCCTCTACGAGGCGATCCTGATCGTCGCCGATCCCGAATTGATCCAAGAGCTCCGGGCCCCGCCGCATGAGCTCGGTGCGAGGAAGTTCGTAGAGCCCGGCCACGAACTCCAGAAACTCCATGGCTGTCAGCTTTCCGTACAGAAATGGATGATCCGGAATGTAGGCCATGAGGCGCTTTGCGGCAAGGGGTTCCAAGGCGACGTCATGGCCACCCACAAGAGCCCGTCCCGATGTGGGAAGCAGGAGTCCGGTCAAGATTTTGATCGTGGTCGTCTTTCCGGCGCCGTTGGGTCCAAGAAAGCAAAAGAACTCTCCCTTGCCGATCTCGAGGTCGAGGCCGTGGAGAACGGTCGTCGCGCCAAATGTCTTGACCAGATTTTTGATCCGAATCATGAGGATAGGTCACCTCTGCACGGGGTGGAATCAGTGAAAAGCCCGTTCTTGCTCACCTTTGTCCGTTCCTTGAATCCTTTGAGTTGCCTTCCGCTCCCATCGGGCGCTCCGCCGCCCACTGCTCGCCCCCTTCGCCGCGGGGATGGCTCCACAGCCCGCAAAATCCAAAACTACTCCTTGGAAGGCCCCGTTTCTTGGCGCCGCCGACCGTCCATGGCATCCAGAAGCGCATTTCTTCGATCCACGAACGATCTCATGAGCCGGCGGTTGGCCCGCCGAAGGCGCATGCCGTGTCCAAGATCCAGCTCGTCCAGCATACCGTCAGCCGACAGCAGGCCACGATATCTCCTCCGGTCCACCAGAATCGACAGGACCTTTTTTCTTTCGACCGTGGGAAGCGGGTTTTGTTCCGGCTCTAGCTCGAACCGGATCGAGCGGAACGAGATCCCCGGCGCCGCCGGAAGAGGAAGCTCCAGGGAGCCCGGGCACGGGAGTTTCCCCAATCCCAACAGGGGAAGATCGAGTCTCAAGGAACCGAGATCCGGCACGGGGACAGGCATTTTGTCGAAGGGCTTTTCGTCGCCAAGGCGCACCGTCACCACGAAGCCGTCGAGGGTGCTGTCGCCCAGGATATCCACGGAGCGGGCCAGAGACCGAATCTGAATGCGAAATCCCCTGAGGCGCCCCGAAGAGGTGAGATCCAAGGCCGAGTTGAGTAATACCGAATCCGTGGGCAGGGTTCCATAAAAGCCTCTTGACTCCCGAATCCAGCCCGTGGATGTCGCGTTGAGAAATAGGCGCTCGGCGAAGAAACCCCGCTCCGCTTTCCCGGCTTCCAGGAGGTAAAAGACTTCCCACGGCTCGAAAAGCTCCGTCACTCGTTCCGTTTCGGTGCGGGGGCGGAGATAACCCTCGTAGGTCTGGTACCCCATCAAGGCGAGCCAAATCCCGACAACGAGAATCGAATAGATCCTATGCACGCTCTTCGCCTTTTTCGACGCCGAGCATGGCCTTGCCACGAAGCGTCGATCGCCACACTTCCACGCTGACCTTCTGTTTTGCCGCCAGGGCTCGAGCCTGATCCCTGGCGATTTCGTCCGAAAGGTGGCGCCTCCAGACTTCGGTCTTTCCAAGTTTGAACAAATAGGTCTTCATGTCAGGTTTCTCCGCTTGTTTTCCCCCGCCGCCGCCAACCCAATCCGGCTTCGGACTAGTGTCTCAAGGTTTTTCTGGCTAGACGCCAAGAGATCTTCATCAAACACTACCCTGCCCGGTTCCAGCAAGAGCACCACGGCGGAACCGCCCACTGGACGCTTCCGCCGTTCCCTCCGGTTGCCTTTCATTGCAACGGGTCCTTGTGCGCTCTCTGGCGAGGGTCTGATGCCGAGCGCAGCGAGCCGCGGCCCAAAGGGCCGCGGCGCAAGCTCCCAGCGGAGGTCCGGAGGCCGCCTCCGCCGGGTTCCAGGGGCGGAGGCCATGGGGCGGCGCCTGAGATTTTGCAGGGTGGCCGGGTCCGAGCGACAGCGAGAGCCGCCAAAGGCACTACCGGTGACCAAGGCCAGGTAGGCCTCGCTTATGTTCGGCACCGCGTTTTTTTCTTTCGTCACATGTCCCGCGTTACCGTGAAAGTAAACGCTAGCATGGAGGCCGGAAGGCCTCCATGCGAAAGGCCGGAGAAAGACCGGAAGGCCTCCATGCGAAAAGGTTCCGGGGAACGGATTTTGGGCCTTCCGGCCCGCGCCCGCTTCTTGCCGGGCAACCGGGAGCGCCAACGGAGAGCCTGGAGGCCGGAAGGCCTCCATGCGAAAGGCCGGAGAAAGACCGGAAGGCCTCCAGGCGAAAAGATTGGGGGGGGGAAAACATCGGTGGCCGCGGCGTCCAGCCTTTCATGCTTCTGGGGTGGTCCGATGGGTCTCCATGAGTGTATTATCTTGACGTTTCCGGTTTGCGAGTTTTCTGGGCCGGCTTTTTGAAGGAGTGGCGGACAAGCGACTGTTGCCCCGGCGCCAGGCGTATAACCACCGAATAGGTCTTCGGGCCATCAACAATCTCGATCTTGTGTTGGCCTGCTCGAACGGGGAGTCCTGAAGCTCCTGACCCATATTCACTAGCTTGCCCAACGTAGCTGTCGTTCAAGTAGACCTTCGCGTTGGGCGTATTTACGCTGAAATAGATCCAAGCGGTTTCTCGCCACCTGGCACCATCCGGTGCTTCCCGTCCGCGGGAAGGCTCGTCCCGCCGTGCTGCCCCGGAATACCCAGACCGCCGTGCCGCCCCGGAATACCCAGATTCGCGGCGCCAGGCGTCGCTTTCCAATTGGTAGCGATTGTCGGGCGCTTCGTCATATCCGTTGCTGCGAGACGAGTCCCAGCCTCGCCAGCCCGAGCCGGAATCGCCCTCCGAATCGTAGTAATACCCGTCGTCGCCCGTGGCCGCGTAAGAACCTCCTAAGTAATAAGGGGAGTAATACCAGGAATACCAAGACCACCCAAGGGGATAGTAAGGGTAATAACCCCAAGAATAGTAAGGGTAATAGTCATAGTAACCGTAATAGGGATAATAACCGTAGCCGCCGCCATAGTAGCCGCCATGGTTGCCGCCATAATAGCCATTGTTGTGTCCACCGTACCACCCGTTGGCGGAGCCTCCGTGACGGGTCCTGTACCGGCCCTGGCGGTGGGAGCCGGAGCCGCCATCCCTACTGCCGCTGTGGGTTTGATACTGCCCGCGGGAACCGCTCCCTCGCGATCCCGAGGATCCGCTTTGTCCTCTCCATCTGGAGCGGCTTCCCCGCGAGCTATGCCCCCGAGAGCTTGAGCCGCGCCCCCGCTGCCCTGACCATCCGGAACGGCTTCCGTGGGAACGGCTTCCGCGGGAACGGCTTCCGCGGGAATGGCTTCCACGGCTGGAAGAAGCATGTCCCGAACTTCGGGAACTCGAATGGGACCCGCCGGAGCGATGGCTTCCGCCTCGGGACCCAGACAACGCAATCTCCGGTACCGCGAGGGCGACGGAGACAATCCCAGCGAGGAGCGCAATTTTCTTACATGATGTCATGGCGTGTCCTTTCCCGGCATGTTGTTTGGGAGCCTGTCCCTCCAGAAGCCTCCTCTTCTTCCATTATAATACCGATACCACCTCAGAGGCAAGCTCGGGGTGGGTTTTTGCAACAAGAACGCAATCTATTTCACCGTAGAGTGGATTCAGAGTGGCGCTGGTGAAGGAGGTCGGGATGGGATTGCCGCGGATTTTGGAGAATTTGCAAAAAGGTGACCCAAAGAGAGTTTCATCAGAGGAATGACCTGCTTTGTGGAGAAGATCTTCCTGGCGGATCCGCGGAGGGGAGATCCTGGGCCGAAAGAGGCCATGAGGGCAATGAGATCTGTTCAAGGGCGATGATAGGGGAGGGGCGGCGGACGGATTGCCGCCGACCCGACCGGACGCCAACCATAAGAAAGGAGTGTGGTTTCGGGAGTCTTTTTCTCAATGCGTTCTACGGCCTTTGCTCCGGGATTGCCGGATTGCTATGAGTGAGAGGTGAGTTGAACCATAAACTCGTGCAGGAGGATTTGACGTATGAGGTTTGGAAGTCTGCTCAAAGGGATGTCGTTCGCCGTTTTTGGATTGTCTTTGTTGGCGTCCTCTGCTTGGGCGCAGAGAGATCACGACGGGGGCTTTTTCATGCGGATTTCCGCGGGTCCGGGTTATGCGAGCAGTTCGGAGAATCTATCGCCCGAAGTGACCTTGTCGGGGGTCAGTGGCGATTTCAATATGGCCTTTGGTGCCGTGATTACGGAGAACTTGGCGGTCCACGCGACGATTTTTGGATGGAATGTTGTCTCTCCCGACGTGGAGTCCGGGGGAGTCAGTGCGGAGCTGTCCGACACGAGTCTTTCTTTGGCGGCCTTTGGCGCGGGAGTCACTTACTATCTGGGAGACTCAAATTTCTATGTGACGGGGTCCGCGGGTGCGGGAAAGCTCTCTCTTGACATCGACATTTTGGGGACAGTGGATTCCGACGTTGGTTTTGCGGCTGATTTCGCCGTGGGTAAGGAATGGTGGGTCAGTGACAAATGGGGATTGGGTGTCGCCTTGGGGGGGGGCTTCCATTCGATTCCAGATTCAAATTCCGACCTGAGCTTGACCGGTGGAAGCTTCGGACTCCGGTTCTCCGCGACAATGAACTGAGGGCCCGGAAGCCTTTGCCACGTCTAGCTACAGGCAGCCTGAGACGCTTTTTTACTAACGGTCCAGGGTGGGAGATCGAGTCCCCGGTCCGGGAGGCGGGAGGCGTGTGAGGTCGAGGTCAGCCCCTCGCCCCGGCCACTAAGGCGATGGAATTGCATCTCCTCGGTCCAATGGGGTATGGGTAGGGGTTCCAGAGCGCCGGTTTGTCGCCCCGCTCGTGGATAGTTTTTTTGCGACACGCTTGTGACCCGGAACTCTCAACCGGAGTCTGCCGCGGAACCGGATCCATCCTTGCTCCGGCGTTCTAGTCGGTGGGGCCTCCTCGATGTAGGCAGGACTGCGCACCTGGCATCCTATCCTCCTCGTCCCCGGCGGCTAGGCGTTTCCGGCTTCGTAGGCCGATTCTTTATGAGGAACACGGGTCGTGATGGAGGAGATGGAGAGAGCATGAGCACCGTATTAGGCGTGACATTGAGCCATTACTCGTCAGCGGCTCTTGTTCGGGACGGCGAGTTGGTTGCGGCCGTGGCGGAAGAGAGGTTGGACGGGAATAAGTATTCCGTTGCCTTTCCATCTCGCTCTATTGAAGCAGTGCTGGATCTTGCTGGTGTGGCCCCCGAAGAGGTGGACCGGGTAGCGCTGGGGACCCGTTGCGAGCGGTTTGACTCGAATCGCGCTCAGGGCGGGGAATACCGCTTCACCACCGGCCTGGTTTCGGTAGGCTCGCGCGTTGTGCCGACCTCCATCATGGAGTCGGAAGCGCTTCGTCGCCTTTATGTGGCAACCATGAGCCGTATACGGACTCGAGAGCGTTTCGGTCTCCATCGGCCCAAGTGGGAGGCCGCGGGCTTCGACGCAACAAAAATCGTGGTTTACGATCACCATGACTGTCACGCCGCGTCAGCCTTCCACACCAGGCCTTCAGACGATCCAGCCCTGGTTGTGACCTGCGATGGGAATGGCGATGGCCTCTGTGCCACCGTGAGCATTGGGAAGGCCGGACGCTTCGAGCGAAAGGTCTCCATCAGTTCCATGCATTCCATCGCTGGGTTCTATGCTCAGGTCACCCGGTTTTTGGGAATGAAGCCATGGCAAGAGGAATACAAGGTGATGGGCCTCGCCGCCTATCCCGATCCCCGGAAAGCGGACGAGATCCTGGAGGTGTTCCGGGAGATGTGGCGGGTGGATGGACTTCGTTTTCGGAACCGGAGCGGCCGGGCGGCGTCGGCGGTGGTCTCTTATCTGAACAGGCGGCTCCCCAACCGGCGGCACGATTACGTCGCCTGTGCATTGCAGGCCATCTTCCAGGAAACGATGGTCCAGTGGGTCAAAAACAACGTCCAGCATTTCGGCGTCGGGACTATCGCGGCCGCGGGCGGCGGCTTTCTCAATATCCGGGCGAACGCAAAGATCATTGAGCTTCCCGATGTAGAACGACTCCACGTCTTCCCAGCCGCCGGCGATGACGGCATTTCGGTAGGGGCGGCATTCCTGGGATACCGAGATATCTGCGATGCCAAGGGCGAGCCAATTCGCCACGTTCCCATGAAGGATGCCTATCTTGGGCCGCCCCTGCCAGAAAATCTGGATGATTTCGTGGCGGGCTTGGATCGGGCGAAACTGAGAGTAGAAAAGCCAGGAGACATGGCCGATACCGTGGCGGATCTTCTCTCCAGGGGGGAAGTCGTGGGTCGAGCTTGCGGGAGGATGGAGTTCGGACCCAGGGCTCTGGGGAACCGGAGCTTGTTGGCGAATCCTTCTCATCTGGGGTCGGTACGAAAGCTGAATGCCATGATCAAGCAGCGCGACTTCTGGATGCCGTTTGCTCCCTCCATGATGGAGGAACATGCCAAGGACTATCTGATCAATCCAAGGGGGCATTCTTCGGAATACATGCTTCTTTGCTTTCCCACCACCGACCTGGGATACAAGATCATTGCCGCCTGCCACCAGGCTGATCTAACCTGCCGGCCCCAGGTGCTCCGTCGGGAGCATAACCCCGAGTACCATGCGATCCTGGCGGCATTCTACAAGAAGACCGGGATCGGAGCGGTCCTCAATACGTCATTCAATCTTCACGGGGAACCCATCGTGGGGACGGCGAAAGACGCGGTCCGGGTCTTGATGACCTCGGGCTTGCGGTACTTGGTGCTGGGACCGTACCTCGTCGCGAAGCAGAGAGGCCCGGTAGAGTGAACGGGCCGTTTCGGGATCTGGCCGTTTTTTTTGTTTTGGCCGGATTTTGCGGCGGGTGCCAGTGGACGGAGAAGCCGCCCAACATCCTGCTCATCACCGTCGATACTCTTCGAGCTGATGATCTTGGAGGTTACGGCTCTCCGATGTACGCCTCGCCAGCTCTGGATCGATTGAGCCGGCAGAGCCGCCTCTATCAAATGGTCTGGGCACCTTCACCCTGGACCCTGCCATCTCTGGCCTCCCTGATGACTGGGCTCGAACCCAAGGTCCACGGCGCTATCCACTTTCGGAAGGCCTTGCCCCAAAACGCGCTGACTCTTGCGGAAAAGCTCCGGAAGAAGGGCTACCACACGTCGGCGGCCGTCACCCATCTTCTTCTGGGGCCGGATTATGGGTTCGACCGCGGTTTTGAGCGTTTTGACGAAGAACTCATCCCGGGGACCGATGATGCGGCACACCTCTCGGTGACGTCGGAGCGGCTTTCCGAGATCGGTGTCGATCTCCTGAAGACGGCAAAAGAGCCCTTCTTCGTATGGCTCCACTATTTCGATCCCCACTTTCACTACATGCCTCATCCTCCAGAGACGACGATGAAATCGGATGGCCGCTCGCTTTACCGTGGAGAGATCCGGTTTACCGACGCCTTCCTGGGCGAAGTGATGGCAGCCGCGGAACGGTTGCCCCGCCCCCCGGCGGTCATCGTTACGGCGGATCATGGCGAGCAATTCAAGGAGCACGGCGGCTGGCACCACACCACGGCACTCTACCAGGAGGTTGTTCAGATCCCGCTCCTCATCGCAACGGGAGCGGTCGGCACTGGTTCCGTCATCGAAGGGCCAACTCGCATGACGGATCTCCACCAATGGATTCTCGATTTCGTGGAGAAAAGCGTGGAACCTCCCGAAATGCCGGTTGCCCGAGAGGTCTTCCTTCACAGCGAGCAGGCGTGCAATCTGCGAGGGTTGGTTGAAGGCCGCTACAAGCTCATCGCGGACCTCATCCGAAAACGGGTGCGCCTCTACGATTTGTGGGCGGATCCCGGGGAACGTAGCGATTTGGCGGCTGAGCGGGTGGAGCTGCGAAACGACATCTGCCGGAAGGCGGCGGAAGGCTTCGGCCGTTTGGCTCTCCAAGGGGAGGAGATCCGGAACGATGCCGAACTTGAGATGCCCGAGGAGAAGCGGCAGCAGCTCGAACAGCTCGGATATCTCGATGCGGATGGACTTGGAGCAACGGGAACCCAAGACGCCCGGCTCATCCTTGAGGCGTGTGGATTGGTAGAAGCTGGAGCTCAGGGCGCCCAAGGCCCATGACGCAATCGGCACCGGCCACCGGCTCTGTCGTGCTGGGCATCCACGTAACGCGGGACAATTCCAGGACTGTGGAACTGCAAGCGCCAACGCCTCGCTATCGCTCGGCGGGTCACGCCGCGCGTTACCCGTAGGTCGTCCGGGGCCTCCGGCCCCGGTCCCCGGCAGGGCTTTGCCCTGCACCCACCAGGGAGCTCGCTCCCTGGACCCACATTCATGTACGACGCGTTGCGTCTTGGTTTTGGCTTGTGTCCCGGCTTACGTTGAT
>JAJRTK010000362.1 GCA_024278345.1 bacterium | reverse complement strand
GAGGCGGAGCCTCCGCCGGGTTCCAGGGCCGGAGGCCCTGGGGCGGCGCCGAGCTTCTGCAGGGTGGCCCAAACGATGGGGACCTATCAGATCCGGTTGACAAGTCCACGCACGAAAGGAACCCACCGTTCAATTCCGTGAATCCCGTCCAGCCCGCCACCGGCAAGATGCCGGTGCCACCAGGGCGGCGCCGAGATTCTGCAGGGTGGCCGAAACGATGACCAAGGCCGATCCGTGGAATGTCCGGAGTGTCCGGGAATGACGAGTTAGTTGTTAGTGGATAGCTGTGAGTGATTGATTCTCGAGTTTCACCCAGCCCGGACCTTGGCCAATTCTCCCGCAACCGTCGTCAGGCAATCGGCCACGTCGTGCCGATCTTGGCCTGCCTCAAGCCTAAAGCAAAGCGCCGTGGCCGTCGCCCGCACAAGTCGCCGAAATCCCTCCCCTCCCGCTGAGTTTCCCGCCAAGAAGGAGGATTGTGCCACCAACGCGCTGAGAGCCTCGCCCGCCGAAATCCTCGAGACTCGATTTTCGGGGCGTGAAGCGATACTCGGGCAGACGATGGCGGACAACGGGGCCTCGTTCACCGTTGGCCCTGGTGCGGCCTTGGATGGAAAGCCCCGAGGGAAGGCGTGCAATCGGAATCCTTCCTCTGTCTCGGCGAGCCAGACGAGGTCGTCGGACAAGACACCGAAACCTCTCTTGTGCGCCGACCGGAAGAGGGTGGACTTGCCGACGCCACTGGTGCCGGGCATGAGTAGCCCATACCCATCGACGGACACGGCGGCGGCGTGGAGGACGGACCAGCCTCGGTGCTGGGCAAGTTCGGAGAGCATGGTAGGCAAGAGCCGCGGGATGAGCTGATCCAAAACTGCTGGCGAGACCGCTCCAATCCATACTTCCGCCCTGGACCTGTCCAACTCCAGTCTCACAAACAGGCCGGGATTCCCGATGTCTACCTGATGCCCTCGCCGCCGCACCTCGAAGCCATCGATTCTGAAAGGTTCGCCGTCGAACATCGAGCCCGAGAATTTCCCGTATTGAAACCGAATCTTGATCGTTCGAGAATTCGGCTTGACGCCAGTTTGAACGAAATAACCAAGCCAATGCCGGATCGGATCCTCGAGCTCGTCGGCAAGGCCCAGCAGCCGGAAGGTCAGCGTTTCATTTACGCGGAGTATCATTTTTCTTCCCGGCAATCATGGATTTGTGCGGCGGCGGGAGCGGTGCTCCGAAGGCTCCATCTATCGCCGCTCTGATGGAATTGCGCGAACGAGCCGAAGCCAGTCTATCACAATCGATTTTCAGGTTTATGGGGAAGGAACTCATTCTAGCACGGGAAGGGCTTCGGAGATGCGCCGGGAATCGGGAGTGTGCTAGAGGAAGTCAAGAGGCTCTTGCTCCAACCCGAAGAATGTTCAACTCAGCCGGCGACCAGGCTCGCCCGGCAGATGGCTTTCATGCTCAGGCCCCCTTGCCGCCGGCAGCCCGATCAACGGACCAAGAAACGAGCGTTGGCGGCGGCAACGAACCGAAGAACGAGAGCTCTCCGTTGATGCTGGAGATAGCCCATGCCCCGTGACCGTTCTGCGGCTCGTTTCAGTCGTAACCGCGTTCTCCTCCAATCGCTGCTCGTCAGTGACCTCCAGGATCTACCACTCCTGTGCTCTCGGATCGAAGACTGGCGAAGGCTCTTCAGAGAAGCCTTTGAGCAGGGATTGGGTGCTCTGCTTGCGTCAAAAGTCGCAGCCCACGCACTCTCAATCGTGGGGGGCTCTGTTTGGAACCACGTTCAGCAGCAGATCGCGCTTGATCGCCTTTGGCTGAAGCACCTGAACACTGGACTCGCGGAAATACTCCTTCTTCTTCGATCCAGGGATGTCAAAGCGGTCACTCTCAAAGGACCCGTGCTGGCGGAACGCATTTATCCCGAACCCCATCAGCGGTTGTCTGGCGATCTGGATCTCCTCGTCGCGCCAGCAGATCTCTATCGTGCCATAGGACTCCTGGAATCCATTGGCTATCACCTGTCAGAATCGGCGGAGATGGCGTGGCCGGACCATCACCACGTAGTCCTCAAGCGTGTGAACTCTCCGCCACTTGAGCTGCACCACCAGGCCTCCTCCGGTCTCGGGGCGAACCTCGAGTCACTGGAGTTGATGGAGCGGGCTGTTGCCTATGTCACCTTGTCAGGAGCCGACACGCTTGTCTTCGCTCCCGAAGACGAGTTCATCTATCTTGCGGTCCATGCGGCTCGCCACCACTATGATCGTCTCAGCCTGGTTTATGATCTCGTCCTGTTCCTCCGCCACTACCCATTCCTGGATTGGCGGTTGATCGAGTCTCGATCCGAAGAATGGGGCGTGACCTATGCCCTATGGCTATCCATGAAAATGCTAGATCTTCAATTCGGCATCGATTGCCAGGATCCTCGCTGCCCTCGCCGAAGCCTTCGTCTGCGAATGGCTGCCTGGCTCGTCTCTCCGGGGGCCGACCGTTCTTGGTTCTTTTCACGGTACACGGGCCTCCGATGGACCACCCTGCGGGCTTTGCTCCACCAGCGCTGGTTTCTTGGCCTCCTTTCCTGGTTCAACTACTTGTGGGAACTTATTCTGCGCCGCCTGAAAGGAATCCAAGGAAGCCGAGTCCAAAGGGATGGGCGGCGTCCGTTTTCTCTTTGACCCAAAATCGATTCGCACTCAGCCGACGAGCACGACCGAAGGAGCCGGCATCTTGTCGGCCATGTTCAAAGGAAGCCCTTCAGGCCGAAGGTAACCGGCGCCAGGCAAGAGCCCGCCCTCGCAGCGCGGCCCTTCGCAGCCACCCCAGGATTCCCCCCAACCGTCGCAGGCCCTGACACCCGGATTGGCGAAGGAGCAGCTCGTGGTTCTTGATCGCCGCAAGGAGCCTGTCGAGCTTCCGGGCAAGAGCGCCGTGCAGCCTCAGTTGCCGATCCTCGCGGAAGACCACCTGTACACGGCCTAGCAGAGCACTGAAAGGCAGCCTGTCACGATTGCTGGAATCATCGCCCACGAGCCATACCCCTCCGTCGCTCATCAGTGCGATTACCCGGTGGCAAACAAGCTCCCCCGCCGTGCGGCGGGCGAGCACGATATCTCCCACGGTCGGTGGCCCGTGGAGGGGAACCACTTCCACCTCATCGCCCTGGGCCACCAAGGGGCGCATGCAAAAACCGCTCACCCTCAGCCGAACGTTCCGATTCTGGTCGCATAGTGCTCCGCGGAGAATTCGAATGGCGGCAGCCGCAGCCCTTGGATTTCTGATGCAGACCGGGTCAGCAGGCAAACTTTGCACCTGTGAAGCTTGAAGTCTTTGTCACGCCACGCAACTCCAGCCCCGATTTCAAAGGCTCCGCCCAGGCGCAGCCTCAAACGGGAGCGACATAAATCCACGAATTCGCTCAAGGGAAACGAAGAGGCGTTGAGTTTCTCTTTCATGACCTTCCCTCACCCAAAACACCGCCCCAAAAAATCACGCAACGCCCAAGTGCCAGATCTCCAGCTCGCATCCAGATCCGCATGTGGAGCGATACCCATCAATAACAAAATTCTCCGTTCCCCAAAAGCAACAGTGCAATTCTGCCGTGGGCCATTTGACTGTAAGAGAGCTCATCTTTGCACCGCCCTTTCAACAAGGTCGGCCTCGACCAGTTGGGTCACGAAGCTGAGAAGATCCGCGGTAGCCACGTCAGCCGGTACTTCGAACTTACCACAAACGTCGTCCGCGATAGTGGCCAATTCACTCTCACCATTCAGGCGGCTCCAGATATAAGTTTCAACTTCACCAAGTGCATAGTAGTTGCCCGTGGTGAGATCCAGGACAAAGGACTCGCTTCCAGCGCTTTCTGCGGCTGTTTGCTCGTTGCGCACAAGACAGTCGCTCAAACTCAGTGATTGTCGCGATTCTTGCATGATCTGCCTCGCAGCAAAAAGTTCGAGTTAAAGGATTCCCGCAGGCCAAGATTCGGGTCGTGCTCTTCTTTTAGGGCGGAGTTGTCGGCAAACCCTTTGTTTTCTTCGTGTTGCGTTCCGCTCACATCGGTCGCCATCCGGCGCCCGCTGCTCGCCATTGTCGCCGCCTTCGATCCATTGCCCTAGGGATGGAGCACCACCCAGTTTCTGGACTTGGGAAGAACCCAGCTTCGAGACCAACTTTCGAAAACGGGATTCAGAATTGGCAAAAGTTCTGGAAATCGTCAGTTCGTATGCTACATTTTCCATGAGGGGCCTCCGTAGGTGGGT
>JAJRTK010000361.1 GCA_024278345.1 bacterium | reverse complement strand
GGATTGAAACCGCCCGAACCTGAGCAGATGGACTGGGTCTGCATAAACCAGTCTGCAGACCATCCCCGATGGTGAGGGGATTGAAACGACTCCGCGGGCCGGGAGGCCCGCATGCCACAGTCTTGTGCCGCTGGATTGGTTTTTTGGGCGGGATGGTGCATGCGTGGCGGGTCTCCCGGCCTGCGCTGCTGTGGGCGTGAAGAAGCTTGGGGAAAGGGACCGTGGCGTGCGGGTCTCCCGGCCCGCGCGCGCTGCCGGGGGCGTGGAAGGAGCCGCGGTATTGGGTTTTGGGGCGGGATGGTGCATGCGGGCCGGGCGGCCCGCATGCCACAGTCTTGTGCCGCTGATGTCGGGGCAGAACAGCGCCCCAGAAGGCCATCTCGATATTTCCTTGGCAAAGGGTCGCTTTCGCTGTTTTTCCGCCTTTTCACCGCCCTTTTGGGCTTGGCTTCCCATCGACCATCCCTCTCCTTCCCCCACCATTCCGCCCTCTACGATTGCCGATAACCCTCTTTGCGCGGATACCCAGTTTTTTGGTGGTTCTTCGTGCTGTTTGGCTCGAATGGCGGGCGGCTTTGCCGTGGGTGGTGGGCTTGTGAGCTTTGCCTTTTATTTTCGTTGCCAAACTAGGCTGTGTGCTGGCCAGAGGTCGGGGAGTGTGTTAGAAAAGTGCCTTGGTACGGGCTGCAATCGTGCGCCTGTTCGAAACGGCAACTTGCGTCAACCTGGAAGGATCGCCCATGACCGCTATTTCCCCCAGCGTGAAAGAGGCTGGAGCGAAGAGTCCCAAGTACACTGGAATTCCCATCACGACCACCGGTAATGAGCTGGTGGCCTACTACACTGAGGCTCGCATCGCGGATGCGGGGATCTTCTATCCCATCACGCCTTCGACGGAGCAGGGGGAACATTTCCAGCTTTCGTTCGCCCGGGGAGAGCTGAATGCGTTCGGAAACGCCAAGGTTGCCATCGAGACGGAAGGCGAGCATGCGGCGCAGGGGGGGGCCATTGCCTATTCTCTGCTTGGCAAGCGGGTGGTGAACTTCACGTCGGGTCAGGGGATTGCCTACGGAATCGAGCAGTACCACCATGCTCCGGGAAAGTTGTCCACTATGGTTCTGGAGGTGGCGGCTCGGGCACTGACGCGCCATGCTCTGAACGTGCATTGCGGTCATGACGATGTCTATTTGGCTTTGGACACGGGTTGGATCGTTCTTTATTCCAAGGATGCGCAGCAGGCGTCGGATCAGGCATTGATCTTGCGTCGGGTGACGGAAAAGAGCTTGACTCCGGGGATGAATGCTCAGGATGGGTTTTTGACGTCGCACCTGGAGCGGACTTTTCTTCGGCCGGAATCGGGTTTGATCCGGGAGTTTTTGGGTCGTCCGGAGGAGATGATCGACTGTCCCACGGAGGGTCAGCGGGCGATTTTCGGGCCCCGGCGGCGGCGTGTTCCCGTCTGTTTCGATTTGCAGGCTCCGGCGCTTTTGGGGTCGGTTCAGAACCAGGAACACTACATGCAGGGTGTGGCTGCTCGGCGGAACAACTTTGTGGAGCCGATCCTTGGGTTCCTGGAGGAGTCGTACGAGGAGTTTGCTCGTTTGACGGGCCGTCGGTACGGCTTGATTTCCCAGTACAACTGCCAAGGAGCCGACACGGTATTCGTCTGTATGGGCTCCGCGGCGGAGAACATTGAAGCGGCCATCGATTTCATACGGGCCAGGACCGGCGAGGAAGTTGGGGTGATCCATCTCAACGTGCTGCGGCCATTCCCGGAGGCAGCCATCATTGAGGCGTTGGCTGGGAAGACGAACGTGGCTGTCTTGGAGCGGATCGACGATCAGCTTTCGGGGGAGGGTCCCATGACGCGGGACATCCGGACGGCGCTTGCCAAGGCGCTGGAGAATTCGAGGACGCTGGCCTACCCCGAATTGCCGAGCCTGGAGCAAGATCGGTTGCCGCGGATTTTCCACGGAGTGTATGGGCTTGGATCGCGGGATTTCCGGCCGGAGGGGATTCTGGGAGCCTGGGAGTTTGTCACGGGCCGACAAGGGCGGCAGGACGGGAAGCGCGCCGCCGACGGAGCGAGTTTTTTCTACGTGGGGATCGATCATCCTTACGCGGTCTGTTCGGAAGATCGGCCTAGCCTGTTGCCGGACCGCGCCATTGCCGTGCGCCTTCATTCCATCGGCGGCTGGGGGATGATCACCACCGGGAAGAACCTGGGCGGCGTGTTGGGGGCGATGGGCAATTATGTTACTCGGAGGGATCACCCGGAGGCGAAGCCGGGAGAGTCGGTTCTCCACATTAGCGCCAACCCGAAATATGGGTCGGAAAAGAAGGGCGCCCCGACGAACTATTTCCTTGTGATGGCCGACGAGAAGATCCGGGTGAACTGCGATCTCCAGCACGTGGATGTCGTACTCTGCTGTGACCCGAAGATCTTCACCCACACCAATCCCTTGGTGGGTCTGAAGAAGGGAGGCGCTTTCGTCTGGGAATCCTCGGAGACGGATGACCGGGCGGTTTGGACGCGGATTCCCTTGAAATACCGCCAGGAGATCATCCACAAGGGGATCCGGCTCTTCGTCTTGAACGGGTTTGCCATTGCCCAGGCGGCGACGGAGCGGGAGGATCTCCAATACCGGATGCAGGGGAACGCCTTCTTGGGAGCGTTTTTCCGGGTTTCTTCCTTCTTGCAGGACTACAACATTCCCAAGGAAGAGTTTTTGGCCACGGTGCGGCACCAGTACGACCACAAGTTTGGCCGCTTCGGTTCCGCTGTGGTGGAGTCGAACATGACGGTGATGCGGGAGGGGTTCGGCCAGGTGAGATCCGTGGACTACGGTCCCGTGGATGCTCCCGATCGCTCTTCCATGCGAGGGGAAATCTTCATCCCCTTGGAAGATGTTTCGATCTCGTCATCGGAAGGTCTGGAGCCTCGACCTTTTGGAGGGCAAGGCCACTGCCATCCCAGCAGCGTTTCGATCTCGTCATCGGAAGGTCTGGAGCCTCGACCGCTGGTTCCTCTTTTTTCGCTGTCGGACTATGACCGGGAGTTCCGGTCTGGTCTGGGCTATCACACGCCGGCAACCCCCCGGGCCGCAACTGGCGTCATGGCCGCGGCGACGGGAAAGACGGTAAGCAAGTATGGCGCCAGGCGGCAGGTCCCCCTTTTCGTGGCGGAGAACTGCACCCAGTGCATGGACTGCATCACTTCTTGCCCTGACACGGCGCTCCCCAACACGGCTCAGGATCTGTCCACAATCCTATCGACGATCTTCCGGTACTATGTCAGCTCGCAGCCAGTGAGGGCGCGGTTTCTCCAAGATGTGGGCAAACTGGAGGCGTCCGTTCGGGAAAGGATGCGCCAGGAGGTGGGGAAGAAGCGGGGCGAGGCCCACGAGCCATTCCCGAAGCTGCTCATGGCGGAGATTGACGCGCTGACAAGAGACTCTCTTGCTTATGGGGATGAGTCGGCTCTTCGTGAGGCGCTGGGCCAGATTCGGCCCGTGGTGGAGCGGTTGCCGGCGGCCTATGGGAAGACGACCCAGATCTTCAAGAGCGCCGAGAAGAAGAACCCCGGAGCCGGCGGGATCTTTTCCATCTTCGTCAGCGATCTTTGCAAGGGATGCGGCGAGTGCGCCACCGAGTGCGGCGACAAAGACGCGCTGGTCATGGTGGAAGAAACGGAGCAGATCAACGCCGATCACCAGAGTGCCGTGGAGTTCTTGAACCTACTTCCGGATACTCCGGGGAAGTTCTTGGGCAAATACGACCCCTCGAATCCCTTGGAGTCTCGGGCCGCGGTGCTCCAGTACCATTTGATGGTGCAGAGCAATTATCAGGCCTTGCTTTCTGGTGACGGGGCCTGCGCCGGGTGTGGGGAGAAGACGATTCTTCGGGCTGTGGCCACCATCACCGAGGCATTCATGCGTCCGCTCTACCACGAGCGATCTGCCAGGCTGGAAAAGCTGGCGGACCGCTTGGAGTCCGAGGGCGTGGGTCTCTTGGAGCGATTGCGGAAGGAGGACGAGGGCGCTTGGAAGTTGTGGAGGAAGACGATGCTCCACACGATCCTGGGGCACGGCGGGGTCGATGATGCCGATACAGAGGAGGTCATGGCTCAGCATCTCCAGAAGGGGGACGCCGAGCTTGTGGGCTCGCTGGTTCAGGTGCTCCGCGTCGACGCCTACAATCACCGTCATCTACAGACGACGGAGGGCGGTCGTTGGAACGGAATGTCGGTGATGGGCATGACGGCGAGCACGGGCTGCAACACGGTTTATGGCTCTACCCATCCCAACAACCCCCATCCCTACCCCTGGATCAACTCTCTATTCCAGGACGGCGCCACCATCGGTTGGCTCATGGCTGAGGGCTTCATTGTGGATCACGCCAGGCGATCCGTCATTCCGGAGCGACTGGGAAAGGCGCTGGTGGACGTGAAGAGGCTGACGGACCGGGACTACTGGGATCTCACCCACTTCACCGATGCTCTCATGACGGATCGGGAAGTGCAGGAGCTTCCCAAGGTGTGGGCTATCGGAGGTGATGGGGCTTTTGGGGATATCGGCTTCCAGAACGTCTCCAAGGCGACACTCCAGAATCGCCCGAACCTCCAGATGCTTTTACTCGACACCCAGGTCTATTCCAATACGGGCGGTCAGAACTCCGACAGCTCGGTGATGCCAGGCGGGTTCGACATGAACCAGTTTGGCGCGGCGACTCAGGGGAAGCTCACGGAGAAGAAGGAGGTGGCTTTGGCCCTGATAAGTGGCCATGGAAGTCCCTTCGTCGCCCAGGTATCCATGGCCAACTCCGCGAGCCTCTTCCGCGCTCTCTTGGATGGTCTTGCCTATCGGGGGACAGCCTTCATCCAGGCTTTCACAACCTGTCAGCCCGAGCACGGAGTGCCGGATGACCACGCCACCATCCAGGCGCAGCGGATCCGGGATGCCCGGGGAATGCCGGAGTTCGTCTTCGACGCCCAGAAGGGCGAGACTTATGGCGAATGCCTTTCTCTGAAGGGCAATCCCAGTCTGAACCGGGATTGGCATCAGGTGACCGTCAAGGCCACCAGAGAGCGGTACAGCTACACCGTCGTTCACTGGGCGCGGACAGAGGCCCGTTTCCGCCGGCACTTCCAGAAGATCGACGCCCATGGGCGGGAACGCCTTCCCTCCCTGGAGGATCTGCTCCCCCGGATCACCCAAAACGATGTGGTGCGGCGGCGGTATACCGATCCCAGTCATCGCTCTTTCATCCCCGCCGACGGCTCATGGACCCGCGTCCTGGGGGACGATGGGCAACTCCACCCCGTGGGTATCAGCCGTCACATGGTCCTCTTTTGCGTCGAGCGAAGGAAGAACTGGCGGATGCTACAGAGCAAGGCCGGCCTCGGGAATATCGACCGCGCCGCTCAGTTCCGCTTGCTCCGGGAACTGGAATCCGGCGCCCTGTCCAGGGAGCTCTTCATGTCCAGGACCGCGGAGCTCATGGCCCTTGCCGTGAAGCTGGAGAAGGAAGGTTCCGACGCGCCGGTGGCGACTCTCCTTCCATGACCGCAATCTAGAGAGGGCCGTCTGTTACGGGGCGGCCCGCTCTGCCCCAAAATATCTTCGCTCGATCCAGAGGGCCACGTTGACCAGGGCAATGAGCACGGGCACCTCGATGAGGGGGCCGATGACCGCGGCGAAGGCCGCCCCGTGATGGATGCCGAAGGTGGCCACGGCCACGGCGATGGCGAGCTCAAAGTTGTTCGACGCCGCAGTGAACGACAGGGCCGCCGACTGGCCATAGGTGGCGCCTACCTTCCAGCTCATGAGGAACGATACGAAAAACATGATGAGAAAATAGAGTAACAGCGGAATGGCAATGCGCACCACGTCCAGCGGCAATTCCACGATGTTCGCGCCCTTCAGAGAAAACATGACCACGATGGTGAAGAGCAGGGCGATGAGCGTGATGGGGCTGATCTTCGGGATGAATTCAACATGGTACCATTCCTTGCCCCTGAGCCTTATCAGGATGACGCGCGTGACGAACCCCGCAAGAAACGGTATGCCCAGGTAAATGAAAACGCTCTTGGCGATCTTGCCCATGGTGATGTTGACGGCGATTCCTTCAAGACCAAACCAGGTGGGCAGCACCGTCATGAACAGATAGGCGTAGATCGAGAAAAAGAGCACTTGGAACATCGAATTCACGGCGACGAGGCCCGCGCAGTATTCAGCGTCACCCTTAGCCAGGTCGTTCCACACGATGACCATGGCAATGCATCGTGCCAGGCCGATGAGGATGAGTCCCACCATATACTCGGGCCGCGACCGGAGGAAGATCACCGCAAGCCCGAACATCAACATGGGGCCCACGATCCAGTTTTGCACGAGGGACAGGCTCAACACTTTGACGTCTCGGAACACTGGCATCAATTCTTCGTACCTGACCTTGGCCAGCGGCGGGTACATCATCAGGATCAGGCCCATGGCGATGGGAATGGATGTCGTGCCCACGCTAAGTTTGTCAAGGAAGGACTCGATACCGGGAAACAAGTAGCCAGCTAGGATGCCAACTCCCATGGCCAAGAAGATCCAGAGCGTGAGAAAGCGATCCAGGAAGGAGAGGCGCAGAGAAACGTCCCCGGAGTTGACAGTCATAGCTTTTCTCCCTGTACGGCCCTGTTGTGCTGCGTTCCGCTCACATCGGCGTCCATCCGACCGCCGCTCCTCGCCATTTTCGCCCCTCTTTCCATCGGTTGCCCCGAAAGCGGAGAACCACCGAAACACGGGGGCTCTCGGGGGCCCCATCGGAGCCTGTAAAACTCCTACTCCCTCAGCTCGTCCATATCTTTGCCAAAACCTCGGCTCAACCCCCATTTCATCGGGCTTCGAAGAACTGGCGAAAACTTTCGTATCCACGTAACACTCATGGAGATGAATCGGGTAAAATCCGTTTCCCGGGACCTTTTCCCCGGCGGGCGCAGGCCCGAAGGCCTGCACGCTACAATTCCCGGACGACCGCCCACAGGCCGGTTTGAGAACCGGCCTCCACGATTCTGGCGGGGTATCCACTTAAGGGTATCAACGTAAGCCGGGACACCCGCCAAAACCAAGACGCAACGCGTCGTACATGAATGTGGGTCCAGGGAGCGAGCTCCCTGGTGGGTGCAGGGCAAAGCACTGCCGGGGACCGGGGCCGGAGGCCCCGGACGACCTTCGGGTAACGCACGGCGTGACCCGCCGAGCGATAGCGAGGCGTTGGCGCTTGCAGTTCCACAGTCCTGGAATTGT
>JAJRTK010000360.1 GCA_024278345.1 bacterium | reverse complement strand
CGCGGAGGGCGAAGGCCATAATAGTCATCTGCGGGTTGACGCCCAGGGAAGTTGGGACGTTGCTCCCATCGACGACGTGGAGGTTCTCGGTCCCGAAGACGCGGTGGTCGAAATCGACCACCGCCCGCTTGGGATCGCTGCCCATGGCGCAGGTGCCCAGGGGGTGTGCGCCCAGGAGCTGCAAGTCGTAGGCGGCCAGGGGCATGGTTCGGAGTGACCGGGCCTCGTCGATGGTGCGGACGATAGGGCGTCCCGCCATACCGGTGAGGACTTCCAGGGCTCCGGCCCGGAGGAAGAGCTCGGACAGGAGTGCGGAGCCTCGCTTGATCCGGTGGAGGCTCCGCTGGGAGATCTTGTACCGGATGAGAGGACGGCCTCCGGGGCCTCGATGCACACTGCCCAGGCTTTCGTCTTTCACCATGAATCCGAACTGGGCCAGGCGATGAAAGTCGTCCATCCAATGGGTCAGTTCGGCTCCGGCCATGGGCAGGGATGGCGCAAAGAGCTGTGGCGGCAAGTAAAATCCTTCGTATCGTATGCCTTCGATACCGTGCCCTTCTATGCCGCAGCCCTGGGGAATGGCGGCCCATGGCTGGAGGTCTTCGGGCATCTTGGCGATGAGTCCCATGCCCGGGTGGACCGAGAGGTTTTTGCCAAGCCCGGGGAGATGGATCCCGTTGTCCCTAAGAAGAAGAGGCGTGTGAAGGCTGCCGCAGGAAAGCACGATCCGCTCGGCAAAGATCCGGAGCACCTTGGAAGCGCCGAATCGATCCGCTCCCCTGGCCTCCACGGCCACGGCTCGCTTGCCCCGCATCAGGATGCGGGTCACGGGAAGCCCCGTGAACAAGGCGGCTCCTAGTTTCAGCGCCCCGGGCACAAAAGCCACGTCGGCCGATTTTTTTGCGCCATCGGGACAACCGAAGACGCAAACCCCGGCGGCGGAGCATCCGGGCGCGTTCCTTGGAAGCGCCGTTCGTTCCAGGCCAAGGGCTCTGGCTCCGCGCTGGAGGACCGCCCCAACTCCACCGAGCTCCGTTTCTCCCGCCGGCGCCACTTCCAGTGCGGCGGCTACTCGCTCCGAGTAATCATGGTATTCATCCGGCTCGAATTCTCCGGGGTAGCCAAGGTCGTGGCGCCAGATCCTGAGGACCGGATCCGGAGTGGGGTAGCAGGTGCCGGAATTGATGGTGGTGGTGCCTCCCACGACCCGGCCAGTGGGGATGGTAATGGGCGTGCCGACGATGAGGGTGATTCCTCGATTCCGCCACAGGGACTCGATCCGGGTCAACGGGCTCCCGAAAAAGTCCTGGCGACTCTTGAAGCTGCCCTCCTCGATCATGGCTACGGCCAGGCCGGAGCGCGCCAGCTCCAGAGCCAACGGAGCTCCGCCGGCTCCGGTTCCGACGATGACGACATCTGCCCGGATCTCGGTGATGGGATCGAGATCCTCGGCCCGGGTCACCTGGGAAAGGTAGCTCGGGGGAGCCTCAGGCTGTGGCGCCGCCAGCTTGGGATGGCCCAGGGCCTCGAGGTAATCGGCTCGGTCGAAATGGACGGCCTTGATGGGCAGGAGCACCAGTCGGGTCATCCAAGATCGGATCTGATCCGTGAGGCTGGTTCCCGGCTCCACAAGGTCGCACAGCAGTGCCTGTCTTGTGGGGAGGTCCAGCGCCGCGAACCGCTGGCCGTGGCTTTTCCAGGCCGCTGCATCGATCCATCGGAGAGAAGCGGAGTAGCCCTGGATGAGGCCTGATGGCGCTTCGGACAGGAGCTGCCGAGCGGCCTGGAGGGTCAGCTCGTCCCCGGCCGGAACGAATCTCCCTTTTTCGAAAGCCGCCTCCACCACGGCACGGAGGGTTTCTTCCAGAACCGTCCCGAAGAGCCCCTCTTCGCCTAGAGTTTCTGGGGGGGGGACCTCCAGGTCGTACTGGGCGATTCGGGCACCGGGCCACCAAGATGCCAAAAATTGGGGCAAGTCCTTCCAATGGAAGTACAGTTCTCCTGAGCCGAGCGGCTCTTCCACATCGATCTTTCGGAGTGTTGCCTGGAGCTCCGTGAAGGACCGAAGAGGATGAAACGGAGTGATGGACTTGGCGCCGGAGAGCTCAAATTCTTCCTGGTCTTCGTTCATGAACCGGAAAGAATAGGAGATCGACCGCTCGACCAAGGGAGAGACCCGGATCACGCCTTCCAATGCCGCTTCATCGGCCCATGGAGCGGCATTGATCACCCCCGTGATCCGAGCTTCTCCGCTCCAGAGAAAACTGGAGAGCCGAGTCGCTTCGGCTTTGATCTGGAACTCCACGGGATGCTCGATTCCCTCGGTGTCCCGGAGGGAGCCGCGCATCGTCTCGAAAAAGGAAACACCCATGTCTAATTCCTTCGTGGTGTCACGGGACAGGGGAACGAAGCCCGGTCCCGCAGGCGATGAAAGGCGACTAGCGCGCAGCGGATGCGAGCGATGGGAGCGGAAGACAACTCAAAAAAAAAGCGTTTTTGGTAGATAAAGAGATTTCTGGCAGTTCTTTTTGACAAAGTTGACTGTTGGTCCCACCGGAGGTTTCGTTTGTCAGACAACCCGGTGGAAACGGGGGTCGGGGTCGTTGCGAAGGAACTCCAGAGCACCGCCATCTTCGCTTTGGCACTGGAATGCATCGTCGTTCCTGGGGTTGACCCGAAGGTGGACCCGGGCAAGCTTGCTGTTCAGGCAATAAGAAATCCGGCGATCCGGGTTCTGGTAGCCCAGGCAGACCATGAGAGAGGGATCGGCAACCATGACAAGAAGGGCTTCGCCGTCACGCCCCGAAAGGTGGAGCGTCCAACTGGTCTGGCCGATCTCGGAGCGCTGCCGCCAAAAATCGAAGATCCCGTCGAACCGGTACGCACGGTCTCCCCGCCGGATCACCATGGCCGACATCCTGGGGCTCACCACCCCTGCCACCCGTATACGGCCCGTAAATCCTTCCACCATGCAGTGGGGTTTTCCCGTAGCGCCTGGAAAGAGACACTGGCCCCAAGCATATTCCCAGGCGTGCTCGCGGCCCCAGTTGTGACCCTGCATTCCGTGCCAGCCGTCCAAATCCATCGCCTCCCCGAAGCACTCCACACGCCCAGAAAACCGTAGATAGGGATAGGGAGTCAGAAGCTTGGAACGCGGAAATGGACCCTCGACCATCGCCTCATAGGGATAGATGCAGAGTTCGCGGGCCAAAGGGGATTCGGGGGCGACCCAGGCCAGATCCCAGGAGCAATGCCCGTCGGGTCCTTGCATCTGGCCCTTGGCGCCTCCGGGGCTTCCGAAATCGAAGTCACACCCGGCGATGCTGGCGAAAAGTCCACCGCTGGCGCCGTCTTCGAATCGAGTTTGGCCCATCCAGACCGTCTCGCGGTGAGCCCACGTCCGACCACGCTCACCGTCGAAAACGATGCACCAGGCATCCGCGGTGGCGCCCTTCGGCCTGGAGAGGATCGTTGCCTTGAGCCAAATCGCTTTCGGCAAACTGGGGTGATTGGCCCGCAGAAAGTAGCTTTCCACGTGGCCCTTCACGGCACGGGAATCGAACCTGAGGCTGTTGGCCGTTCTTGCCGATCGGGCGCCTTGGCCGAACCAGCGCCCCACCAGCGGTGTCTTGGAAAGAAAACGCTCCATCATGTCGTTTCGGCTCCAGAAGTGCTCCACCAGCCGGCATCGAAGACCGCGGCCTGGAGACGCATTGCCTGGCCTGCGCCCAAGGGGTCGCCCGCGGCCAGCGCCTCCACCACGGCCCGATAATACCGCGGATCGAACACATCGTCTTGGTAAAAGGTCATGAAGAGGCCGCGCTGCTGCATGTAGACATCGCGGATGGCATTGCTCAAAAAGATGAGGACACGGTTCTTGGTTGTCGCCACAAGGCGCTCGAAGAAATCGTAGTCCAGCTTTTGCCGCGTCTCCGGGGAGGCTCCTGGATCCTCCAAGCGGCTAATGATCTCCATGAGCCCCGAAATATCCTCCGGCGAGCACTTTTGGGCCGCCTGCTCGGCCGTCCACCCCAAGAGCATCACGCGGATCTCCAAAAGGTCGGCCAGAAGCGGAAGATCAAGCTCGCCGTCTGGCGCAATAAGGTAGGGGAGAAGCTGGAGCCCCCCCGATTCCAGGAAGTTTTTCACCCGAGTCGCCTCACCCTGGCGGATCTCGATGAGCCCCCAGCTCTCCAGCCGAAGCAGCGCTTCGCGGATACTGGACCGGTTGACGTCGAACCGTTCGGCAAGAACGCGCTCCGAAGGCACGGCATCCGAGGGCTTGAGCCGCCCCGAAAGGATGGCCCCCCGCAGGGATGCGGCCACCTGCTCGGCGACTTTCTGCTTTTTGATGGGCGCGAACATTCAGGAGATCCCGTGGTCTGTTGTCGGGTGGTCGGACCAGTTGTAAGACCAGAATGCCCGTCTGTCAAGACCTCAAGATGCTTCGAACTCTTTGAGGAAATCAGCGAGCTTCCAGTCCACCTTGGACGACGGTGAATTCCCGGGAGGCAGGGAAATCATTGCCCTCGATATCTGTTTTGCTTCACGCTCCGTGGCTTCTGGAGAGGGGAAGCGGAGGGCGAAAGTCGTTCCGGGTCCATTTTGCTCCATCAATTGGATGGAACCATTGTGGCCTTCCACGATCTGACGGACGATGCTCAATCCCAGGCCGGTTCCCTTGCCTGGAGGCTTGGTGGTAAAAAACCTGTGGAAAATCCGGGGGCGGTTTTCTTCAGAGACTCCCGGGCCGTTGTCCTTGACAAAGATGATGCGGTCCTGGTTGGAGGGATCGATCTCCCCAAAGACCCGGACTTCCGCGTTGGACGTGGTTTTCAGGGCGTCCGCCGCATTGGCCAGGAGGTTGACAAAGACCTGCGTCAACTGGTTTGGATCCGCGATGACTTCCCCGAGGGATTCTGGTTCCACGACCAGGCGCACAGCCAGGCGATGGTAGAGATGCTTAACGAGCTGCACGGCTTTTTCCACGGCTTCACCCAATGGAAACCGGGAGGTCGTTTGGGCGGAACGTCTTGAGTAGAGCGAGACGTTTTGGACGATCTCGGTCATGAGATGGCCGGCATGGTGGACATCTTTCCATCTGGACCTCATTTTCTCCAGATCGACGCCCTCTCCATCCTTGTGGAGTTCCCTGAGCGCCAGGTCTCCGTGGAAAACCACCAGGGTCAAAGGCTGCGCCAGCTCGTGGGTGATACTGACGGCAAGTTCTCCCAGAGCGGCCATCTTTTCCGAGGAAACAAGCCCTTCCTGCAGCTCTTGGAGCTGTTTGTAAGCCTGTTCCAGCTCGTTTCTCGAAGCCTTGAGGTCCGCGTAGGAGCGGCGAAGCTTGTCGTGGATCTGGGAATGGTATAGAGCCATGGCCGCATGGCTGGCCAACGCATCCAGAAAAGCCAGGTCACCGTCGGTGTAGTTGGAGTGCGCGGAATACCTCTGATCGACGTAGAGCAGACCCAACAGATCTTCTTCCACCCGGAGCGGCACACAGAGGATCGACTTGAGGCCCAGCTCGACGATGCTGTCTTCTTCTTGGTAGCCGGGGGCAGCGGCCAAATCGGCCACACAGATCGATTCTCCCGAGGACCAGACCTTCTGGATCGTCGTCTGGCTGAGCTTGAGCGTCTCCAGGTCGATAGCATGTCCGCTTCGGTCTTGAGCGATTCTGGGGGTGGGCGCTCCGTCGGAATTGGCCAGGAGCAGTACGCCACGGCCCGACTTCATGAATTCGATGACGTTCTTGACGATATCCTGAAGGAGCGGCTCCAGCTCGAGGTTGCGGCTCAGCCTGGCCGTGGTGCTCAAAAGGGTGTCGAGGCGCGATCCGAGATCGTGAAAAGCCCCCGAGTCCACAAGAGAACGGGCTGGTGTTGATCCCCCGTTTTTCTCAGGTGGAGCCGCGTGTTTTTCAGCCACCTCAAGCTTTTCCGGAGGCGTTTCGTCGAGGTTCGAGAAAACAGGCGGTGGGCCGGTGCTTTTCGCCAAGCCCGCCAAGGAGGGCTGGACTTCGGGCTCGCCGGTCGTGGCATCCTGATCAACGACCTGGAGTTTGAGAAGACTCCGGCCCACGGCAAGCTCCGCCTGTTCCAGGAAGGCCACCCCCGCACCGCCTTCCATTTCGCCGATGGAAGGGTGCCCAGAATCGATGCGCACGAAGCTCCCGTTGGCACTCTTGAGGTCGCGATAGCGAAAGGCCGAACGCCCGTCGAAATCGATCACGCCGTGAAAACGGCTCACCATCGTGTCAAACAGCCGAAAATCGGCCAGCGGGTCACGCCCGATGGTGATCTGCCCCACTCCGAAGAGCGTCGATTTTCCCTTGTCCTCGCCCCGAAGGACGACTACGCGAAACATGGCCAACGCCGCGTCTCCTGCCAAGAAAAGTCCTTTCGCGGTGGATCCGCAAGGAGCGACGCCTCCTGGATCTCAGGCTGGAGCTCCGAAAATCTCCGCTTCGACTTCTTGTTCCCGCTTGCCCCTCGTGGTTTCGGCAACGGCGTAGTTCCGATACTCGTAATCAGGGCGCGTAGCCCTACAATAGACATTGAACAGGCTGTTGAGCAAGCTGACGAAGAGCCAGCTAGGAATGGGAAGGTAGAAACCCGCCCTTTCCGCCAAATAGCCGATCTTCCGGAGCACCGAGCCGCCGAACTCGAACACGTCGATCCCAAGCTCGGCCAAATCCTCTTCCAGCAGGAAGATGAGCGGCACCGCGGGCAGCACAAGCTTCAGCCGCCCAAGCCGCGCCACTGGGTTGTGCTTCTGCCACACGCTCAAGGGAAACTCCTTGAAGTAATTCATGGGCAGCGCCGTGTGCCGCGATTCGTCCAGGTGGAACAGCCGAAGGATATCCAAGCCCGGCATTTCGCTCAGCATCCCGAAAATGCTCAGCGCGATGCCCTCCACCAGCACGTTCATCCCAAAGAACTTTTCCAAACCGTCCGCCTTGAAAACCTGCTCCAGAAGCAGGTATTCCCAAGCCGACTGCCGAGGAATGGGAACGTCGAACGCCTGCAAAAGCTCCCGGAGCACGACGAAATGCTTCGCTTCCTCCAGCACTTGAAGGGTGCAGGCCGCTTTTCCTCCCGTGCTCTGGACCTCGCCCAGAAGCTCCGCGGAAACAAGCCAGGCATAGGCTTCTCCATGGCCAATGGCACTCAGGATCGAGACGATCGCCTCTTTTTCACGACGGGTATAGCTCTCGTCCAGAAGCTCTTTGAACTCCTTGGAAACCAGCCGCCGCCGCGCATCTTGCTCTTCCTTGGTCATCGTCTTGAGAGCCTGTTCCAACACGGCTCGTTCCACCGACGTGCAGTCCCGGAAACTCGACCACGGAGCATGCTCCTCCGCCTTCCAGAGCAGCCTCAAGCTCTTGTCGTAGTGCCGGGCCCGGAGCCGATCCCTGGGACCGCCGATAAACTCGTAATTGGAGTCATCGTACTTCGCCTTCCGGCCACCGAGGCGCACCATGCCCATCACCCCATCGTAAGAGCGCACCACCTTGTTGGTCATCTCCTCGAGCCAATGGTTCACCACCGCCGCCCGGTGACTGATCTTCAGTTTATTCTCAATCATGCTGCCTCCACCTCTCCCCTGTTCATCTAGGGGATCCTTAGCCTTTTTGTTGTGTTCCGTTCGCATCAGTCGCAGCCGCTCCCGCTGCTCACCCACCGGATGAAAAGGCACCCCGCCGCCCAGCATCGATCTTACTCTTTTCTACGATAGGTCATCCATGCCTCCAGTGCCAAATCAATGAGGGGCTCCACTGCCCCCCACTTTACCTCGATGGAGCCGCTGCGCTAGCATCGCTTCTCCAGACGGGCTCTTACGAGCGCGTTTGGGTAGAAGAGTAAACCCCCGGCTAGACGACGATCAAGGAGAAAAACCATGGGCGCCCAAGAGATGGAATCCAAAGTCTTGGAACGAGACGAGGTGGAGATCTCCACGCTGAGCGGGAAGGACCTGGATTGGATCGTGAGCATTGACCGAGAACACACCGGCCAGAACCGGCGAGAATTCTACCACGTCAAGCTCCAACAGGCTCAGAGCGATACAGGGCTCCGCATTTCTCTTGGTGCTCGGGTGGAGGGAGAACCCGCCGGGTTTTTGCTCGGTCGCCTCTACTACGGGGAATTCGGGATTCCAGAGCCCGTGGCAATCCTAGACTCCATAGGAGTGGCCAGAGACTTCGCCAACCGCGGCGTAGGGCGCGCCCTGATGCGGCAGCTCAAGATGCACCTCCGGGCCCTCCACATCGAGACAGTCCAGACCCAAGTGGAATGGGATCAAGAAGAGCTGCTCCACTTTTTCCGAAGGGCCGGTTTTCGGCCCGCCGCCAGGTTGTGCCTGGAAGCACCGGTAGAAAGAATGCCCGACCAATAGGGCCTTGGTCATCGTACCGGTCCAGAAACCAGACAAGGAGGGCGCAATCACCCCGACTGCGATGAAATGGCCTTTTACACTGCCGAGGGCGGCTCTGCCCCATCAGGTGGCCGACACAATGACCGGTGCCCACCGAGCCGGAGCGTAGCGAAGAGAATGGCCGCGGGCCATAACGGAGAGTCGGCTCCGCCGACCACCGATGACCAGCCGGATCAACCCCGAAGGATCTCCTCCAGAGCACGGACGACGGTGGCTTGGGCTATGCGCTTCCGCCAGCTCAGACCGCCGTCGGTATTGTCCAAGGGCCGGGCCGCCTTCGCCGCGAGCCTGGCTGCCTCCTCGATGGATTCCGCCGTGAGCCTTTCTCCCCCAAGGAAGGCGGCGGCTTCCTTGGCCTGCTTCGGGCGGGAACCCACGGCACCGAAAACGATCCGGGCTTTTTCCACCACTCCGCCATCCAACTTCAGGGCGGCGGCCACCGACAGGATGGGGAAGTCGATGCTGCCCCTCCGCCGGATCTTGCGATAGGTGCTCACCCAACCTTGCGCCGGCGGGAGCAAAATTCCCTCCACCAGCTCGCCCGGTTCCAGGGAAAGATACCGGATCCCGTCGTCCAGGTAGAGGTCCGAAAGGTCTATCTCCCTTCTACCGGAAGCCGAGGCCAACCGCACCCGGGCACCCAGGGCGATAGCGGCTGGCGCCGTGTCGCACGACGAGACAGCCCAACAGCGGGGACTGGACGGCGCCACCCAGCAGATGGAGCCATCTTTTTTCATGCAGTAGCCCAGGGCCTCCCGCCATTCCTGATCCTGGCAGTAGTAGTTGCACCGGGTGTCAAGGCAGAGGTTGCCTCCCAGGGTCCCCATGTTCCGAAGCGCCGGAGTCGCCACCGCTCGGGCGGCAAGACTCAAGGCGGCGTAGTCGTCTTGGAGGGCGGCGTTCCCTGCGATTTCACTCAGGGTCAGGCATGCCCCCAGCCCAAGGGAACCGCCGGATTCGCCCGACAGGCTCTGAAGCTCGGGTACCTGCCGGAGCCCCACCAACAGTTTCGGCTGCTGCTGCCGCCGCTTCATATTGGGCAGAAGATCCGTGCCTCCGGCGACGGCGCGCCCCTCCGGCCCAACACTCCCCAGGGCCTGGAGCGCCTCTTTCAGGCTCTTGGCGCCAAGGTAACGGAATTTTGGAAGCCTCATCATGATCGGTTGCCTCCAGTGGTTTTCGGGCGGCTTGGGGCTTGGCCAAGGGCGCGGCCGTCGCCGCCTTCCCAGGGTGGCGGGATCTCCAAGGGATCCGGCCAATCGATTTCAGGGAACCGATCCGGCCCGAATCTGGGCTCCGCGCCCCGCGCCTTCCGGTCCAGGGCCTTGCAGATCTTATCGGGCGTGATGGGGAGCGCGTCGATGCGAACGCCGATGGCGTCGAAGAGGGCATTGGCCACGGCCGGCATGATGGGCAGGAGCGGTCCCTGCCCCACTTCCTTGGCCCCGAACGGCCCGCGGGAATCGGGTTCTTCCACCAAGTAGACCTCCACGTCGGGCATCTCCAGTGGAGTGAGGCTCTTGTATTCAAGGAATGAGGGCGCCTTGTGAAGGAGGGCATTGGAGAGCCGCCGCGGAGGAGCACGGAAGGTCTGTTCCTCCATGAGGGCCTCCCCGAGGCCCATATAGACGCCGCCTTCCACCTGGCCACGGACCAGAGTGGGGTTGATACATTGCCCGATATCGTGGGCGATCCAGACTTTTACCACGCGAAATTCGCCGGTGAGAGAGTCGGCTTCCACCTCCACGATGGCCGCACTGTAGGAATAAGTGGGCGACGGCCCGACGCCGGCTCCCTTGTAGCGGCCCGGAGCCCGCGGCGGCGTGTAGGAACCGACGGTTCCGATGGTGCCGAACTTCGATTCCGCCGCCACGACAGCGGCGGCGAAAGGCATACTGGTTTCCGGTTTATCCCGGTCCAGGACCCGGCCGCCGGAGAAAAGGATCCCAGCCACGGAGGACTCCAGCTTCGCCGCCACGGCCTCCGCCAAAAGATCCCGGGCTTTCGTCGCCGCCTCGATGGCCGCGTTTCCCATCATCAAGGTGACGCGGCTGGAGTAGGAACCCAAATCCACCGGCGCCAGACCCGTATCCCCCGTCACCAGCCGGATGTCATCCGGCTGAAGGCCCAGAACCTCGGCGACACAGGCCGCCAGCACGTGATCCGAGCCCTGCCCCACTTCCGTCGCTCCACAGAAGGCCGTCACGCCGCCGCCACGGTCCAGAAGTAGTTGCACGCCGGAATGGGGCATCCGGTTCCAATAGATGGGAAGGCCTGCCCCACTGAGGTAGGAGGAACAGGCGAGCCCCAGGCCACGGCCTTCCGGCAGCTTTCCGCGGCGATCCCGCCAACCGGATCCGTCAACGACTTTCTCGATGCACTGGCGAAGTCCAATACTGGGAACCTCTAGCCAGTTGGCGGTGAGATCCCCCGCCTCGACAAGCTGCTGGAGGCGCAAATCGGCCGGATCGATCGCCAATTTGCAGGCGATTTTGTCGAGCTGCACTTCTTGGCCAAACCGGGGCTGCGGCGTACCGTGGCCTCGTTTCGGCCCACAGGGAGGCTTGTTCGTGAAAGTTCGCGCACCGCGGAAGAAGTAGCGTGGCAGCGTGTAGGTGACCGTCTGCAAGGCACCGGTGTAGAAGGTGCTGGCAACCCCGTAAGATCCGTAAGCGCCGCCGTCCAATAGGGTCTTGAGCTCCATCCCCGTCAGGGTACCATCTGACTTGACCCCGGTCTTGAGAGAGAGCAGCACCGGATGCCGGCCGCGGTGGCAGTAAAAGACTTCCAGGCGCGTCAGACAGATCTTCACCGGCCTCCCCGTGAGCAGGGCAGCCTTCGCCACGACGATCTCGTGGTTGAAGGGGTCGGTCTTTCCGCCGAATCCGCCTCCGTTGGGCGTCGCCACCACCCGAATCCGGCCCGGGGAGATCTCCAAGACCCGTGCAAGGGCTTTGTGAAGGTAGTGCGGCGTCTGGGTGCTGGAATGGACGATCAGCTTTCCGTCGGGCTCCAGCGCCGCCAGGGTCGCGTGTTGCTCCAGGGGCAGGTGAGTGTTCCCCTCGTAGAAAAAGAGATCCTCGAAAAGGTGGTCCGCCTCCTCGAAGGCCGCCGCTGTGTCACCAAACCGGAGGGAGACCAGCTTGTGGATGTTGCCGCGAACGCCATAATCGTGGATGGGATGCTCGGTGGGCCTCAGGGCTTCCAGAGGCGTCCGGATGACTGGCAGTTCTCCGTATCCCACCTCGATGAGTTGGAGGGCATCGGCGGCTTGTTCTTCGGTTCGAGCCACGACCGCAGCTACGGGATCACCGACGAAACGCGCCACTTCGGGGCAGAGCGCATGCTCGTCCTGGCTCACCGGAAGCACGCCGAACGAAATGGGCATTTCCCGCCCCGTAAGTACCAGTTGGACGCCCTCCGCCTCCCGGGCCCGGGTCGTGTCGATGGAAAGAATCCGCGCGTGGGGTTTGGGAGATCGGAGCAGTTTGCAGTGGAGCATTCCCGGCATCGACAGGTCGTCGGCGAAACTTGTTTGACCCAGGACTTTGCCTCGGGCATCCACTCGTCGGGTAGGTTTCCCGATGACTCCGTAGGAATCGTTCACGCGGCACCTCCAGAAGCAATTGCCAAAGGGAGTTCCTCAGCGGTCGCGGTGTCCAATATAGGGGCAATGTGAAGCACTTGACCAGTAGTGAATTGGCCAGTGAAGCGAATTTCCCCACAATTTAACAGGAGGTTTCACCCCATGGCTACGCTCCAGATCTACTCCAAATTTAGTAGAATGCAAGAGTCCCTGGCCAAAATCAATGGTTTGTTTGGGGGTTCCACTTAGACCCGGATATCTCATCAAATCTCGTCGCGAGGCGGCGCAGGCGCGCCGCCGACGAGTCCGACGGCAGGCAGGCACCGGTGGCGTGGTAGAACTACGCTGAGG
>JAJRTK010000359.1 GCA_024278345.1 bacterium | reverse complement strand
GGTTACTGTCCTCTTTCTTGAGGATCCAATCAATGGCACTCGGCTCAAGCTCGATCCGCATGTTGACTTCGCTTTCCGCAAGCTGCTTGTTCAAAAGGCGAAGCTCTTTCTCCACGATCTTCCATAGATGGTCTTGATCAAGCGAGTGGAAGACAATGACCTCATCGAGACGGTTCAAGAACTCAGGGTTGAAGGTCCGCTTGACTTCGCCCATGACAAGCTCTTTCATCCGCTGGTACGTGACATCGGCCGAATTGGCGGTGAAACCAAGGCTCGTCTTCTGCGTGATGAGTCGGGCGCCAACGTTGGAGGTCAGGATGATAACGGTGTGTTTGAAATCGATTTTTCGGCCCATGGAATCCGTCAACTGTCCATCTTCGAGCACCTGAAGCAGAATATTGAAGACATCTGGCGAAGCCTTTTCAATCTCGTCAAGGAGAATGACCGAATAAGGATTCCTGCGGACTTTTTCCGTCAAGTGCCCGCCCTCCCCATAGCCGACGTATCCCGGTGGGGAGCCGACGAGGCGGGAGACCGAATGCCGTTCCATGTGCTCGGACATATCCACGCGGATCAAGCTCTTCTCATCGCCAAAGAGGAATTCCGCCAAAGCCTTGGCAAGCTCGGTCTTTCCGACGCCAGTAGGACCCAAGAAGATGAACGAGCCGATGGGCTTGTGGGGCGACTTGAATCCCGCCCGCGACCGCCGGATCGCCTTGGTGATGGCTGAAATCGCCTCATCCTGGCCAACGACCCGATGGTGCAGCTCTTCTTCCATCCTGAGCAGTTTTTCCGATTCCTGCTCTTCGAGCTTGAAGACCGGAATTCCCGTCCACTTGCTCACGATGTACGCCATGTCCTGTTCGGTGACGACGACCTTTCGTTCCGATTGCTGCCGCTTCCACTCGGCTTTCCGCTCCTGAAAATCGGCATGCATCTGTTTTTCTCGATCCCGAAGATTCCCCGCGGTCTCGAAGAGTTCGGAGGCAATGGCCTTCTCTTTTTCCTCCGAAATGCGCTTCATCTCCTCCTCCACCACTCGAAGCTCTTCGGGAAGTAGCATCGCCTGGATCCTGGCCCTGGAACCAGCTTCGTCAAGAACATCAATCGCCTTGTCCGGCAGATTCCGCTCCGTGATGTATTGGCTCGCCAGCTTCGCGGCCGCCACGACGGCTCCCTGCGTATACTGCGCCTTATGGTGAGCCTCGTACCGATCCTTGAGACCCTGGATGATCAAGATTGTCTCATCCACCGAAGGCTCTTGTACTTTGATGGTCTGAAAGCGCCGTTCCAGAGCTCCATCCTTTTCGATGTACTTGCGGTATTCGTCCAGAGTCGTGGCCCCGATGCACTGGATCTCGCCGCGAGAAAGCGCGGGCTTGAGCATGTTTGATGCATCGATGGAGCCCTCGGCCGCTCCCGCTCCCACCAGCGTGTGGAGCTCATCGATGAAGACGATCACATCTCCGGACTCTCGGAGCTCCTTGATGACTGATTGAAGACGTTCTTCGAATTGCCCGCGATACTTGGTTCCCGCAACCAATGCCGCGAGGTCGAGAGAAACTAGCCTCTTGTTGTCAAGAATCTCCGGGATCTCCGAGTGGACTATACGGTGCGCCAAGCCCTCCACAATCGCCGTCTTGCCAACTCCGGGCTCGCCGATGAGAACCGGGTTGTTCTTCGTCCGACGGCTCAGGATCTGGACCACCCTTTCAATTTCCGTGTCTCGCCCGATGACCGGATCGAGCTTGTCCCGCCGCGCCAGTTTCGTGATGTCACGCCCAAACGCGTCCAGCGCGGGTGTTCGGGCAGGGCCGCTCTCCCGCGAAGAATCGCGGTGACGAGACTTTTTGATCCAGTCCCGAATATCTTCCGGAGACAGCTCTTGCCCGGCGAGAAGGCGCCAAGTTTCGTCGCCACCCTCAAGAATGAGCGCCAGGAGCAGGTGCTCGGTTCCCACGAGCCGGCTTCTCAAGGTGGTGACTTCATCAAAAGCCGCCTTGAGGACTTTGCGCATTTGGGCCGTGAAAGGAATTGTCGATCGCGGCCTGTCGCTCTGCTCCCGATTGCCGATAATCCGCTTGACCCCAAACATGAGCTCATCCAGCTTGACATTTTTTTCTTTGAGGATCTTGAGCGCCGTGCAGTGTTCTGTCTTCAGAACCCCGTACAGGAGGTGCTCCGTTCCAAAGGAAGAGTGATTGAGACGCTTCGCCTCTTCTCTTCCAACCTGTATGACCCGTTTTGCCCGTTCGGAGAACTTTTCGAACATCTGACGGCCTCCTAAGCCTTCCGGAACTCATGGAGAAAATATCGATCTTGCCTTTGTCCCGGCGATCGATCACACACAATAACATCTAGCTCGTTTCTTCCATAGACTTCACCCCCAATTTGTCTCTCTCCATACCGACGCAAACCACATCCTCCGCACCGGCGTAAGCCAGATCACTTTTCACGGAAAGCCTTCCCGTCCCGAAGATAGAGCACCACATTCGCCATGGAAGTAAGATCCTTGTCATGAGTCGCGATAATGAGCGTGACACCTTCTTCCCGATTCAATTCCCGGAGTAACTCCATCAACGGCTCGCTCGTCTGTTCATCGAGGTTTCCCGTGGGTTCATCCGCCAAGAGAACCTTGGGCCGGTTCATCAACGCCCGGGCAATGGCCACCCTCTGTTGTTCTCCTCCCGATAACTCCGCTGGCAGGTGAGTCTGCCGCGCCCCCAAGCCCAGCCTCTCCAGCAGCCTCGTCGCTCGGCGGACGTTCTCCTTGCCATCCTTCCCGCCCTGGATCCACTGAGGCATCAGCACGTTTTCCAGAGCGTTGAATTCAGGAAGCAGATGGTGAAACTGAAAAACGAATCCCACGTTCGAGTTCCGGAAGCTTGCCAGCTCCTTGCGATGGAGGGTCGATAGATCCTCGTTGCCAAAAAACACTTTCCCCGACGTCGGTCGATCCAGGGCTCCAAGAAGGTGCAGCAGGGTTGACTTTCCGCTTCCAGAGCGACCCAGCAAGGCAATGATCTCCCCCGCCGGAATCGTCGCGTTGAGATCCTTGAGGACTTCCACGCGGCCGCTTCCCATCGCGTAGCTCTTGTACACGTGCTCCAAGACGAATTGTCGAACCCTGGCTTCGCGAGGAACATCCATAACAAACTCTGGCGATGAGAAATCTTCAATCCCGGGCGGCGAGTGTCCAAGCCCGGCGCACTTGAAAAACCACTGGGCGGCTGCAAAGCACCTACCGGATCCAGGCACCAATGCGCAAAAGGAAGCTACGAGTCGCCGCGAATCGCCAGGATGGGATCCAAGTGCATCGCTTGCAGCGAAGGCGGGATAGCCGTCAAAAAACTGATACTCACGGAGGCAAAGCAGACGATGAGAACATCCACCGGTTGCGTCTTGAAGGGAAGGTAAGCGACGTCGTACACCTGGGCGGCGGAGGTGATCAGATGGTGGGCATCCGCCAAATAGCAGAGCGAAACCCCCAGATAGGTTCCCAAAATCGTCCCCAAAATCCCGATCCAAAGTCCCTCGATGACGAAGACCGCCAAGATTGAGTGTTCTGTCGCACCCAATGCCCGGAGCACACCGATATCCCGACTCTTTTCCATCACCTTCATCGTGAGGGTCGAGACAATATTGAAGGAAGCCACAACGACAATCAGGCAGAGGATCACGAACATCGCCCACTTTTCCAGCTCCAACGCCGAGAAAAAAGCGGCGTTCATTTGCCTCCAGTCGCGGACCCGTAAATCCGGGGAAATCGCACGCTTGATCTCAGAAGCGACTCCGGGCACGAGCTCAAGCTCAGAAACTTTGGCACCTAGGCCTGTGACGCCGCCCCTCGCGCCGGCCAGCGACCAAGCATCCTCCAGCCGTGCGTACGCTCGACTGGAATCATACTCGTAAAGACGGGTCCTAAAAATGCCCACCACCTGAAACGTCCGGATCCTTGGCTTGCGTCCCAGAGGCGTGCTGATAGCTCCCGGAATGAGAAGTTGGATCCGCTCGCCGGGAAAAACGCGCAGGTCCGTCGCTAGGATCTCGCCAAGAATAATCCCCGGAACCGCCGGTTCCCCCCCAATGCCCCTTTGGAGCTCTAGAAGGTTCTCAAGGCGCCCCTGTACCAATTGATGGGGCAATTCCCCGATTCCCGCGACGTTGGCCGGATCGATTCCCAAGAGCTCGATGCCTCCAGTGAAGCCCGCGGCCCGGATCATCGCCTTGACATCAAAAAACGGAGAAACCTCCACAACATCTTGGATGGCCAAGATTCGCTCCCGCAGCTCGCGGTAGTTCAGAAGCGGCTCTTTCTTTGGCCGGGTCACCATAATCTGGGCATCCGCCCCCACCAGGCGGTCCCTCAAATCCAACTGAAATCCGGTCATCACGGAAAGCACGACGATCAGGGCAAGAACCCCCAAAGCCACTCCGCCAACCGCTATCCAACTGACGAACGATAAAGCTCGCCGCCGCCGGCGAGAAGCCAGAAACCGCAGGGCAATTCGAAGCTCGAAGGTCATGCATGCCTCGCCAGCATGCTCATTGGCCCCTTGTCAAATAGGCCCGTATGAGCGGTTCGATTCCGCCATCCAACACCGAATCCACGTTGCCTATCTCCAATCCTGTCCGATGATCCTTGACCAAACGGTAGGGCTGAAGCACATAAGACCGAATCTGGTGCCCCCACGCGATATCCGTTTTTTCGCCGCTGAGCTTGTCTATCTCCTTCTGCCGTTCCGCCTCCAAATAGTCGTACATCCTCGCCCGAAGAATCTTCATCGCGGTGCTCCGATTCTTGTGCTGGCTCCGTTCGTTTTGGCACTGAACGACGATCCCGGTAGGCAGGTGAGTGATGCGGACCGCCGAGTCCGTAACATTCACATGTTGCCCGCCAGCGGACGAGGAGCGGTACGTATCCACCCGGAGATCCCCCTCATCAATTTCCACCTCCACGTCGTCGTCCAATTCAGGAAAAACGAACACCGACGCAAACGACGTATGCCGACGGCCTGAAGCATCGAAAGGAGAGATCCGGACCAGCCTATGCACACCGGTCTCCGACAGGAGAAACCCATAAGCATAACTGCCCTTGATCAACAACGTCGCGCTCTTGATGCCCGCTTCCTCTCCCGGCTGCAAATCCAGGAGCTCTGATTGGTATTCCGGGTGGCGCTCCACCCAACGGCCATACATCCGGAAAAGCATCTGAGCCCAGTCTTGGGACTCCGTGCCCCCGGCACCTGGGTGGATCGAAAGAATCGCGTTACAAAGATCGTGCTCCCCGACAAGTGTCTGTCGAAGCACGAACTCCTCAAGCTCCCCCGCCACGCGCTTCAGGGCCAGAGCCAACTCCCGTTCAAGCTCTTCGTCTTCCTCGGCAAGTTGATCCAAGACATCGAGATCTTCGAGCTCTTCCTCGAACTTCGCCAACTTGTTCAAGGTGTTCGCAACCTCCTTGTGGCTCTTGAGCGAACGCTGCGCGGCTTCTTGGCGATTCCAGAAGTCGGGCCTTTGGAGCTCCTTCTCCAGCCTGCCCAATTCCTCCTCGAGCTTTTCCCGGTCAAAGATGCCTCCGCAGGGCGGTGAAGCGTTCCCGAATCTCCCGTATCTTCTCGGCAGCCCTTTCCACGGCCATCAGTCAAGCCCCTTTCCAAAATCGTTGAACCATCCAAGCACGAATTCTCTTCTCTTGAGTTGAGTCCGCTCACGTCGGCGTCCATCCGGCCGCCGCCCCTCGCCTATTCTTCCCCGATTCACCGGTGCCCGCCCCAAGACGGGAAACCACCGCCAAGACCAACGCACTCAACCAGGCCAGATAGACGACCCAGTCCCCAAACTCGACGTACCAGGTCTTCCTTTGCTCCAAAGAGAGGTGAAGCTCCTGGACAATCACCGCCGCCTCGCCAAGATCCGTTTTTCTCAGTAACCGTCCACGCCCATCGAACACAGCGCTATAGCCGCTCTGCGCCGCTTGTGCAATCGGGCGACGAGTTTCTACCGCCCGGAAACGGACAAAACTCAGGTGCTGAGCCGCCCCGGCCGTTTCTCCGAACCAAGAGTCGTTGGTGAGCACCACCAGAAATTCAGCTCCGCGGTCTACGAAATCGGCTATCAACTCCCCGAAAAGGCTTTCGAAACAAATCGCCACCGAAAAACGGGCCTTCTCCGTCCGGAAGACCGTAGGGGTGTCACCCGCGGAAAAACTCCCTCCCAGCTCCACCATCTTCTGTACGAAGAAGAGCAATCTCCGAAGAGGCACATATTCCCCGAATGGCACCAGCTTCATTTTGTCGTATCTTCCCACGATCTCCCCGCTTCGATCCAATAGGAATGCCGAATTCGTCCGCCGGGCCGTGGGCCGATCCTTGTCCGGTGAACCCAATAGAAGGGGGATTCCAAGCTCGTGAACGAGCTCGGCCACCCGACTACGGTAGGACCGGTAGTGCCGAAACCAAAAGGGAGTTGCCGCCTCGGGCCAGACCAATAAATCCGGCTCCTTCTCCGCCGCGCGGCGGCTCAAGCCGTAGAGGGACTCCATGAGAGTATCGCGGTAACGAGGGTTCCACTTCTCCTCCTGGAGCGGGTTGTGTTGCACCAAAGCCAATCGAAAACTCCGCGTGGGAGGAGTTTCCGAAAGCCGCATCACTCCATACCCAAACCCCGCGGCAAGGAGCAGCAGAGCCAGGAGAGCTCGATGCCGAAAGAAGTCTCTCTTTCCGGAAAAAAAAACCTTGAACAGCAATCCGTTGACGATGACCAAGTAGAAGCTCAGGCCATAGACACCCCCAATGTCGGCAAGCTGAACAAGGAGCAGACTATCCCCGACTCCATAGCCAAGGAGATTCCAAGGAAAACCCGTGAGTGCGGTCCCTCGAATCCCCTCCATTGCCACCCAGAACACCGCGAACTTCAATTCGTAAGGCCACGAGCTCAATCTGCTTTTTGCCATCAAAAAACAGCAAAGAGCCGGGTACAGCGCAAGATAGAAAGCCAGTAAACAGATCAACGACCAAGCAACGGGCTCCGGCAGGTGACCAAAGTGCTCGAGAGTGTATTCAAGCCAGCTCAGGGAACCGGCAAAGTAAAGAAATCCAGACCAAAAACCAAAGCGAAACGCCCGTGGCGGCGGTTGGCCTTCCACCGCCATCATCAAGGGTACAAGCGCAACAAATGCCAGAGGCCACCAGCCCACTTCGGGAAAGAGCAACGCCAATGCCGTTCCCGAGACCGAGGCCAACAAGAATCCTCGCCAGTGGCGCGGGTCGAGGCGCTGCTTGAGATCAGGAATCCAAGGCTTCAAGGCCAAACGCCTCCATACTCACATCCGAGCTTCGATCTTCGGGCTCCCTGGCTGGGATAATCAGACTAATTGCGTTTTTGTTCAAGAGCATGAAGGATTTGCTGCTCACTGCCTTCTTGGTTCGTAAGGAAAAAACGTACGCTTCGTGCAGTGGGACGAACTTCATGTCCGCCCGATTCATGTAGTCTGACAGTCTCCCGCGATTGTACTCTCGCTCGACGAGCAAGATCTTACCAACAATGGCAAACTGTTCCGTGTATATTTTGACGACCGCAAAACCTCTTTCCAGCTCCATGCTTCTGCCCCAGTGGGAGTAAATTGGCATCCATTTCGCCATCCGCGATGCCGTGGCAGCAGCGGGCGGAAATCAATGACTCGGCTTCTCCTAAAAACGCGCCGATGCCCGACCGGCGCCACCGCAGGCCGAACAACCAGGCCGCGGGCGGAATTCGACCTGCCGAAATCCGCTTCCAAGACCGTCCAGTTGGAGGATTCTCCTCAAGAGAAGATCTCCAACACCAAGCAAAGCCTTGATAGCTTCCAGGGCCTGCAAGGCGCCCATGATTCCTGCTACGGCCCCTAAAATTCCGGCATCCTGGCACCGCCTCGCTTCATCTGCGGCAGGAGGGCCTTCGAAAAGACAGCGGTAGCATCCCCTTTCCCCCCCACGCACAGTGGTGATCTGTCCAGAAAAGCCGAGGACCGCGCCGATCACGGCTGTCTTTCCCAACTTCAAGGCAAGATCGTTCACCGCGAACTTCGAGTCGAAACTGTCCGTTGCCTCGATCACTACATCGCAAGCAGAAACCAGCCTTCCCAAGTGTGGCCCATCCAGGCGCTCAGGCAACACATCAATCTTGACGTTGGGATTCAAGCAATGCAAAACCCTGGCCGCAGCCTCCGCTTTCCTCTCCCCTATCATCTGATGATGGAAGAGGACCTGCCGCCCCAGATTGCTGAGCTCGACCCGATCCGGGTCACTAATTGCCACACGGCCAACCCCTGCCGTCACCAGGTAAAGAAGGGCCGGACAGCCAAGGCCTCCAGCGCCTAAGACCAGGATGGATCCCTTTTTGAGGCGAATCTGTCCAGTTCCGCCCATGGGTCGGAGGAGCATTTGCCGACTGTATCGCTCCAGCTCCTCCGGGCCCAGCATCTCCAGAGCATCCAGCAAAGCTCAGCTCCTCCTTACAGGTTGGCTCGGGACGGGAAGGTGGGCGTGCAGCCATTCCTCCACCTCTTCCAGCCCAAGCAAGCGGCCCCTTGCACCCAAGGCACAACAGTTCTGAGCCCCATAGAAGTTCGCGAATTCCAGACACTTCTCCAATGGCCAGGCCATGTAAAAAGCAAACGCCAGAGCGGCATGAAATGCGTCTCCAGCCCCAGTGGTATCCACGGCGGCCACGACCGGAGCCGGAAAAGTGCGAAGGCCCCGTTCGTCCAAGAGCCAGCAGCCATCCTTTCCCCGCGTCGAGATGACCGGGCGGCCATTCATCCGAAACAGAGCCTCCAAGGCTTGTCGAGGTTGGGAGATCCCCGTCATTCCTTGGGGAAAATGCTGAGAAGCGGCTAAAACAGTAACTCTTTTTACTAACTCCTCCAACTCCGGAGCGGCGGTTCCGGCGTCAAAAACGACGGGAATCCCCAGGGCTTCCGCCACCAGCACAGCTTCGAGGGCAGCCTTCGGGTAAAGTTCGTCGATGAGAACCAGCTTCACGCCGTCAAAGCATCGCCGCACATCTTTGGGCGAGGGTGGCGCCAGGGTGCCTCGATTCCAGAGAATCGTCCTTGCACCTCCATCAGGATCGGCAAGAATCACGGACAACGGGGAGCGGACGCCCTTCTGAGAAACAGGCCCGAAGAGCTCGACCCTCTCCCGTTCCAGGCTGCTTTTGGAAACACGTCCCCATTCGTCATCGCCCAAGGCCGTGACAAGGGCAGTCTTGAGACCCAAGCGACGAAGGGCAATGGCTGCCGTAGCCGCAGGGCCGCCACCATGGAAGCGCAGTCCGTGTACCTGTCTCTTCCTGTCGTACACGGGGAGACCGGAGTACGGGATCACCAAATCGGTACATGAAAAACCGACGCACAACACATCGAACTTTGGTGTCATTCCGCTTGCCACAGAGCCTTTCAAACTGGAAAAGGTTCCACCTGGCGTATCTCCGTGAACCGTTGAAGCTCGGAGAGGGAAATAGGCGAATACCCGGCTTTGGAACAGATGACCCCCGCTGCCAGGCTTGCCAGGTTGAGGACATCGCCAGGATCCATTCCCAGTGCGACAGCGATAGCCGTCGCGCTTGTAACGGCTTCTTCCAGCCCAAGACAGTCGATCCTCTGGCGACGCGCCGGCGCCACCGTTTCCCGTTCTCCATCAGCACGCCACTGCCAAAGACCCCGCTCTTCGTGGACGAGCGTCAAAGAACCGCACCGGAGGAGCTTCCGCATCTCCTTTCCCATGGAATCAAGTTCAGTGGCAAAACCTCTTCCCTGCAGATACATGAATTCTCGGGCATCGGACGCCATACAGACAATGGTCGTGGCTCCCGCAAAACTCACCAGACTGCTGGGGCGCCCCAGGACCACGGTATTGACGTTGCATCTGCCAGCCTCATCAACGATCCAGCGCGAGAAACTTGGAACTCCAAACATCCCCTTCCGATAATCACTAAGGACCAGCAAGTCGATCTCGGGAAGCATGGTCTCGACATAGCCGCGAAGGGAGGCGACCTCTTTTTCGTCCAGTGGCGTCGTTGACTCGCTGTCAAGACGAAACAACAACTGCCGATACTCTTGCGACATCATGCGCACTTTGAGCGTCGTGGGACGCGTTTCCGAAGGGAAAAGGCCACCGGTGGCGATGCCCGCGGCGGCGATGGCTCTCCGCAAAGAAAGAGCGGCATCGTCAAAACCGACGATACCGCAAAGGTAAACTTCGGCACCAAGTTGGCGAATCGAACTGGCAATATTGGCTGCCGCACCAAGCTTGTACACTTCGTTCACCCTGCGCATCACGGGAACCGGAGCCTCCTTGCACATCCGAAGATGGTCGCCCCATATATATTTATCGGCCATCAGATCCCCAAGGACCAGGATTCGGCGCTCTGGTTTCTGGATCTCGAGGGTGGTCAATAGATCTTCCAACATCACACACTCCTCCAGTGATGAGGGTGCCTCATTCCGTCAGGACTCTGTCCTCGCCAAGTACAGCTTCCAGTTGCCGGAACAAGGAATCGACCGGCCTGGCAGCGGAAGGTTTGGCAGGGGCGAACAGGACGGACTCCAATTGACCGAAACCACTGACCTCAAGCTCGACAAAGACAGGACAAGATCCCGGATGATCCAGCAAGATCCTTCGGACGGAGAAGAAAAGCGATTTCGGGCTGTTCTCCGGAATCCTGATCCGAATCCTTCTTGCATGCTCTTCGCGGACTTGCGTCAAAGGTACGATGCCATCCACGACAATATTTGCCGATGATCCCATGGATTCAGCCTCACCAAGCAGAAGCACCGGTGAATCCTCCCGGATGAGATCGCGGCATTTCTCGTAGCTTTTGGGAAAGAAAGTCACGGGAACCGAGCCCTTGAGATCCTCGAGGATGGCCCGAGCCATTTTTCCATTTTTCCTGGTCACGATCTGTTTGATGTTCCGCAGAATCCCCCCGATGCGAATCGATTCCCGGTGAGCCCGGTTCCGGATAGTTACGCTATCGGTATCTCCAAGCCTTTCCAGGAGCGGCCGGAAGCGGTCCAAGGGATGGCCCGAAAGGTAGAAGCCAAGATACTCTTTTTCCCATTCCAGGATGGAGGATTTTGGGTACTCCCTCATGTCCGGCACTGGAAAATCGGCTCCCACGATCTCGTCCTGATCACCGAAAAGCGAGATCTGACCGGCTGCCCGATCTGCTTGGGCCCGCTGAGCGGCGTCCACGACTCGGTCAAGGATCTCCATAAGTCCCGCCCGATTCTCGCTGAAAGAGCTGCAAGCTCCACATTTGATCAGGCGCTCGAACACCCGGCGGTTGACCGTGCGCAGATCGACGCGCTGCGCCAAATCATAAAGCGAAAGAAAGCGGCCAGCCTTGGAACGAGCCGACAGGATCTGTTCTACCGCCGTGTGCCCGACACTCTTGATGCCGGCCAACCCAAAGCGGATCTGCTGAGCTCCCACCACGGTGAACGACTCATCGCTCTCATTGACGTCAGGCGGAAGCAACTCGATGCCATGTTGACTGGCATCGTCGATGGCAATGACAACCTTGTCCGTGTTGTCCACGTCGTTGGTCAACCAAGCCGCAAAAAAGGCCGCCGGATGATGGGCCTTGAGGTAGGCCGTCTGGTACGTGAGCAAAGCATAGGCTGCCGAATGACTCTTGTTGAAGCCGTACTCCGCGAACTTCGCCATGAGATCGAAAATCTCTGTCGCCTTGCGCTGCGACGTGCCGTGTAGAACGCTCCCCTCCACGAAGAGCTGACGCTGCTCCTCCATGACCGACTTCTTCTTCTTGCCCATCGCCCGGCGCAAAAGGTCGGCTTGGCCAAGGCTGAAGCCAGCCAGCTTCGAAGCTATCTGCATCACCTGCTCTTGATAGAGGATGATGCCATAGGTGTCCTTCAGAATGTCCCGAAGAGTCGGCAGGGGATAGCTGATCGATTTTCGACCGTGCTTGCGGTCGATAAAGTCTTTCACCATCCCCGACCCAAGGGGGCCTGGCCGGTACAAGGCCACCAGGGCAATGATCTCTTCGAAGACCGATGGCTTGAGCTCTCGAAGAAGCTCTTTCATGCCACTGGACTCCACCTGGAAAACACCGTTCGTATCCGCCCGGCTAAGAAGCGCGTACGTCGCCCTGTCGTCCAAGGGGAGCTTTTTCAAATCAGGCGGGTTCTCTCCACGAGACCGCAGGGTCTTCAACGTGTCATCGATGACTGTAAGGGTCTTGAGGCCCAAGAAGTCCATCTTCAAAAGGCCGATCTCCTCCAGAATCCTCATGTCGTACTGGGTAACGACATCGCCTTTCTTGGGATCGCGGTAAAGCGGGACATAGCTGCCAACAGGATTCTTGGAAATGACGACTCCCGCAGCGTGGACGGAAGCATGGCGGACGATTCCCTCCAGACCAAAGGAAATCTCCATCAAACGGCGGACTTCCGGTTCCTTGTCGATGAGCTCCTGAAGTCGAGGCTCCTGGGCGATGGCCTCTTTGAGCTTGATGTTCAACACGTCGGGGATGAGCTTTGTGATCTTGTCTACCTGGGAGTACGGCATTCCCAAGACACGCCCCACGTCCCGGAGCACGTTCCTGGCCTTTGACGTCCCAAACGTGATGATTTGAGCAACATTCGAACGGGAATACTTCTTAGCAACGTAGTCGATAACCTGGTCCCGCCGACGCTTGCAGAAATCGATGTCGATGTCCGGCATCGACACGCGCTCTGGGTTCAAGAAGCGTTCGAAAACCAACTTGTAGGGCACCGGATCAATATCGGTGATGCCAAGTGCATAGGCGACCAAGCTTCCCGCGGCGCTCCCGCGGCCAGGGCCCACGGGAACTCCACGGCACTTCGCGTGGCGAATGAAATCCCACGTAATGAGAAAATAGGCCGGGTAGCGCATGTCTGTGATCACCCGAAGCTCGTATTCCAGGCGATCTTCGTATACCTTTCTCCCTTCGCGCTCGATGCTCGCCGCCGCCAGGCGTCGCTCCAAACCTTCCAGCGCCAAAGTCCGTAGATACTCTTCCGGTGATTCGCCTCCCGGAGTCTGAAAGTCCGGGAGAATCGTCTGACCGAAGATCATCTCAAAATCGATCATTTCCGCGACGGCCAACGTGTTGTGAAGAGCCTCGGGAAAATCACCGAACCGGCGCCACATCTCCTTCCCTGATTTGAAGTAGAACTCATCCGTGGGGTAAGCAAGGCGCTTCTCGCTGGAAAGCTGGCGGCCTGTCTGGACACAAAGCCAAACCTCGTGACTGTGGGCATCCGACTTTTCCAAATAGTGGCAGTCGTTCGTTGCCACTAGCGGGACGTCCAGGCTTTGCGCCAGCTCCAGGATCATACGATTGGCTTGCCGCTGCTCCTCCATATCGTGATCCATGAGCTCCAGAAAGAAGTTTTGCCTCCCGAAAATATCCTGGTAAAAGCCAATGGCCGCCTTGGCTTCCTCTACCTTGTCCCGAAGCACATTCCAAGCCACTTCCCCTGCCAGGCACGCGGTCGTGCAGACAAGATCCCCGGAGTGCTCAGCCAGCTTCTCCTTGCTCACCCTCGGCTTGTAGTAGAAACCATTGAGGTAACCGTCACTCACGAGCTGGATCAGGTTTTCGTAACCCTTTTGGCTCTTGGCAAGGAGAATCAGGTGATGGGAATAGGACGGCCGACGACCTCCGGGCTCCGGCTCGGGTTCCAGATAGATCTCGCAGCCGATGATCGGCTTGATCCCAAATTTTTTTGCGCACTTGTAGAATTCGGGTGCCCCGAACATGTTGCCATGATCGGTGATGGCCACGGCGGGCATTCCCAACTCTACGGCTTTTCGCATCATCGGCTCGATGCGGTTGATGCCGTCAAGAAGGCTGTACTCGGTGTGGTTGTGCAAATGGACGAAGGGGGATCGGCTCATGGCTACCTCTCCGTGGCACTGAGCGGAAAAAACTAAGATCCTCCGGACCATGGGTCAGCTTGCCAGAATCCGGTCGATGGCCTGTTTGCCCGACACGGTTGCCGAACGAACGGAAAACGAAGAGGAGCGCCTTCCAAGGGCTTCGTAGACCCGGCAGTGCTTTTGTTTACCCTTCACTCGGTAGTCGCCGAGCTCTCGGAAGATGAACTTGTCGAAGGTCTGCTGGTACGTGCGCTCTCCGATGATGATTTGACCGGTACCGGCGACCTCGCTCTGGAGCCTCGAAGCCATGTTGACGGAATCCCCTAGCACCGTAAACTCTAGCCGGCTATCCGGCCCAATATCGCCCACAATCGCCCGCCCGGTGTTGATCCCGATACGCATATCCAGGCGGCATCGCTCTTTTTGCTCTTTATTCGAGCGGAACAGGCCCGCCTGGATATCAAGAGCCGCTCCTATCGCTCTCTCCGCTGCATCGGGCAAAGCGAGCGGCACGCCGAAAAGCGCCATGACACAGTCACCCATGAACTTGTCCAGTGTCCCCTCATACTCGAAAATACACCGCGTCGAAAGATCCAGAAACTCGTTGAGAAGCTCTACGATCTCCGATTGCGGCAAGTTTTCCGAGAGACTCGTGAAGCCTCGGATGTCCGCAAACATGACGGTGACTTCCCTCTCCTCAATCTCACGGGCCGACTTCTTGTTGATAATGACATCAACCACTCTGGGTGAAAAATAGCGGGCCAGGTGATCCCGGCGGCGGCTCTCTTCCTTGTAGGCCTCGTCAAGCCTGGCCTTCTCGATCCCAATGGCTGCCTGGTTCGCCAACGCCGTAAGCAGCTCCATGTCCTCTTCCACAAACGACTTCGAAGAGAGCAGGCAATCGACGTAAAGAAAGCCGTAGCTCTTGGTCTGGTGCCACACAGGGACGCAAAGCGCCGAACGAATCCCGTAGAGCTGCACCGAGTCTTCCAGGCAAAACCGCTTATCGATCTGGGCATCGTGGACAAGGATAGCCACTCTCTGGTTGATGGCGGCATCCGTAATCGTCTTCGAAATCGTGATATTCTCCTCCATGGACGGATCGCTGAACCTCACCACTTCCACACCGCCATAATAGTCTTTGTTATCCGTGAGCTTGAGCACACCTCGTTCAGCACCTACCACCTGAAACGCCATGTCCAAGACATCTTCGAGGAACTTCTCCAGAGTCGGTGCCGTATTCAGTTTGCTGGCCACCCGATACATGATCTTGAGCTTGAGGTTATTTTTCTCAATGTCCGAACTTTCCTTCGGGATCAATAGAGGTTGGGAACCGACATGAGGGCGCTGCTCCGCCGGAGCGTGTGGAAACACCCGAAACTGATCAAAACTCGAGATCTCGTCCTCGGCCATGAGCTCATCGAGAGACCGGATCAACGTCGTCCCCACGTGATCGAGCCGCTTGTCGTCGTCCACGATGGTGGCACGCCGAACTTTCCCGGTACTCGGTTCCCGGAAAGTCAGGACGATCTTTCCCAGCAGGACCTGATCGTTGTCCGTGAGCCGTTCCCGTTCGATGAGCCGGCCATTGAGCTTCGTCCCGTTCTTGGATCCGCAATCGAGCAAGTAGTAATCACCACCCTCCCGGATGATCCGGGCGTGGCGACGGGAGATGGAATGCTCGTTGACAAAAACGATGTCGTTGTCCGGAGCTCGACCGATGCTCGTCGATGACTTCAGGTCAAACGCCCTTTCCCGGCCATTGGCTTCGCGTTGGATGAGTCGGGGAGCTAACACGCGGCTGACCTCACAGTTGAGTTGTGTTCCGTTCCAGTCGCTCTCTCTACACTGCGCTACTCGCCGATTCATTGCCCTTTAACTGAAAGTGGCTTCACGCAGTTCGAGGCGCCTGGCAACTGATTCCTCTCAGCCCCCCGATGGTACGTGCCACCTGCCGGAGTGTCAAGATGACCTCCGCAAAACCTGGCGGCCCCCTTGAATCCTCCATCGCATCACCCAAGCCGCGCCAACACGAACCCGGCCGCCGCACCGACGGCCAGGCCAGTGACGAGGGTCAACCACCTGGAACTCACCCTCACCAACTCCAGATTCACGCCGATCCTTACCCCCAAGAGGGCGCCCAAGATCGCCAATCCGTACATGATCCACCATTGCTGCCTTGCGCGAGCACGACGGTGGTATTCGCTGATCCTCGTAGAGGAAATACCGTTGGTGCCGGACTGAAGAAAGGCGAATTCGCCTCTGCTGGTCTTGCCGCGAAGGAACAGTTCAAGCACGCCCCGCCGAGCGCGGCCATCCATGGGACCTGTCAACTCAATGGTGGCATGGTAACGGCCCTCTCCGTCGGCCAAAGCCTGCCGCACAAGATCGACGGCGTTTCCCAGTGTCGGTTCGGGATAGAAACGACCTCCCGTTCCGGCGGCATAGGAGGCTAACCCCGCACTTTCAAACCGGAGATCCGCCACGACGGCATGAATGGGGATGCCCAACCGGGCCGCCGTGGAAAGGACTTCCGGTCGCACGTCGCCATCCAGGTTCTGTTTCCCCGAAGCCAACAACACGATGGCGGCACGGCGTGCCCCTGTACTCCGGAGCTTACCCAAGGCGCCCAGGAGAGCCGTATTGAGAAAAAGCTCTTTCCCACCCGGAGATAGTTCTTGGAGAACCGGGAAAACGAGGTCCCTTTGCCCAGTCACATCGATCAGCGTCCGTGTCTTTGCCCCAGACACCATCAGGCCGATCTTTGACGACTGACTCAATCGCTCCGCCGCTTCTTCCACGAAGCGTTTCATCCGAAAAAAAGAACGGCCCTGGAGCCAGGGAGAAGACTCCAAAACGAATAGGACCGTCCTTCCCTCTCCCTCAGCATCGGACCATGCTTGGAAGCTGTCCACGGGAACGCCGTCGAGAAAGAGCCGAAAATCACTGCTCCGCAGTCCCGCGATGGGGGCACCGGAGCGGTCCTTGACCGAAAAATCCAGCCCAAGGACCGGCAGCCGCCGAACATCCACGCGATCCACCCGCAACCCGCTCACTACCCTTGTGGACTCTCCGGAGGGACCACCTTGGGAAGCGCCGACCCACACCAGAAGAAACAAGCATGGGAGAAGGGAGCCGAGAAGCTTCCGTGGTACCAGCAAGGTAATATGGCCAGGCTGGCAATGCCTCACAAAAATCGCGGTCTCCCCCAACAGGCGTCCGGAGCCGGAGGCCCCAGGGCGGAGCTTCGAAGTTCTCATAGTGGCCGTGGCCGAACGACAGCAAGTGCCGCCAAAACGGTCACCGATGACCGAATCCAAAATTGCCTCTCCCGGGGTTTGCGGGGGGGGCCCGCAGGGCGTGAATCGAAAAAGATGCTCAAGGTGCCGTATGATCGGATTTGGGCCGAGGAAGGAGCGTCACTTGCAAGAGCGTGTTTCCGAACACGATGCGATCACCGCACTTCAATCGCGCTCGTTGGACGTTGCGCCCGTTGAGGCGCGTGGGATTCGTTTCGGAAAGATGGACCAACTGGTAACTTCCCTCCAGCCATTCGATCCTTGCCTGGATCCGAGAAACAGAGGGATCGGCAAGTGTTATATCGCTTCCTTGTTCGATACCTCGACCGATCTGGGTTGAAGCAGTCGTACAGTCATAGCGGGAACCGAGGTCAGGGCCGTGCAAAGCAGTCAGTAGAAGCTCCGGCTGAAGCTGGCCCTCCGGCCGGTCTCCAGGGAAATCGTTTTCCCGCTCGGAACTCTTCCCATCGGCCCGAACAATGAGGAGCGCGCCAAGACCGCCGATCCCCAAAACGAAGAGAAGGGCCAACAATACCGAAACCAGAGAACGGCGGAGCCCCACCCGGTGGAGCTCCAGAAGAAGAGGTTCCCTCGTGTTGCCAGGATTCTGCCCAACCATGGCCGTCACCAAAACCTCCTCGGAAAACCGCGGCGGTCGCGACGACAAAACCTGGACCTCCACCCCTCCCCAATCCACCAAGCGGTATCCATGTTCATCCACCCACCGAACCGATCCCACGAGCCTCACCGTCGTCTGCCACCTGAGCTCCGGCTGGGCGGCCAGTTCGGCGAGCTCGACCTCGGGAACGCTCGCCGTCTGGCCAAGGCCGTCCCACCACGAGATAGCGCCGAAGACCAGGGCCAGCAGGAGCCCGAGGTAACTTAGAACTCCGCTCGGTGGAGGTTTTCTCTGCTCCACGGATTTCCTCCGGCTTGTCGTGGACTTCAATGCCCCCACGGCGATCGGGACAAACGGGAATCAACCCGACCTCTATACCTGACGAGAAGCGCCATGCCACAAACGAACCGACACAATACCAGAGACTCCCGGCTCATCCATGGTGATCCCAAAGAGTGTATCACAACCCTCGATGGTCTTCTTCGAGTGAGTGACTACAAGGACTTGGGTTCGTCTGGCAAGAGTCCGGAGAAGCTCCAGGAACCGCGCATTGTTGATCTCGTCAAGAGGCGCATCCACCTCGTCGAGCACACAAATAGATCCGGGCCGCCGAAAAATCATGGCCACCAAAAGGACAAGGGTCACCAGAGCTTTCTCTCCGCCGCTGAGGAGGGCCAGGGAACGGAGCTTTTTTCCCGGGGGCCGGGCCTCGATCTCGATGCCCCGAACACCGGGCTCCCGATCCCGAAGGAAAATCCTGGCTTGACCTCCGGGAAGCAACTCCTCAAACAGCCTGGAAAAAGTGTCCGCGATTTCGTCGAATGCCGCTCGGAAGGTCTCGTCAGCACGCTTGGCCAAACTCGCAATCGCTTCCCGCAGATCGGCTACAGAGCTTTCAAGGTCCGCCTGCTGGCTCCGTAGAAACTCCAGCCGCTTCCCGCAGACATCGTGCTCCTCGATGGCCGCGAAATTGAGCTGGCCCAAGCCACGCATTTTCCTCTCCACTTCAACGATAGTCGATTCCAGAGCCTCAGGGCTCTCCTCTTCCGTGGGAGCACCGGTGATGTCGATGGATTCGACCGGCCCGGGCGACAGTCCCGCGACGAGCTCTTCCAGGCGGGCTAGAGCGCCCTTGCAGTCAGCGAGCTCGATTTGAAACCCGGCGAGCTCGCGGCTGGTTTCCTGCTCGGCGTCCGCAAGCTCCGCAAGCTCATGCCGGAGGCTAGTGGCCCGCCCCTGGAGCTCTTCTAATTGCGCTGCTCCGTCCCCCAGGCGAACCTCCATCGAACGATGGTCTCCTTTAAGTTCTCTTTCGAGATCCCGAAGATCGACAATCCTCTTCTCCACGCGGCGGAGCCTCTCCCGGGCTTCCACCGAGCCGCGCCGTCTTCGCTCCAGATCTTTCCGGGCCTGCTCTGCCCGATAGGCGAGCTCGGTCTCCCGGGCTGCGTGGGCACGGATGCGTTCGCGGAGGGCCCTTGCCTCCAGATTTTTGGCGTGAAGCTCGGCCTCTTCAAATTCCCGAAGTGCGGTTCGCTGCTTCTGGAGTTCTTTGTCGATCTGCTGGCACCGGCGCTCCCATCGGGCGATCTCCGCTTCGGCTTGCCGGCAACGACCCGCCAGAAGCTCCAACTCCGTGGATTGGGCCTCGAGTTGCCTGCGAAGGTTCAGAGATTCCTGCAGTCGAGTATCGGCTTCGAGGCGAAGCTGGTCCGCCTCAGCGCGGCCCCTGGCCAGTTCGAGGGCCGCCTCTTGCCCCTCGCGCTCGTGCCGCTTCCCTAGAACCTCGAGATCCTGGAGAGCGCTCTCTAGGCGGCGCAGCGAATCGTCTAACTCTTGGGCACGCAGGATCAGGGATTCCTCCCGCTCATCGATCTCCAGTAGATCGCCCTCCAGCTTCTGGATTTCCACGTTTCGTGTCACACGCTGCCCTGCTTCACTCCGTTGGCTCCCGGTGGTAAAAGCCCTGCCCCGCCAAAAAAGTTCTCCCTGGAGAGTAACAACCCGGTCGCCTTCACAGGCCGCCTCCAAGAACCGGAGCGCCTGCTCACGATTTTGGGCAACGAAGCAACGGCCCAGCACCGCCCGGACGAGTTGGCTTATCTTCTCCTTCCCCGGAAGGAGATCAGCCAGCAGCTCGAACTTGGAGCCGTTCCCCCTCAAGAAACGGGTTTTACGGGGCTGAGGGGATTCCAGATGAGGCAAGGGATCCACGACGCAAAAGGTCGTGGGGCCCAGGGTATCGCCAAAGAGATCGACCACTTTGAAGGCGCTCTCCAGGCAAGGTGCCACCAGCGCTTCCGTCATGGGACCAAGAGCGGCGATGACGGCAGCCTCCAGTTCCCTTGGCAGACTCAAGAAGTCCGCCAGCAAGAAAAACCGCCCTCCTGCAGTTTGCTCTTGCCCAGCCCATTCCAAGATCTTGCGCGGCCCGTGACTCACTCCCTCCAGGTTCTTTTGCAGCCTGTGAAGGGTTGCCAAGGTCGCCTGGAGCGCCTCTTGGCGCCTCCGCAACAGCTCAAGTTTTTGCCGCTCCCCGGCCCGGTTCTCCCTGATCCCCAATCGCTGGCCCTCCAGGTCCTCGATCTCGAATCTCAGATGTTCGAGGGCTTCGTTTCGGTCATCCGCCTCTCTTTGCTGCCTCTCTAGCTTCGCCTCCAACTCCTTGAGCTGATCCTCCAAGCCGGCTGCTTCCCCGCGCAGTGCTTCACCTCGGTTCCTATCCCGGAGAAGACTCTCTGCCAGCCGGCGTTTCTCGCCCGTGGCCGAAGCGTGGTCTCCGTGGTGAACGATGAGAGATTGCCTGGCCTCTTCGGCGGTGCCTGCGAGGTCGGCGAGCTCTCGCTGGAGTTGTTCCTGCTCGGTTTGGGCGACAGTGAGCTCTTCTTCGGCAGCCTCCAACCTGGCAAAGGTCTCCGCCTTTTCCCGCTGAACCTCTTCTGTCTGGCGCCCAAGGAGCGCCAGCGAATCACACAGGCGCCGAACCTCGGCTTCCGCATTTTTTCTCTGCCCCTCGGCGTCAGGCTTCGACGCGGTGAGGATCTGCAGCTCGGTCACCGTTTCATTGAGCTTCAGTTCGAGCTTGTGGCTCCGGTCGAATTGCTGTCGGTACTCTCTTTTCGCCTCTCCTATTTGCGGTTCCAGACGCGCAAGCTCGTCCCGGGTCTCTCGAAGACGTTCCCTGGCACGCTCACGAGCCTCGGCGGTCACGGATATCTTTCGATCCAGGAGCTGCCTTCGCTCTTCGTGGCCCTGCCGGCGAATGGAATAGAGACGGTGTTTTAGGGAGGACAGTTCTCCAGAGAGCCCCCGATACCGCCGAGCAAGGCGTGCCTGCCGCGCCAAGCGGCGCTCCTGAGATTCCACCTCTTCAATGATGTCCCCGAGTCGGTCCAGGTTCTGGAGCGTTCGTTCGAGCTTTGCCTCGGATCGTTTCCGCTGGACATGGAAAATACGGACGCCCGCCGCCTCTTCGAAGACCCGAATTCTCTCGTGGGGCTTGAGCGAGAGGATTCGGTCGATCTTGCCCTGTTCCACAATCGCCGATTCCGCCCCGTACAGGCCGGCATCCATCAGAAGGTCGGTGATGTCCTTGAGGCGGCATCGCGTCCGGTTGAGGGAGTAGTGGCTCTCTCCACTCCGGTAAAGCCTACGACTGATCTCTACCTCGGTGGGACCCGCCTCCAGGTCATCCCGCTCGAACAGCATATCGACCTTCGCCCGACCCGTGGGGCTCCGTCGCTCCGAACCGCCAAACAAGAGCTCTTTCATCTCGGTTCCCCGCAGGGATTTTGGGCTCTGCTCGCCCATAACCCAGCGGATGGCATCGACGACGTTCGATTTTCCGCAGCCGTTCGGCCCGACAATCCCGGTGATCCCCGGCGGGAACTCCAGCACAGCCTTGTCGGCAAACGACTTGAAACCCTGAAGAGTCAGTTTCACCAGGCGCATGATCTTCGCTTTTGCGCAGTCCCCAGAGATGTCGGGGAATTGAAAGAAGAGAAGAAACCAAAGAAAATGGATTCATTGGCTTCCTCGAGGCGCAACAGGACCAAACTTGGAACGGCCACCGCTGGCCACCGGAAAACAGAGGTCTCCGACCATGGTGAAAATCACTCGATGGATCGAACCGGCGTTCCAGTTTCTCGTTGTCCTCATCCTCATCGGACTCGGAAGCGCGGGGGGCCTGCTCGGATGGTGGCTGAGGGACCTCCCGGCGATCCGGGCGCTGGAAGAACTACAACCGGCGAGACCGTCGGCCATCCTTAGCAAAAACGGCGTCCCGTTGCTGGAGCTTGGGAGAGAAAACCGGGACCCCGCCAAACTCCGCGAGCTTCCCGAGCTTCTTGTCAAGGCTGTTCTGGCCGCCGAGGACTGGAGTTTTTACAGCCATACTGGCATCGATCCGCTGGGAATCGCCCGAGCCTTCCTCACCAACCTCCGCTCCAGGCGCCTCCGGCAAGGCGGCAGCACAATCACCCAGCAGCTTACGAAAGTGCTCTTCCTGACGCCGGAGCGGACAGCCCGCCGGAAGGTCCGGGAAATCGTCCTGGCATTGGAGATCGAACGAACCTACTCGAAGAACCAGATTCTGGAACTTTACCTCAACACAATCTACTTCGGCCAGGGCGCGTACGGAATCAAGACCGCTGCGCGCCTCTTCTTTTCCAAGTCCCCCGCCGAGCTCGACGTCGCCCAGTGCGCAACCCTCGCCGGCCTGATCCAGGGACCATCCCTCTACAACCCAGCCCGTCACCCAAAGCGAGCTGTTAAAAGAAGAAACATCATTCTTGGCCGCATGCTTCGCAAAGGAGTCATTGACGCAACGACCCACCGCCAGGCCATCGCGCAAAACCTGATGCTCCGCCTCCACGCCTCTCCTCCGGCAAAGGCCCGAGACTTCACAGAAGCAGTCCGGAGAATTCTCCTAGAAGAACTGGGACTCAAGCTTCTCTACGAAGGCGGACTCACCATCAGAACAACCCTGGATCTCGAGCTGCAACAGATCGCGCAACAAGCTTTGGAAGAACAACTCCGAGCCTTGGAGCGGCGAAAGAATCCAGAAGAAAATCAAAAACTTCAGGCCGCTGTCATCGTCATGAACGCCGAAACAGGAGAGATCCTGGCCCTCGTGGGCGGACGGAACTCAAACGCGGGATCGAGCCATTTCAACCGCGCCTTCCAGGCGCGTCGCCAGCCTGGCTCTCTCTTCAAGCCAATCGTCTGGGCCGCGGCCCTGGAAAACGGACTCTCCGGAGCATCTATCGTGGACGACCTGCCAACAGAGCTCTTGGATCGCACGGGAAAAGTCGTCTGGTCTCCCAAAAACTTCAGCAAGAAGAACTACGGTCCCACGACCCTCCGGGAAGCACTGGTCCACAGCCGGAACATCGTGTCGGTCCACCTTTTCCAGCGGATGGGCGCCGACCTCGTCATCGATTACGCCCGGCGGATGGGCATCCGATCTTCGCTTCCCGCCGTGCCGTCATTGGCCCTGGGCAGCGGTGAGGTCAGGCCCGTGGAGATCGCCCGTGTCTACGGCTGCCTGGCTGCGGGAGGAGTCACTGTCAAACCAAGGCTCATCCGCGCGGTCATGGACTCCAGGGGAATGCCCGTTTTCCAGACTGCCCCGGAACACCGGCGAGCCATCTCGGAACGGAGCGCCTACATGCTCCTGGACATTCTGCGGGATGTCGTGATCCGGGGAACAGGCCGCCGCGCTGCCCTAAAATCGACCTGGATCGCGGGAAAAACCGGGACCACCAACGGGTTTACCGACGCCTGGTTCGCCGGGCTGGCACCGCCTCTTGTGATTGTCGTCTGGGTCGGCTACGACGAGCCTAAGCCCATTCCGGGCAAAGCCACCGGCGGCCGGGCTGCCGCGCCGATCTTTCGAAAAATCCTCCAGGAAGCGGAAAAACGTATCACCTTGCGGAAACCCGTGCGCCCACAGGGCCTTCTAGAGAAAACCATCGATGCCACCACGGGCCTCCTAGCCAAAAAAGGTTGCCCAAGGAAACAAAAGGAGCTCTTCCCCGAGAACCAGGTGCCGCCCACTTGCAACTGGCCCGGCCACTAAAACTCCCCCCATCCGGCCACCGGCGACCGCCCGACACCGCCGCCCGAACAGGCCGAGGCCCCCCCAAACCTGGACATCCCCTATTGCAGGTAACCCAAAGCCTCCAGCCGCTGTAAATCTTCCCCGCTAAGCTCGGTATCCACACCAGCCCTATACCGCCGGGCAATCTGATGGGATCTCCGGAGAAGGCCCCGTAACCGAAGCTGCATCCAGCCGCTGCGAACAGGGTTGTCCAAAGCCAGATTCCGGGACTCACCGGGATCCGCCAGGAGATCGTAGAGTTCCGGCCGCCATGTCGAGCGCGGGATAATCAGCTTGTATCGCCCATCCCGGAGCGATTCCAAGTAGTGGGGCCTGGTGGCGGCGCGGGCGTAGGCTGTCCTCTGCGATGGAACTCCCCCGCGGTCCCGCCCCAATAGAGATGGAAGAAGGCTCTCTCCCTGGATCGGGGTCTGTAACTCGATCCCCAACAGATCCAGAAACGTTGGAAGAAGATCAACGGTGGAGACAAGGTCCCTTCGAAGGCCCGCCGGAGCTCCGGGGCCTCGGATCAGCAAGGGAATCCTGCACATCTCTTCGTACACCGTGGAAGCGTGGCTGTACCGGCCATGGCGCCCAAAACCTTCGCCGTGGTCCGCCAGAAGGACCAATAAAGTGGGGCGATCCCTTTTTTCCAATGCCCAGAGCAGCTCCCCAACCAGGGAGTCGATGTAGGAAAGATTCTCCAGATACGCCTGAAAAATAAAATCTTCCAAAGAGTCGGAAAGCTGGCCCAGCTCGGCCTTTCTCAAGAAGGCCTCGTCGATTGTGGTCTCCTGCCTCACTCCGGTTGTGCGCAGCGTGGAATAGGGGAAGGGTGGCCGATAGGGGAAATGGGGCGGGAGGTAGTGGACATAAAGGAAGAGCGGTTTCTTGGCCGGTTCGCCAAGGAGCGCCAAGACCTGGTCAGTGGCCGGCCTGGCCCGGCGCTCGGGGACAGGCTCCACAATCTCGTGGAACTCTGAAAACCCACGGCGGAATCCAAATTTCGCGGTCACCCGCTCGTTGCAAACCACCCCCACCGTCCGGTAACCGGCATCCTGGAGGATCTGGGCCATGACCGGCATCGTTTCCGGCATCAGCCGAGTGAATCCCTCCACGGCGTGAGCCGGAGGCAGCGTCCCGCTAAAAAGGCTTGCCGTCGATGCGGACGTGAAAGACGCCGTGGATTGCACAGTCTCGAACTGCGCCCATTCCAGGGCCAACCGATCCAGGTTTGGAGTCGCCTGGTCCGGTGCGCCCCAAGCTCCAAAAGCAGCCACGGCCGCCGCATCGAGAACCAGGATCACAATGTCGGGCGTCTCTGGCAATCTGCGGGCCAGTCTCCGCCTCGAACCCACCGCCTCTTCCCCGCCAGCCCCACTTCCACCACCACCATTGGTGGGTATCCACGTAGATTGGGACAGTGGATTGCCGGAACGGAAAGTTGCCTTTAGGTGGAACCCCGCATCGGGCGTCGGGAATGGCGAGGGCAGCTGGAGCCGGCTCTGCCGATCACCCATGACCACTTCCGTTTTATCAGACCCGTTTCCCTTTCCAGCCGCAGCTCCTTTTCCAGAACCCGCCACTTCCAAGGATCTCTTGTGAGTTCCGGCCGACCCGGTGGATCCTGGCAGTGAGTGGAGCATTTTCCACCAGCCTCGCAACCGGATTGTCGTTGGCCGGGGTAGCTGGAGTTGGACGGAGACGAGGTTCCAATAGCCGGCGGAACCGGCGATCCGGTACCGGCCCTCCCGAGGCATGACCAACGTCTTGGGGCCAGCTTCCGGGACCCTAAAGACTTCCATCAGCCCCGATTTGTCGGCTTCAAGCTCGATCTCGAAGGGGGCGTCGAAGAAGAATCGGACGGTGACCGGACCGGTGAGGAGCAGCTCGCCGCCATCCACTTGAACGCCCACTTTTCGTGGGCCACGATTTTTTCGGATCCGCTCCGAGACCGCTCCCGGCAGGTCTCCCCAAATAACCCGCCGGACGGCAATCCCGCGGATGCCTCCCCCATCCCGCGGAGAGTAAAGGCTCACGGCCACTGGCCCCGGGCCCATACACTCTTCCGGAAGACTCACAAGACGAAGCTCCAGTGTGGTCCCCACCATGATCTCGGACTCGGGGCAGCCTCCTACCTGAACCCGGACCACGGTGAGCGCAGGCGCCAGGACCTCCAAGCCAAGCACGCGAAAATCTCGCGCCCCCAGCGGAAGCAGGAAAAGTGCTCGACCGGGCCTTGTCCAGATGTGTCTTACACCAGCCGGGGCCGGTAACCAGCCGCGCCGCAGCGCGGCGCGGCCAGCGGCGCCGGGTATATCCAGGACTCCGGGATCTCCCATGACCTCCGCCAGATTAAGCAGATCGGAAAGAGGCCTTTGATCCAACCGGGAAGAATCCCCGGAGAGCAACAATCCCACCAGCACAACGAAGCCGGCCAAGCATGTCAAAAGCAACAACCGCCGCATCGAAAAGCAGTCCCTTCCAGACGATTCAACGCCCTCGGAATCCGGGGGGAGACAAGGACCAGGTTCCACTTCCGCCCGGATCCAACAGAATCCGCTTGTCGCCAATCCGGAAGCGAACAATCGGCCTCGGTCCAGCAGAAGCTTCCGGCCCAGGGTCGCGCTTCTTCATCTGGCGCAGGCAGCCAGCCTGCACCGCAGGTTGCTTGGCGGCCTCGGTCATCGGTGGTGCCTTCGGCAGCTCTCGCTGTCGCTCGGCCCCGGCCACCCAGTGAATTTCGGACCTAGCCCCAGGGCTTCCAGCCCTGGAACCCGGCGGAGGCGGTCTCCATGCGAAAACGTTCCGGGAAACGGATTTTGGGTGCAGGCCTTCCGGCCTGCGCACGCTTCTTGCTCGCTTCTTGGGGTCGTTTCGTGGAGTGCCGGCGTGCTCGGAGAGGGCCTCGGTCATGGTACCGGCCACCCGAAAAAAGCGCGCAGCGCACAAAGATGTGGGTCCAGGGAGCTGGCTCCCTGGCGTGGGTCTGGGAGCGGCGCTCCCAGCGGAGGTCCGGAGGCAGAG
>JAJRTK010000358.1 GCA_024278345.1 bacterium | reverse complement strand
TCCGGTTGACAAGTCCACGCACGAAAGGAACCCACCGTTCAATTCCGTGAATCCCGTCCAGCCCGCCACCGGCAAGATGCCGGTGCCACCAGGGCGGCGCCGCGGAGTGTAAAGCAAAAACGCGGGGATTTGATAGGTCCCTCCACGAGGGAGGCAATTTCTCTCCACTAAACTGTCACGAGACGCCAGAAAATTCTAGTAGTCGGTAGGGCTTCGATGGAAAACCGGCCTCCAGAAGGCGCCGGCAAAAGCTCAGTCACCACTGAGAAAGCCGGTGAGGAAAACCGCAACGAGATCTTGGGAAAAGTCCGCCGGATTCCCCACGAGCTCGCCCCGAAGGTAGTCGAAGAGCACTTTTTCGATGGCTCCCAGGACCACGCGGCCGCTGATGTGAGGATTGATCGATTTGAGAAGCCCGTGCGAATGGGCGGCTTCGGTGATTTCGTAGGTCTTTTCAGTGATCTCCCTAGCCAGTGCCTGCATGGGCGCGTTAGCGCCCGTGGCAGGGGCTCGGCTCTCCTGTAGCAGGAGAAGCACCGTGTCGGGATGCTCCCGTACCACGGGCAACAGATCCTCCCCCAATTGCCGGTAAGCAGCGAAAAGCATCCAGCTATCCGAGGCTTCCTTGATCCCCCTGATACAGTCGTCTATGGCCGTTCGAACCCTGGGCGCGATCTGCAAAACCAGGGTCTCCACTACCTCGGTCTTGTCCTTATAATACCGGTAAAAACTGCCCTTCGCCATGTTGGCGCCGGAGACGATTTGCTCGATGGTTACCGGCCAGATCCCGTGCTCAAGAAAAAGCTCAAGGGCCGCCAAGGCAAGCTCTTGAGTTCTCTTGCGTCGATTGCGATCTCGCTTGCCACCCGCGGGACCCGGTCGCTTCCGTGGGAGATGACGGGGCTCTGGCGCGGCTTGAGCCCGAGCTTCCATAGGAGCTTCGATGGAATACAACCTTGCCATATTTCCCCCAAAAAACCACGGAGCCTCCGGATCTCTTATCCCAAAGCATGCTATCCATGGAAAAATATTTTTCAAATTGCGGCGCGTAGGAACTCGACGAATTCCGTCCACTTTTTGTCAGAGGCGCCAGTGTGCCTGTAGATGACCTTGCCCTTGGAGTCAAGGACAAAGGTGGCCGGCATCCCCTTGGGGCCCAGCCGCTCCGCAAGTTTGTGCCCCGAGTCCCAGACGACGGGCAATTCCAGTTTGAGCCCCCGCGCGAGCTCGTCGCGGCCCTCGGGCTTCTCATCTTCGCTGATGACGATGAAACGAACCTTGGGCATTGCACGGGCCAGCTTCTGAAGCTTGGGCAGGACCTTCCAGCAAGGATCGCACCAGGAAGCGGCGAAGTCCAGAACGGTGACTCCTTCGTAGCTCCTGGGACCCAGTTCATGGGCGCGCCCGTTCTGATCGATCAATGGCTCCCCGGCACCCGCGGTAAAAACCGAAAAAGAGCTGAGAATCGCTACGAAAACCCAAGAAAAGAGTCCATGGCGCGAAACGTGAGGACGAGTTACGGAAACTGGCATGATGCGCACCTGACATTGTCGTTTTGCGATGGAGTCAATCATGGTCATCATCGGAGAAGTGCGTGCTGGCCGGCCCAGCCTTCGTCGGAGTCCCAGATCCCGCCGGAGGAGGCGCTCTCTTGGTGTAAGCGCTGGCCGCCCCATGCACATAGACAAGCTCTCCTCCGCTGTGTCCCGTTTGAAGAGCAAGGCCGGCAACGACGAGGGATGCCAAAACCGTGGCGGTGGCCAGCCACCTCTCGGCCGCCTCGGAACCCGCGAGGGTGAAAATGCTCAGAAGAAGGGAACCGGCGGCTGCCCAGAGGAAGATCTCCGCCCAGTCTTCGTGCTCCTCGATGTTGCGTTCACCGACAATTCTTTCAACCCGTTCTTCTTCTTCTTCGCCTTCGTACCTGGCGAAGAGGCCGCTTGCTAGCAAGATCGCCTGGGCAAGGACGATGGCAAGCCACGCCCGACGGGGGATCCACTTCTTCCACAACCCAATGCAGCCCACCACGGCAAAAAGGGGCAAAACCAAGGCAAGGCCCAGGGGGATGTGAACGACAGCCGGATGTAAAGGAAGGCCTCCCATTGACAAGTCTCCTGCGATGAACGAAATTCGCGAGCCGTAGACCCGTCGAGAAAAAAGTGGAGGTATCTCCGCGGGCCAATGAATGACGACAAGGGCGAGCAGTGGGCGCCGCGGGGAACTCGTGCCGAAGGCTCGGGTCGTTCCCGATGCGAGCGGAACGGAGTCTGAGTTAAAAACAACTTGTCGTGCGAAAGAAGGTTCCGTCGAAAGATCACCCTTTGCCATCTGTTTGGGAGCTCGGGTAGACTCAGCTACGATTTTGGGGCTGTTGGGTGTGATGGTTTCACTCTCATGCCTGGTTCGATGCCTGTTTCATGCTCGGGAGGTTTTTCTTGCAGAGGCTCGGTTTATCAGGGTATCAACGTAAGCCGGGACACCCGCCAAAACCAAGACGCAACGCGTCGTACATGAATGTGGGCAGGGATCCCGTTGCCCTTCGTTGCAACGGGAAGTTGAGCGAGCTCCCTGGTGGGTGCAGGGCAAAGCCCTGCCGGGGA
>JAJRTK010000357.1 GCA_024278345.1 bacterium | reverse complement strand
CGCTCATCTTCCCGTTGCAACGAAGGGCAACGGGATCCCAGCCCACGTTTTTGTGCGCTGCGCGTTTTCCTTTTATTTCCAATCTTTGTCCCGCCTTGCGTGGATACCCCATCGGCACCAGACACCTGGAAAAAAACAGGCAGCCCACAAGCCGCCGAAGGCGCCTCCGGCGATCAACCCACGAGATGGGGCATCCACCCGAGGGCCTGTCAAAATATGGGAGCTTCCGTGAGCCGCAACCCCTCTTGCGGCTCCAGGCGGTTACAATCCAAGCCGATCCAGCTCGTCGTCCAATTCCTTGTTGGTCGCGTCCGGTTTGAAGACAATGTCGCTAGGGCCGTAGTAGCAGAGCTTGAAAATCGTTTTGTTTCTCTCGATTCAATTCTTGTGCAAGAACCTCGAATTCCCGGTCACCCCCGATGGGAACCGTCCTTGGTGCCCAGGCCATGCTGATCTCTCCAGTGGATTGAAACAAAATGTGGAATCACCTGTAGCTTATCGTAGAGAACCATAAGAACGCCATCTTCTCTTGCCAAGGGTCGTGGAAGGCAAGTGGAGTTCGGGTAGAAAGACGCCTCGGGGGCAGGTTGACCGGTTGGCGGGCGATGAGAGGGGAGGGGCGGCGGACGGATTGCCGCCGACCCGACCGGACCCCAACCAGACTCTCCCCGATCGTAAGGCCCTTGAAAGGCCTGGCCGACGGGGTCTCGGAGAGGTGGATCATCTTGCCCGATGCCAATCTTTCGGGTCAGGGTGGGGGCGCGGGAGGGATGGACCTTCTGGACGATCTCCCCTTCCAGTCGTTCCGGTGGATTCCCTTGGTTCTCACGGGGGAGCGATGGTGGCGATGGAGGGCGAAGCCTCAATCTATCGGTGAGCCCGCTTCCGGTCCCCGGGGTTGGCACGAGGCTTTGGCTCTGTCCCTGATCTGGAGCAGAGGCGGTCTGTCCGCGCCTGGGACGATCATCTTTTTTAGCATCCCCGGATAGGTTTTTGGGTTGAAGACGTGGTTGGCCACCGTTGCGCATTCCCAGGTGCAATGGCACTTGGTTTTGGCGATGGAGTCGATCATCTCCCTTGCGCGGGGGGTTCGGAGCACTTTCCCGATGTCGTAGTCATGGTCGCGGAGATTGGCGATGACGGGGTCGAGGCCCTTTTCCTCCAAAAGCTCGCAGATTTTTACGTCCCCCTCGGCGGTGAGGACGATGACCTTCCTGCCGGCGACGCAGGGGAGCTGCATTTCGTCGGTGGCCGCGGTATTGACGACGGTTTCGCGGACAGAGGCCATGAGGGCGCGGATGGGGCCCGCCGCGAAGAAGGTGCCTCGGGGCTCTTCGGTTTCCACGCGCCGGATGATCTCGGCGTAGGCTTCCAGGGGGAAATCCTTCGTGGTGGCGTCTGGGGGATTTCCGCGGGTGAAGAGCCAGGTGTGCTCCGGTGTCTGGAATTCTTTGCGCACGAAGTCGTAGATTTCGTGCGTCTTGTCGTAATTGGAGCGGCCCACCACCGTGGTGACGTGGAGGGCGAGATTCTTGCGTCGTTTGGAGAGGTCAGCCAGCTTGTGGAGGGTCTGGACGGCTCGCTGGAAGCTCTGGGGATGACGGCGGATTCTGTTGTGCTCCTCTTCCAGTCCGTCGATGGAGACCGACACGCGAAGCTGGAGAAGAGGGCAGCGCCGAAGGATCTCTTCGGCCATGTCAGAGGTCCGGTCCACGAAAAAACCGTTGGTGGTCAAGGTACACAAAGAAAGCCTGGAGCTTCGGTAAAAAGCTTCCACCACTTTCGGTAAGTCCGGTCTCAGGATCGGCTCGCCACCGGAGAGCGACAACTGAAGGAGCCGCCGAAACGAGCGGGCGATGGTCCGCACCTCGTCAAGAGAGAGTTCTTGGCTCTTCCGGCGCATGTCCTCCCAGTTGAAGCACATTTCGCAGGCAAGATTACAGCGCTTGGTGACGAAGAAGATCAGGTAGGGCGGATTCTTCCGGGTCAGCAAGTTTCGGGCTAGCCGCACTTTTTGCCGCGCTGGAGCGAGGATCGACATGCCCGTTCGCCCTTTCCAAGACGTTCAAAGACCCACGCCCACCAACTCCTGCCGTGGATCGCAACAAGACCGTTCGGGCGCGTTCATGTTACTTTTCTCAGTACTCTTGCACGAGCCTTCGTTCCCGTCGCCTTTGTTCCACCGACTCCTTGTAGGCCACGCTGTACCGCGTCCAAGGGCGTATTTTCAGGCGCGGGCGCCCAATGGGCTCGTCTGTTCCCTCGCAATAGCCGTAAGTCTGGTCTTCAAACTTGGAAAGGGCGTGGTTGACCTCTCGAAGCAGCTTGGTATCGCGTTCCGCAAGGCGCGCTTGCAAGATTTGCCTCGAGTGTCCCGCGGCGACATCCCCGGCATCTCCCGGCCCCACTTCCTGATGGAGCGCCTCATCTTTTCCTCGTTGCCGCATACGGTTGAGAAGTTCTTCCTTCTTGCTCAAGAGGAGTTGCTTGTAAGTGATTAGCTCCTCTTCGGTGAAAGGGCGTTCTTCATCGAATTCGTCGTACTGGCTCATGCTTTCTCCTCAGGATTGCCCGAATCAGCGCTTAACACCAGACCATGGTTCGGAGACGTTTTTCCCTGAAGCAAGGAAGGGGCCACTTCTCCGCCATCCTTCCCACAAAAAGGGGCCCATCGCCATGAAAAGCCCCCTCTGAGAATCGCATGCTATTCAATTCGGAAGCGATCCGCAACACTCGAGCCGACTTTGATGGTATCTCCCCAGCATCTCGTTTTTTTTGTTGCCTTCCGCTCCCATCGGGCGCGGTCCCACGCCCGCTACTCGCCTGTGACTCCGGGATAGGGCGCGATACCGCGCACCTTTTTTCCCCGAAACCACAGCCGCACCAGAGGGGAGCGATTGCCGCTATTCTCTTTCTTCCACGCCCGTCCTGATGAATAGCGAAGCCTGAGGATCCCGGTAGATCCGTGTCCATCCCCGAGCCAGGGAGAGAACCTCCGAAAGAGCCGATGGCGTCGGATAGAGCACGGTATCGACACCAAGGTCGCTAAGAACCTCGGCCCACCGGCCGCTCCCCGGATGGGTCACCGTGAGGTATTGGCCGGTGACACGGCCCCAGTACAGATCAAACCGGCCGTCGATGAAGACCGGGACCTGGCGGCGAAAAATGAGGTAGCTCCCCCAACCGTCAAAATTGAAGAGCCGCCGGCCGGGTCCGAGATCTTCCAGCTTGGCCACCGCTGCCACGGGATAGACCCCAGGTCGAATTCCCGCGGGCAGAGGCTGCCAACCCAGGGTCAGTCCCGCCAGAAGAAGGAGCGTGGCCACTGCCGCCAGAGGGCCGCCCCGCATTCGCCGGTCGTTCTTGTCTAGCCGGGAGATGAGGGAGCCCGGAGACGCCGCCGGAAGCAGCCGGGTCAGGGCTGGCAGCGCAAGGATTGCAAAGATCGGGATGTGCCGGACCACCGTGAGAGAGAGGTGAAGGCCCCCAAAGAGGAGCAACACCGGGAAGAGGCCCAGTTTTCGGCGCTTCCAGACAAGGAGCAGAACCGTTCCCAGGAGCACCAACTCGAAGAGCGGTTCCTCCGCGAAGGCCGTCGATTGCCATTCCGAGATCTGGCTGCTCATGAACCGATTGCCCAGGTAACCCAGCGGATACCAAAGAAGCGCCGGGCCGTAGGGGTTGAGGCAGGAGCCGGCAACACCCGCAAGAAACGGCCCGAAGGAAGCGAGGGCATGTTGGATTGAAGAGGGCTCATTCCGCGGCGGCACACTTTTTTCGTGCTGCCGGCTTTGAAGGTTCCGCACCTCTTCCCGGAGCGGTCCATTTTCTTGGGTCTGGCCGCTTGCACGGTTTTGGCGGCCTTGGCTCCAGGCTGCGCTCCTATTCAGGAAACAGGCCAGCCCATGGGCTGCCGTTACCGCGAGTCCCAGGACGAATCCTCCGTGGAGGTTTGACCAGAGGCCAAAGAGGAGCGCGAAGAGAGGCCACCATTTCCGGGGGACTGTCGTCCGATCCAAGAGGGCTAGAAGTGCCAGGAGCCCCAGATGACTGAAAAGATAGGGACGGAGCAGCCACATTCCTCCTGAAGCTACACCCAGGAACAGGGTGAGAAGGGCAGCGGCCGGTCGTGAGACCGCCCGTCTGGCCACCAGGTAGAACGACGACCAGAGGAGGGCCACCAGCAGGGAGCGGAGAAGAATGAGAGCCTGCCAGCCCCCGGCCTGGAAGAGGCGATACAGGAGACTGCCCGCCAGCCATTCATGGGCGTACCAGGGGGCTCCCAAGGCCGACCAGGAAAAGGGATCGCCGCCGGGGATCGCGCCGGTTTCAAAGATTTGCCGACCGATGCTCAGGTGGAGGAAGACGTCCGGCTCAAAAATTGCCCGGAGAGATCCCAGAAGGAAGAAGATCCAGACGAGGTCCCAAAGGCTGAAGCCCGGGATCGAACGCTCCTTCACTGGCGGGGCCTCAGCTTTGTCAGGTTGCCTCGGAGCAACCCGCCGTCCGCAAGATAGATTGCGTCAAAATCAATCTTCACCGGGGTAGGTGGCCCGATGCCCTGGCGTTCTTCCGGATAGCGGATGGCGATGGCAAGGGACTGGGGTGCCGCGCCGTCGAAGCTGGAAAGGTCGGTGCTTCTTAGGCTCCACTGTTCCGGAGCCCTCGGCCGCTTCGGGTCGCTAAGAAGATCGGCCCATGGCGCTTGCCACGTGGCGCCCCGGGAAGTGGATAATTGCACACCGCATTCCAGGTTTGACAGGGCCGATTGACGGACCGCATAGACGAGGTGCGAATCCGCGGTGATCAGCCTGGGCAGGCTGATGGGAAGCGTAGCCCAGACAAAGGTTGTTGCGAGGTCTGGGTCCGGATCGACTTCAAGGTGAAGATAATAGCGGCCGAAGGCAGCGGGGTTCTTTTCGGTTTCCTCCTTGACCTCCCACCGTAGATCGTGGACGGCCTGACGATAGGCTCCATCAAGGTTCCAGCCAAGCTCCGGGTCATCCTCGGGTCGCCCTTGAAAAGTTCCAGCGTAGAACTCGAGAGGAGTGTTGAACAAGATGTTTCCAGGAATCCTCGTGAGCAGCCAAGCGCCGCTTTCCCGGGCGATTCTTGAGCTGGGCAGTAGCTGTGCGCCGGAGAACACGGTCATGCCGCGTTCAAAGCGACCGGCGTCCGCGCTGAATACGGATTGCCCGATCCCACCGTCAAGAGGAGCCACCACAAGCCGGTTTCCGCGTCTCTTTGCCGTGTCCGGAATCTCGATGGCGGCCTCGTGGGTCGCTTGCTCCAAGAGAGCGGTCTTGTCCCACTCCAGTTGGAGATCTCTCCAAAGGGGCATCACCGCCAAAAGCCCCAAGAATGCCCCGGCTAGGAGTGGCCAAAAGCGGAGGATACGGTGGAGCGAGGAGCTTTTGATCCTGCTCCAAAAAGAGGAGCGAAGCCCTTCTTGGGCAAAGTCGAGGAAAAGGATGGCCCCGATCAAGGCCGCTCCTCGCCAGGGGCCTTGCGCGATTGTCATAGCCCACAACAGAAGAAGCCCAACGGCCAGAGAAGCCAGGAAGATGATCCGTGGCAACCCTTCAAGATGCGCCAGGCCATACGGCGCATCCTCCGAAGAGGATTTCGTAGCAGTCTGAGAAGTCATACTCGGCCCTCGAAAGTTGATTCTGAGACGTCTTGCGGGCATTGAGCGCAGGTGAAGGGCGATGATGGGCGAGTGGCGGCGGACGGATTGCCGCCGCCGGGAGCGGACTCCAACAAAAATGAAAACAGGGGATTTTCTCCGAGTTTTTCCCTTCAGGCATTCCAGCATCCATCTGTCGGGTGGCGCTGGTCATAGACTTTTTTGGGCACGAAGAGATGCACCGGAGTGAATCTTAATAGAACTCCAGATCCCTGGGGCCTGGCCCGACGGGGATCGTGGCGATCACCGCACCTGCCACGGGGTTGACGACGGAGATGCTCGATTCGCCAGAGTTTGCCACGTAGAGCATGCCGTCTTTGGGGTGTACAAGAATCTCTGTAGGTCGCGATCCGGTTGGCACCGTCGTCCGGATGTTGGGATCGGCGACGTTGATGATGAGAAGACTGTCTTCGCCAGAGCAGGTGACGTAGATCTCCTGCCCGTTCTCTGGGAGCGCAACCCCAAAAGGTTCCGAGCAAGCATCGATCTCGCCATCTTCCACCGGTTCCAATTCCGTGAGGTCAATCTCCAGGAGCTTGCCGGCCGCCATATCAGTGATGTAAATGGAAGGATCGGCCACGGCGAAGGCAAGGCGTCGCGGAGCAACACCGATGGGGATGGTTTTGAAGACGGTATTGTTCGCGAACTTGAGGACCGTGAGGGTGGCATCCAGTTCGTTGATGACGTAGAGCCGTGCGCGAAAGTCGTCTCTCCGGATGCTGGTGGGACCGTCGCCTACGGCAATGAGTTCTTGCACCCGGTCTTCAGCCAGCCGGAGGACCGCCACGGAATCGATGTCTCGGAGGGTCACGAAGGCCGGTTCCCAGAAAGTGGAGCCCGTGGCAAATGAAAGATCCGTGGGAGTACTGGGCATGGGGATGCTTACCAAGGTCGAGGCATTCCGTTGCAGGAGCTTTGCCACACGCGTCAAATCGGGTTGTACCACGTAGAAACTACTGCGATATGGATGGAGGCGTATGGCCGAGACGGGCGCATCGAGGGTGATGGTCTCTGTCACCATACGGGTTTTGAGGTCGATGACGGAGATTGTGTTGTCGCTGTTGGCGACGTAGAGAAGGGTCTCTATTTCTACTCTCCCCGAGCCCGAGTCGCTTCCGCAACTCAGGACCCCCAAGATCAGGCCCAGGGCAACTCCGGCCAATGTGGCCGGATGCCGAACAAACCGACGGGTAACGATGAACATCCGATCTTCTCTCCTGGTGAGCTTCGCCAGAGCTGGCGCGAGGCTAATCTGGCAGAGGCCCAAAGCTTGGGTACTCTCGATACCATTTCCGGGTTTTGAAAGGCCGGATTCTTGTTTCACCCTCCCGCCGTTCGATCCCGACGGTCGTTCCCAGGTACTTGGCGTAGAGGACAGCCCATTGCTTGGACCCTAGAAGCCTGATTCGGGCAAGGATCTTGAGCCACTTCGTGTCGATGGCAAGATCATCGAGTTCGAGGAGGTCTTCACCGACTGTGATACGGCCTGTCACCTTGAGATTCTTCCTTTGAAGGATTTTTTTCAAGAGTGAAGGTAACTTTTGCTGCCGCGTCAAGAAGAGGATCAGTGGCTTGGTGTCGCGGATCTCGGCTTGGAGGCTTGAGGCCAGAAGTCGGTTTTTTCGGGTGGAGAGCAGGGTTTCAGGGAACCGAAATCGCGCCCACCAACCTTGAGTGTGGCTTTTCGCCTTCCCCTTTTGGTTCGGGGCAGTTTGCTTTTCCACCACTGACACGTCGCTGATCTCAATTCTCGTATCGACCAGGCGAAACTCGTTTTTTTCCAGATCTCCGGTCCCCTGCCGCGTTTCGATGGTCAATTGACCCGTGAGCTCGATTCCGTCGAAGGTGGCGCGAAGATCCCGCCCTTGGAGCTTGGAATCGAATCTTTCGATGACCCTCGGCTCGTTGAGGCGGGCATACATGTCCAGTCGGCCCGCTCCCGACCGGATCCGGAGGCCCAATTCCTTGGGAATGTAGATGTTGTAAACACTCATGTCGGGGACCCGTGCCGCCGGAATGTCAATCTTGACAGAGAGGCGTTGGAAGCGTCCTTGGCTCAGGTCGATGTCGGGAGTACTCGTGGAGATCCGGAGGTTTTTTCCCCGAACGTGAGGTTTGGAGAATTCCGAGTAATCAAGCTCGTAGCTCTTCAGCCGGACATCGAGCTCAGCCGCCGGGCCGCTCTTGCTTTCCCGAACTGCCCAGCGGATGGTGCCAGAGCCGCTGGCACGGTATTTCGAGAAGCGTGCAATAATTCGGTTTCCCTCGAATTCAAAACGGCTTCCCAGGCGAAGCAGCCCCCTTTTGATGGTGACGTTTCCAGTCAACCCACCCTCCCCGCCAGAGAACCTAAGCCACGGTGCGCGGCTCAGAATGTACCGGAGAAAAGCCAGGTCTCTCACCTTCGCTCCTCCTTGGATCGCGAGGTCGATGTTTTTCAGAATTCGGAAGCCCTTGTTCTTTTCTGGAATGAGGGGGTGAAGCTGGCCGTCGGCCCGGCCCTTGGCCCGCTCCAACACGCGGATGGAGCCTACGTCTACCACGCCACCGTGGAATTCGACCTCAAGGTGGCCCCGAATTTCGCGGCGAGCTCGCAACGCGAAGCTGGCCGAAAGATGCCCAGGCCCATGGTAGCGGACGCGGTGGATGTCGATTTCTTCTACCGAGCTCCCAAGTTCGTCGATGGTGACCCGCCAGGGAGGCTTTCGGGGACGCTTCGTCTTCTGTCCATTTTCTAACTTCGTGGCCGGAGGTTTCGGTCGGCGCCGAGCCCGGAACCGGAAACCGCTTCCCTCCACGTTACGGGCATGAAAGTGCCGGTGCCCAAGAGAGGCCAAGTCGATCTCCACACGAGCCCTGGCCAACTGGATTGTCATGGATTCCTTGGGACTTCGCACCACAAGTGTGAGCCCGTAAACGTAAAGCGTACCGGGCCAGAGGGCCCAAGCCGTCGCGTACTTCATGGAGAGTTTTTCTGGCCGCTTCGAGACGAGGCGTGGCAGCGCCCCAGAGTTCAACAGGCCATTGAGGCCGGCCAGGTAGAGTGCAGGCATCAAGACCAGCGCCAACTTCAGCCGGCGATGAACCCTTTTTCGGGAAGCCCGGGGACGAACCAAGGTAGGGGGCTCTTCCGGTTGGCCGGGGATCGAAGCTCTCCCCTTCATTCGATAGCCACGGAGGATTTTTCTTGGACGTAGATCGTGGCGCGTTTACGAATACCTGCGCTCATGAACTCCACGAAAGACCCAAGGTCGAGGAAACCGTCGAAGATCCTCCGGAGCACGCCTCTGGAAGTGACCGGTGCGCCCGAGCTACAGCGGTCGATAAGCATGGTGGCGTGAATCAGGAGGGAGTTGGCTCTTTCGTAGAGGGAAACTTTGTCCTCGTATCGCACTGACTGAAGGAAACAGACTTTGTGGATGGTCGGCACAAGCTGATCCCGGATTTTTTCACAGAATTTTCGTAGCTGCAGAATTGAGGGGGAGTTTTCAGAACTTGGAGGTGGCGAGTCGGCCGGAAAGAGTTCGTCGAGAATTGTTTCGATGTTCCCGGGTTCCACGGGATGTGCCCCGATTTCGAATGCTCCGAGGATCCGAAGTTGTGCCTTGAGCTCGTCCACCGCTTCCCTGAGTTCGAGATCCCGCTCCAGGCCACGGCTAAACTCTCGTTTGAAAAAATACTCCGAGTTGTGGGTGCTCCGGGGATCGGCGGCCACGAGTTCGGAAAACGAGGTCTGAAGAAGCTCTCGGACGATCCCGCCCATGGGGAAATACTTGTTTTTGAAAAGAATGACGTTGATCAGCTCGGCGGTCCGGAGGGCGCTACTGATTTCGGGACACTGGAGGATGGCCGCAATTTCTGCCAAAGAGGTTCCAAGCGCACCTAAGATCTCCCCGAGGTCGTCAAAATCTTGTTCGCCGAGGACTGCCAGGTTTTCTACAATTTTCCCCAGAAGTGCGACTTGTGGCGACAGCCGGTTCTTGGTCTTGTCCTCGATTTTCCCAATGGCGTGGCGGAGGTAGCGGAGGGATTCCTCGGTATCGATACCGAGCTCCCCGATTTCGATCTGGTTGTCGCGGAGAGACTGGAGGCGGGGCTCGTTACCCAGGAAGCGAAGCGTGTTGCGCAAGTTGTCCGCCACCAGATTGAGGTTGCTTCGCAGGGCGAAGAGCTCGGAGAAGCGCGTGGGCATGTAGAGCTGCAAACTGTCGAGCTTTCGCGACTCAGCCCAGTCCACCAGTGGAGGAAGCAGTTTCTCTCGGTAATCTTCGAACGAGTGGGGTAGGGAGCGAAGCTCGGCCCGGAGATTGCGGAAGAAGTGGTCGATTTTGAAAGCACTTTGGCACGATGCCTTGAAGGGCTCTACGTCGAAGTCAAAGAGCACCTGAAGCGAGTTCTTCAATCTCACTAATTCTTCTTGGATCTCGGGATAAGGGGAGTGAATATCGAGCAAGGGCCGAAGCCTGGAATAGAGGAAATCCAAAAGAAACCGGAATAGATCGATGTCAGTCCAAAAGGCATCGATCTTCGAGTGGGGGACTTTGTCTTTCGGGGGGTAAATCTCTTCCAGCGTCCTCTGTGCCGTCAGAAGGATCCGGACCCTCTGTTGCTGGTTGCGAACTTCGGCCGTGAATTGGCCAAGAGAAAGGAGATTCTCGATGAAATCCACAAACTCTTCGGCCATATCTTCGATGGTCGATTGAACTTCCGCCTTGAGCTGGTTGGGATGGGATTTTAGCGTGAGGAGAGGCGTCTTGTCGTTGCCCCTATCCTGGACCCGAACCTTGAGCTGGTGGATAATCTCTTCGAGAAACAAGTTGACCTGTTCGCTTTTCGGAAGGAGATCTTCCAGCCCTGGATTCGATCTCAGAAGCCGCCGGAGACTCGCTTCCACGTAGTTCGACATCGGGAAGAAGGTCTTCTTTAGGGGGCCAATCTGTCGGCCAGACTCCAAAAGGGACTCCAGATACCCTTCCTCCAGTTCTTCGAAGAGCTCAAGGCAGATCCGCGCAACCGTGTGCCGCCAGTCTTGACGCCGACGGATGAATTCGATGTCATCGCGGGTTAAGCCGTTGAGGATCTCCCGGTACGCTTGCTGCGATTCTTGCTCTTGGCTGTGGTTCGTCTTGCGAGAGACCCAAAATGTCATGACCTTCCCTGCTTGCGGCTTGAGGCGTCGCGGCGCCCGGCGAAACGACAAGGCCGGCGTCTCCCGAATCTCCAGGGAGGCGACGGCCTCTTCGATGCGACAGCTTCGCGGAGACTAGCGCCGTATCATCTCAACCTTGTTGCGATCCCGGTAAGCGCCGATCTCAAAGATCCACCAACCGTTTGACGCCCGACCCAGCCGTGCTTGCTTGCCGCCCACCGTAAACCCGCACCACGTGCCGCCATTGGGATTGGCTTCTGGGTAGTAGTTACCTCCAAGATTGTAGCCGCGGCTTCCATTGAACGAAAGCGCTCGCCCTGCAACGACGCCGATAGATACACGAGGCTTGGCAAAAATTGCTCCAAATCCCTGGCCGCCAGCATTATTGACCTTCCAGCTCCCCTGAAGGGTGCGCATGACCCACTGGGCATTACATTGCGCCTCGGCTTCCACCGTAACCAGAAGCAGACCCAAGACCATCGCGGCAACGGCGGTAAACAGTTTTTTCATTGAATAGCCACTCCTTATAAGATGCCGAGATCCCCTGCTGTCTGAGCATCGACTCGGCACCAGTTCGTTTCGAAATCCCACTCCTCCAGCTATCAGCTATAGCGGTCAGGAAGTGCGGAGTCAATGTCCTTGTCCAGTCTTCGGTGGTGGTACGATTTCGGGGCAGTAAGCCCTGTCCGGTGGGCGACAAAAGCGAGTGGCGGCGGACGGGGGGAACTCGCGCCGCAGGCGCGGGTCGTGCCGACGCGAGCGGAACGTAACTCAAAAAAAAAAAACGAGTTGCTAGAATTGTGTCCCGTGAGAGTCCCGCAACCGAACCGTCGGCGTGCGTCGCTTTCCCTCCGTCGCCTTCTTGATGAACCGTCACGTTGAAGAGAGAGCAGGGCCGAAGAGCCGAGTGAAATTGCGCCAGATCTGCTCCGTTGCTTCGTCCGGGTGAACTCTCCAGATTTCCGCGATCTGGGCTACGGCGTCCAGGATGAAGGCTGGCTCATTCCGTTGGCCTTTTCTTGGGCCTTGGTAGGGGCAGTCAGTTTCCGTGAGGATTTGGGTGTGAGGGACTTTTTTGACGATGCTTTGGAAAGAGGTGCTTCGAGCGATGAGAGGGGGGATCGACAGATACCAGCCGTTTTCAGCAGCTCGGCGTGCCAGGCGCAGTTTGCCGCCAAAGCTGTGGAGGCAGACCCGTTTCGCACCTTCTTGTTCCAGGATTTCCACACAGTCGCGTTCGAGCTTCCTGGAATGGACTACAATGGGCAGATCGAGGCGGTGAGAGATGCGGATAAGCTCCGCGAAAACCTCCTTTTGACCAGAGGCGGTCTTGGGGGCCCAGTGTCCGTCGAGGCCTGTTTCCCCGATGGCCAGGAGATTTTTTCCCTGGGACTCGATAAACGCCAGTTCGGCGGCGATATCAAAGGGGCTTGGCCGGAAGGCGGCGTCCCAGGTTTGCAGTTGGTGGGCGACGGCGTTGAGAGGGTGAATGCCCAGAGCGGGCTTGACAATGGAGATCTGCTGGCTCAGGCGAAGAACTTGACGATTGCTTTCCGGGTCGAGCCCGTTTTCCAGGATGACGCCAAGGCCGGATTCTTCCGCCCGTTGGATCACCGCGGCCCGGTCTTCATCGAAGACTCCGATATGGAGGTGGGCATGGACATCGACGAGGCGTGGCGTTGAACGGGGCTCGGCCATCATTGCCTCCTTTTCATGAGATGAACTGTTTGTTCTTGGACGAAGATTCCTGCTGTCGCCATGGAACTTGCCTGCCGGTGATGTTGTGCTACCGGCGATCTGGGCGCAACTACTTTCGTTGGAAGTCACCCCCTTCGAACAGGCCCACTGCCCTAAAACCTTTTTCGACTGGAAACCGGGAAATCAGGTGAGGAGACTCTTGGTGAAATCCGTTTCTAGATCTGGTGCTACCACGGCCAGTCGCGTGTTGCGAGATGGCCGATCGGATGGTCTGATGCCCGTGTCGGCCCTGGACTTGGCTGCCGTGGAGTCGTTTTCCGATCTTTTGGAGCAGATGGCGCTCACGTCGTTTGGCGGTCGCCAGTTGGGCGAAGCTGCTGAGGTGCTGGAGGCGATGGTGCGGGATCCGGACTGCTTTGTCGTGGGTACCTTTTCTGGCGCCATGACCGTGGCTCAACAGGGCCTTGTGTTGTGCGACATGGTGGAGCAAGGGATGCTTCAGGCCATCGTGACAACCGGCGCTCTGGTGACCCATGGCTTCATTCATTCAGCGGGGATGACCCATTTCAAAGCCGATCCAGAGCTGACCGATCAGGAGCTATACCTCAAGGGCTACAACCGAGTCTACGATACGCTCGAGCTCGAACAGAACCTCGATGACACCGAAGCAATCGTTCACGAGGTGCTTGGCGCCTGGGAGGGCTCCATTTTTTCAAGCTCCGTCATCAGTCACTTGCTGGGCCGGTATTTGGCGGAGAAGGGGGCCGGTCGGTCTTTTCTTGGCAGTGCTTACGAGGGCGAGGTTCCCGTGTTCATTCCAGCCTTCACCGACAGTGAGCTGGGATTGGACTTCGCCATCGCCAATCGGCTTCGAGCCAAAAATGGACTGTCTCCTTGGAGTTTCGATCCCTTCGTGGATCTGGAAGCCTATACCGATCTGGTGGAGGGTCGGAAACGGCTCGGTATCTTCACCATTGGCGGGGGAGTGCCTCGCAATTGGGCTCAGCAGGTGGGCCCCTATCTCGACATCGCCCGCAAGCGTGTTGGAGTCGAAGGGACTCCCGTTCGCTTCCAGTACGGTGTTCGGATTTGCCCGGAACCGGTCCACTGGGGTGGCTTGAGCGGTTGCACCTACCGGGAAGGAGTGAGTTGGGGAAAATTTGTGCCGCCCGCTGAAGGCGGACGCTACGCCGAAGTTCCGTCCGACGCGACCATCGCGTGGCCGATTCTCATCAAGGCTGTATGGGAGAGGCTGGAACGTTAGACCCGGATTTCTCATCAAATCCCGTCGCGAGGCGGCGCCGGCGCGCAGCCGGCGAGGCCGACGACAGGCAGGCGCCGGAGGCGTAGTAGAACTACGTTGAGGACGCCTGACCGGGGAGGGCGCTGTTGGCTGCGATGATTGCGTTGACGCAGCAGGGATTCGACGATTTCCGGGTTAGATCAAGGGCGGTGGTGATGAGACCTTCTGCGTTGCGAGTCATTTGAGAGGAGAAAGAAGTGAAAAAACTTGGATTCATGGTGATGCTGGCTTTGGCTGGCCCGTTGGTCGCGGGTGCCGCGGATGCGGAGCCAGTGGGGCCAGAGCCGCCAGCCACTCCCGTTGCCTACCACACCTTTCAGGCGGTGGAAAGCCAGCTTGCCCGGTGGGTGCGAAAATACCCAGACACCGCCCATCTCGAAACAATCGGGAAATCGTCTGGCGGTAGAAGTCTATACGTGTTGAGAATTGCCCGAAAGGGGCTCACGGAGCCTGACCGCAGGCCAGCGGTCTTCGTGGGCGCCAATATTGCCGGCGCCCGCAACGCCGGCACCGAGGCTGCCTTGGATCTTGCAAAGCGCCTTTTGGAGGGAGACAAGGGCGGAGACGGAGAATCCCTGGACCTTTTGCTTGAGAGGCGCACCTTTTATGTCGCTCCAGCCTTGAACCCCGATGCTCACGATGGAATGTTCCAGGTTCCAAAACAGCGTCTTTCAGGAGCCGCGGGCTCCTTGGATCGAGACCTGGATGGGCTCGTAGCCGAGGATGGCCCGAACGATCTCAACGGAGATGGCCGGATCACTCTCATGCGCGTCATCGATCCCCACGGAACGATGATCCCGGATTCCGATGATCCCCGGATTATGGTGGAGGCTGAGGCCCTTGAGGGACAGAAGGGGAAATACATTGTCCGGATGGAAGGGGTTGATGATGATGGCGATGGAGAGTTTAACGAGGACGGGCCTGGCGGCGTTTGGCCGGACAAGAACTTTGCCCAGGCATTTCGCTACGATGATCCGGAGGCCGGCCCCTGGCCGAGCTACTCCCCCGAGGCCAAGGCGATCATGGATTTCTTGCTCCGCCGAAGAAACATCGCTGTTGCCGTTGTCTATGGTGCTGCCAACAACCTCCTCGGGTTGCCTGAAGGTTTTGGGCAGGCAAAAGAGCTCGGCACTCTGAAATTTAAAATTCCCCGCTGGATCGCCCGGCGCTTCGGGGTCGATCCGGAAGAAGAATTCACCGGAGACGAAGTTTGGGACATGGCGAAAGATATGCCATTCGTCCGCAGGATGGGCATCACGAAGGAGCGGTTGCTGCAATTCGTCGGGGCTGGACCAGCCATGAAGCCCCAACAGCAGGATCTGAAAATTTTGGAAAACCTCGCCAAGAGCCATAAAAAACGTCTGGAGGATGCGGGGCTCGACACAAAGCGGCCGGTTCGGGACCTGGCCCCAGGCAGCTTGACGGCATGGCTTTACTACCACTACGGGGCCTTGGCCCTGGAGCTTGACGTCTGGGGGATTCCCAAGGCGAAGAAAAACTCTGGCAAGGAGGACGGGCAGGTCGATGACAGCAGATCCCCCAAAGGAGAGACGCTGACTCTGGAGCGCCTCGAAGAGATGACGCCGGAAGAGTTCGTTGCCTTGGGCGAAGAGACCATCGGGGAATTCATGAAGGAAGTGGGGGCTCCGCCACAGCTCACGCCGGCAAGAGTGATCCAGGCAGTGGAGTCGGGGAAGATGACGCCCCAACGGATGGCGAACATGATCAAGAGCATGGGGGGCGGTAAGAACGGAAAAAAGGAGGAAAAGGAGAAGAAGCTTCAAGGCCGTGAAAAGGATCTCATGGCGTGGATCGATGCTCATGCGCCGGAGGCTTTCGTTCCCTGGACTTCCGTGGAGCTTCCCGACGGGACGAAAGGCGAGGTTGGTGGAATCGACCCCTTCATTGAGGTCGCTCCACCGCGGGAGTTTTTGGCGAAAGCCCTGGAGCTTCACACGGAAACCATCTTGGAAATCTCCCGGCGCCTTGCCGAGATCCAGATCCAAGACTTGAGTGTCGAACCCTTGGGCGGGGGAATATGCCGCGTCCAGGCTGTTGTTCGCAATATTGGCCAGTTTCCCACTCACACGAAGATGGCGCAGCGGGCCCGCGTCCATCTGCCCATTCGCTTGGAGCTCGATCCTGGCAAGGATGGCGACATCGTCACGGGCCGATCCTTCGTCATTTCCGAGTCCCTGGCGGGAGGTGGCGGAGCGCTCAAAGGGGAGTGGCTGGTCAAGTTACCCCATCGCTACCAGATCACTGTTCGTGCCCTGTCGGACAACGCTGGAACGACCAGTACTTCTCTTTTAGGAGACCTGGCCGCCGGCAAGATCTCGTTACCCGTAGGAAAGGAGGGCTCCTGATGAAGCGCCGCTCTCTACTGAACTCTGCTGTCATGCTGTTCGGGATTGTTTTGACCTTGGCGCCTCTGGCATTGGCCGGTCCGCTCCAGCCGAAACGTCCTCTGCCTGAGCCCAGGTTTAATCGGCTTCACCACAACGATGAAATCTTCGACGCCCTCCGGGGTTATGCTGCGGCCTACCCGGCCTGGGCGACCCTGGAGAGCATCGGAAAAAGCAGCCAGGGGAATGATATGTGGCTGTTTACCATCAACAATCCCGTCACCGGTAGGGCGTTGGACAAGCCGGCAATGTACGTCGATGGTTCGACCCACGCCAATGAGGTCCAGGGTGCGGAGACAGTCTTCTATCTCATTGACTACATGCTAAAAAATTACGGAAAGCTTCCTCGACTCACCACTCTTATGGACCGGGCGGCCTTCTATTTCGTGCCCGTTGTCAGTCCCGACAGCCGGGCACAATGGTTCGATGCACCTTCCACTCGCGATTGGCCAAGAAGCGTGCAGGTGGCCATCGACGATGATCGCGATGGCCTCGCTGACGAAGATGGTTACGACGATCTCAATGGCGATGGGCTCATCACGCAGATGCGGCTCAAAGTCCCACCGGGCCAGGGCCGCTTCCGCCTCGATCCCGACGATCCGCGCATCCTGATTCCTGCTGATGAGAACCATCCAGGCGATTACAATCTCCTGGGGCTCGAGGGGATCGACAACGATGGCGACGGAAGAATCAATGAAGATGGCATCGGTTATGTCGATCCCAATAGAACGTGGGGCTACGAGTGGCAGCCACGCTACGTGCAGATGGGGGCTCCGGATTATCCTCTGCAGATCCCGGAAACCCGTGCCATTGCCCTGTGGGCTGAAGCCCACAAGAACATTGCCGCTGCCCAGAGTTTTCACAACAGCGGTGGCATGATTCTTCGCGGTCCCGGCTCCAAGACCCAGCCCCGATATCCGATGTCGGATCTGCGAGTTTATGACAAGATCGGAGAAATGGGGGAGACCATGCTTCCAGGGTATGGCTACATGATCACTTGGAAAGACCTCTATACGGCTTATGGTACCACCGATGACCACTTTTTTGGCCGCATTGGCGCTTTTGCTATCACCAACGAGCTCTATCGAGAGGAGCACAAAGATGCCGATGGTGATGGGAAGGTCACCGACGAGGAGCGGATGAGCTTCAACGACCTGATGACTCTGGGTAGGATGTTCGTCGATTGGCAGGAAGTGGAGCATCCACAATACGGAGCCGTTGAGGTGGGCGGTTGGCGCCGCGATACGGGACGCATTCCTGAAGGTTGGATGCTCGAGGAAGAGTGCCATCGGAATGCCGCTTTCGTGTTATACCACGCCAGGCAGCTTCCTTTCTTGGAATTCGGCGAGCCCAAGATCCGCAATCTTGGCAATGGAATCCGGCGACTGGAGGTTCCTCTTTACAACCGGCGCACCATCGCCAGTCGCCCCGCCGTAGCCCAGCGCCTGAAGATCGTCCGAAAGGATGTTGTCACGCTTCAAGGCGCTGTCGTTCTGGCCAGTGGAATGGTGGAGAACTCTTGGCTGAACCTGGTCGAGTTACAGAAGAAACGTCCAGAGCGCCTCTTGGTCGATGCCGTGCCAGGTGAAGGATTTGTGACCCTTTTCTTTCTGGTGGAAGGAGGTGGCCAGGTGAGGCTCCAGTACGATAGCGTGAAAGGCGGGCGAATTTCCCGGGAGATCGACCTGGAATAGGCGGCTTCCCGGTTGCTGAATGGCGTTGACTAGGATCTGTAGCAGTGTGATGGGAGGGATCGCTGTGCTGGAATCGACTTTCATCCACGTGCCCGGTGTCGGTCCCAAAACCGAGCGGAGCTTGTGGGAGCAGGGCATCGTTGATTGGGAGTGCTTCGTTCGCGACTATAGAGGGTCGCGGCGCGAGGGGATCTTGCCCTTTCTAAACCACGGGGACGTGATCCGGCTGTTGCCAGGACGGGACAAATGGCGGCTTTGCCCCACGTTTCGCGATTCTACGGCCTACGTGGACATCGAGACCACAGGGCTCACAGGAAGCGTAACCTGCATCGGCCTCTACGATGGCCAGGCGGCCAGGACTTTTGTCCGGGGCCGGGATCTGGAAGAGTTTCCGGCGGCGATTCAGCGGTATGAGCTCATCGTGACTTTCAACGGCTCACAATTCGATTTGCCAATTCTGGCGCGTACTTTTCCGGGCCTCAGTTTCGAGGGGCAACATCATCTTGACCTGCGGTTTGCCTTGGGACGCCTGGGGCTGCGGGGCGGACTGAAGAAGATTGAGCAGAAGCTGGGCATCGGTCGCGGCGAGGTCGAAGGTCTCGATGGATGGGCAGCGGTAGTCCTTTGGCGGCTCCACTGTCAGGGCCATCGGAAGGCCTGCCAAACCTTGGAGCGTTATTGTTTGGAGGACGTTCTGAATTTGGAGCCGCTTCTCTGTCATTTGTACAATACTGAAATTGCCCGGATCCCGTTTCTGCTTCCCCGCATGGAGCCCAGGCCAGAGCCGGTTTTGGCGCAGCAGGTTGACAAAGAGCTCGTGGACCGCCTCGCCAAAAGCTCCTTGGAGTGGTAGGGAAGGCGGCTAAAGATGCGGTCGCAGCCGGCGCGGCAAGTCTCGCTCCGGGAAGAGCGTGTAATCGCTGGCGACGGTGCTGAAGAGGCTCTTTTCTACCTGGTGATCGATCTTTTTCCGAAGGAGACCCAAAAATTGGGGCGGAGCAGCCAGCACAAGGCGCTCGTAAGCCCGTTCGTTCAGTCCTTTCTTGAGGAGACTTGCAAGGATGCTGGCGAACTTGAGAGCTTCCATGGCCTTGGCCGATGGAGTCTCTGGAGCTGACTTGTGGCCCGGGGAGCCCGAATCGGCCATCCGGCCGGGACGGTCAGTCGTGAGCTCGTGGTCCGGAAGGCGACTTTTGGGGTGGTCTAGCTGTTGGATACAGCACCAGGCGCTGAATCGTTTCGGACTGAAAAACAACCGAGCTCGGCTTGCGTTGGCAACGAGAATCCAAGTTTTCATCTGCCTTTCTGCCTTTCTACGCTGGGCCGCGCCCCAGTCGCCTTGAGGAGAGTGTGGAGATCTGTTTGTCGTGGGTTGGACAGGCTTTCTAGTGAGTGAGGAAGGTCGGTGCCAGAATCTTCATGGTCACGGGGCTCGACGGGCGGTGGGGCCTATGTTGGCAACTCTTTGAATTATCACCACTTATTAGGTATAATACTTTTGGCGGCTGTCCGCACGCAACTTTGGGTAAGCTCCGAGACAGCCGGCAGGGAGCCGTAGGTCAGGGAGGCATCGTGATCGGACCCAGGCGATGGGGAGGTCCGGCGCGGAATTTTTCCGACGAACTCACGCACAGCAAGGTGAGGACTCATGTTGCAGGTTGCTGGTTACGAGCATTTCGGGGGGAAACACCCCATTACCGCAGCTTTGAGAAATATGCTCGCCCACTCGGGGTTGAAGGCGCCCCATACAGGCGAGCCTCTCTCGGAGGCCATGGTCTTGGGGCTCACCGGTGGACTGGGATCGGGCTACTCATTTTGCCCATCTTCCATCAACGAGTACCGGAGCGGAGTCTCCATTGTGGGCCGGTATCTCAGCCATGCGTCAGGGGCGGAGTTTGCCCTTGAATTTCTGAAGCGGATCGAAGCAACGTATACGGTCTCGGAGACGACCAGTGAAAACTTGGCTCATCAGAACCTTCGAGAGCTTCTCAGCCAAGGAAAGCCCGTATTGGCTTGGTGTACCCGCGAGTATCTGCCCTATTTCCGACATCGGGCCAGAGCCACGGAACCGCAAAACTATACGGTTGTCGTCGTTGGAATCGACGAAAAGGTCAAAACCGCGCAGCTCGGCGATTGTGCCCCGAGCCCCTTGGAAATCCGCCTTGCCACACTGACACGGGCAAGGGCCGGGATCGGACCCCACAAGAATCGGTTGCTTGTCTTCGAGCCACCTTCAGGAACTCCGCGGCTTCAAGACGGGGTGCTGGAAGGGATCAAAGCTTGCATCGAAAGCCTCGAGAATCCCAAGGTCAAGACCTTGAGTTTTCAGGGGCTCGAGCAGTGGGCCAAGCTTGTGGCGAACAGGAGAAACAAGCGTGGCTGGCTCAATGTCTATCCAGCGGGACGCCTCTATTCCGCGCTGCGGGATGTGTTTCGTTCCATTGAGACTCTGGGCACCGGTGGAGGCCTCTTTCGTCCAATGTACGCTGATTTTCTGGAGGAAGCCTGCCTCTTGACCGAACGAAAGGCATTCCTGGCATGCGCCGACGAATACCGCCGGGTCGGCGAACTCTGGACCAGTGTAGCCGATGCGGCCCTGGCCAGCCGGGTTCCCCAGTTCCAGGTGGCCAAGAACCTCTATCGGGAAACCATGGAGATCTTTGAGCAGAAGGGGACTGAAGGGTTTGATAAGCTGGGCCAAATAGGGGAAGAGCTCCGCTTCGTGGAGCAGCGGATTATCGAAGATTTCCCTCTTTCCATCGGTGATGCCGAAGCCCACCTCGGAACCCTTAGAGAGCGGATTATCGAGGTTGTTCAGGCGGAGCGTTTGGCTCTCAAAGCCCTGAAAAATGCCGCTGCATGAAAGAGATCCACTCGAGCATCCACCGGGATCGGGAGGCGGTTCTTTGCGTCGATCTCGACGGAACTCTGCTCAGGGGCGACTTGCTTTACGAGTCGTTTGTCCGATTCCTGGCCTGTCAGCCGTGGAACTTTTGGCGGATCCCCATCTGGCTCGCCTCGGGCAAAGCTCGGCTCAAACGGGAGCTGTCCAAGCGCGTAACCTTGGATCCGGCGCTCTTGCCCTATCATCAAGAGCTGATGGCCTATCTGCGAGAAGCACGAAAAGCCGGGCGGACTTTGGTCTTGGCCACCGCGTCGGATCGGGCGTTGGTGGAGCCCATTGTTCGCCATGTCGGGCTGTTTGACGATTTCTTGGCAAGTGACGGAGAGACAAACCTCGCTGGCGATGCCAAACGAAGGGCATTGGTGGCTGCCTATGGGGAAAAGGGCTTCGACTATGCTGGCAACGACCATCGAGATCTCAAGGTCTGGCCCTCCGCCCGCAAGGCCATCGTCGTAAGCTCCCACCGGCGCTTCCTAGAGCAAGTCCGCCGTTCGTGGGATCTGGATTGCACGTTTTCCGCCGGTGCTGACGGACTTCGCCCCTTTGCATGGGGAAGCCGGGCGAGCAAATGGCTCCAGAATGGCGCCGCTCTCTTTCCCGTCTTGTTCGCTTTTCCGCTGCACAGGGAGCAGATTGTGGGCTCGCTGCTGACCTATACGGTCTTCTGCCTTTGTTCGACCGGCCTTTCGGTTTTTGACGACCTCATGGATTTGGACATCGACCGGAGCCATTGGGTGAGGAAGACCCGCCCCTTTGCGGCGGGCCAACTTTCTCTTCTTCACGCCATGGCTCTTGCGCCAACTCTGTGGATTGCCGGACTGGCGTTGAGCTGCCTCCTGCCGTGGCCAGCCGTTGCCTTGCTGGCGGGGTTTACCGCCGTCGGCATGGGCCACGCCTTGATGAGACGAAATGGCGTCGGCCCCTTGGCGATTGCCGGTTTTGCGGCAGTGGCCTTGCTCTATTGGTTCCGGCTGGCGGCTGGGGTCGCAGGGGGTGAAACAGCCTTCCCCCCCGGGCTCGCCGGCCTGCTGGCGCTCGGCTTGGCAGCGGTTGAAACCTGGGTTCGTGCGCGGTCACCCGAAGCCCAGGAGCCGGCCGCCCTGGTAGACGGCGAAGCTCGAGATCCAGGCAAGAGATGACATGTAGAAGAGCAGAAAACCAGTCCAGCGGAGGCTCCCGGTTTCGCGGCGGACCACGGCTAGCGTGCTGAGGCACTGGCAGGCCAGGGCGAAGAAGATCAGCAGCGACAGCCCCGTCAAGGGGGTGTAGAGCGGTTTTCCGTCGGCCCGCGTCTCCCCGCGGATTGCTTCTCTCAGAGTCGTGCTCTTTTCGTTTGCTTCGCTGCCCACGTTGTAGACGATACCCATGGTGGAGACGAAGACTTCCCGGGCTGCGAAGGCTCCGATAAGCCCAATTCCGATCTTCCAATCAAAGCCCAAGGGGGCGATGACCGGTTCCAAAAATCGACCGAGCTGACCGCCGTAGCTACGCCTGAGTGCCTCACCTTGTCGATGGCGTTGGAGCGTCACATCACTTGTCGCGGAAACAACAAGTCCCGGCTCATCGACGTACGGATGCTTGGGAAAGCTGAGGAGTGCCCACAAGACGATGGTGCAAACAAGGATCATCGTTCCAGCTTCGCTCAGAAAATAGCGGGCTCGCTCCCACATCATGTTCACCACGTCTTTAATACGCGGAAGCCGGTAAGGAGGGAGTTCCAGAATGAGGGCACTCTCACCGGCTTGGAGAACCGTCTTTGATAGAACCCACGCAGCAAGAAGCGCTGTCGTGACTGAAAAGAGATACATTCCTACCATGAGCGCCGGCTGTATCGGGATGAAACCCCAAACCAGCGTCGGCGGGAAAAGAGACGCGATGATCAGCGTGTAGACTGGCAGCCTGGCGGAACAGGTCATCAGCGGGACCACCATCATTGTCAGAAGCCGGTCGCGCCGCCGCTCCATGGTTCGCGTCGCCATGATTGCCGGGATCGCGCAGGCGAATCCGGAAAGCAACGGAACGAAGGCTCGCCCGTGGAGCTTCATCGTCCGCATAATCCGGTCCATCAAGTAGGCGATCCGCGCGAGGTAACCCGAATCTTCCATGAGACCCAAGAAGAAGAAAAGAAGAAGAATTTGAGGCAAAAAGACCAGTACGCTGCCGACGCCCCCAATGACACCATCCACAAGGAAATCTGTAAGAATCCCCGGTCCAAGAACCGCCGCCAATCCCATGCCACCAGAAGCGAAAAGCCGCTCAATTCCTGTGATCACAGGGTCGGACCAGCTAAACAGCGATTGGAATAGGAGGAACATCACCAAGATGAAAGCCGCGAACCCCCATACAGGATGGAGCAGCACCCGATCCACCCGCCCGGTCCAAGTCCGCGGCGGATGCCCACGGAGGAGCGGGCCAATCTCCCGGTCAAGCCAACGATAGCGAGCCTCGATGACCTCGTCGTCAATTTCCAGGCCGGGCCTTTCCCGGTTCCGGACACTAAGACGCAGATCCTCTGGAATGTTTGCCAGCTCGTCACCCGAATCGATGGACATGAGTGCCCAGAGAGCCAGTGCCTCCAGTTGGGGCCAGTCTGCCGGCAGGTGCGGAAGCACGGCATCCAGGTCCATCCGGAGCTTTGCGGAGGGACCGAAGCACCAGCGGGGCTCCGGGGATGGCGTGGAGAGCTCAGTCTCGATCCCTTCGATGAGGTCGCTCACACCAATTTCTCTGGGAACCGCCACCGGAATCACACGGCAGCCCAGCGCCGCTTCCAGATAGGACGGAGGAGGCAGCAGATCCCCTGCTTCATCCACCATCGTGAGAGCAACCAGAAGTCGCAATCCCATTTCCTGAAGCTGCAACACAAGATACAGGTTGCGCAATAGCTGCGTCGCATCGACGCAAACGATGACCAAATCGGGGCGCCGGTTTTTTCCAAGGCCAAGGAGTGCGTCGATGGCCACCTGTTCTTCCGCAGAACGCGAAACCAAGGAATAGGTCCCCGGAACGTCCAGAAGCTCCAGCGGCTCCCGGACTTCAATCTGGAGCAGACCGCTTCGACGATCCGTCGTGACACCAGGATAGTTTCCCACCCGCACACGGCTTCCCGTCAGGCGGTTGAAGAGTGTGCTCTTTCCCGTGTTCGGGTTTCCGGCCAGCGCTACCAGGGGCCTGCTCGTTACCATGGCTTGCGAAGCCACGCCGTGACAACCTCGCTGGGCGGCCACTGCGCTCACGGACTCACCAAAAGGTGCTCCGCCTCCCGCCGCCGGATGGAGATTCGGCTGTGACGAATTTCCAGCTCCAGAGGGTCTCCCAGCGGGGCGACGTTCACGATACGCACTTCCGTTCCGGGAACGAAACCCATCTCCATGAGGCGACGTCGAAAAGAGCGTTCCCCCCCAACTCGGGAAAGAAATGCGGATTCGTGGAGGGGAATGTTGGATAACGGCCGCATGGGGTCACCTTCTAGCCAGCTTCGTGAACATCCAGTTGCAATTGGAGCATCGGCACGCGAATCGGGCGGGGATCAAGGGAAGTAATTCAGCGCAAAACTCTGAACTCCAGAGTCATTCATCTGATTCTACTTTGTAACGCTATTGAAAATGAATGTCAATAGCTGCGCGCCGGCGCGATCTTCCCAAGAGCCACCAGCGCCAATCGACGGACTTCAGGGTCCGGGTCCGTGGACAATTGCTCCAGCGCCGGAGCAGTGGCCTTGGCTTCTTGCCCGAATTGTCCCAGAGCTTCACACGCGGCTCCTCGAACCTGGGCACTTTCATCCCGGAGCAGATTCGCCAATGCAGGCACGACTCTGTCGGGCTCTCCGGCTTCCTTGCCTAACTTTTCGACCGCAACCGTTCTGACGTCTTCATCTGGATCGGCCAAATAGCTCAAAACCTTGTCAATCCGCTTCGTAGAGGCACTTCCCCGAAGAAGGCTCGGTTCTGAAACCTCTGGGTTCATCGTGGGGGAGGGCGACGAAGTATAGAGCAGAAAAAATGAAAGCGTGCCCGCAGCCAAGAATGCTGCAAGAGGACACCACAGTCGTCGGGGTGGCCGTTGCCTCAGCCCGGACGCAATCCGGTGCCAGTGGTCTTCTGGTGGCTGCGGAAGCAACGCCTCGGCTTCAGGGGAGAGCAAGGCCTCGGATATTTGCTTCAAAATATCGTTTTCCCGGTCTTCCCGGGAATTCTGGATTGGTTGTTTTTCCATGAACCTGTTCCAAGGGTAGACTCTTCGCGGCCAGTCAAATCCGGCATCCGGGTGTGGGCTTTGGGGGAGACGCCCCTTTTGGGGGTTGCGTTCCGCTCCCATCAGGCGCCGTCCGGCACCCGCTGCTCGCCATTCTCGCCCCTGGTGTTCTCCACTGCCCGAAGTCTTGGAGCACCACCAGAGTGGAATCCGGGCCCCCATGTCAGGATTTCTTGCCGCGCAATTTGGAGAAGATTGCAAAGAACTTTCCCCGGGCCTTGTGAAGCTGAGAGCGGGAGCTATCTTCTCGGATACCCAAATCTCTGGCGATTTCTCGGTGGGAAAAGCCCATGGTGTAATTTACCAGGACATGCCTGTAGCCATCGGGGAGTTGGACGATTGCCCGCTGAACGTGCTCTAGATCGTTCCTAAGCTCCGCCAATTTCAGGGGATCGGCCATAGCAGTGTTCAGGAGTTCCACCGTTGAGGGTTGTGCATCCAGCGTTTCCAGAGATTGGGTTCGCCGCCGCATTCGCAGATGATCGTTGGCCATGTTCGCTGTCAGCCGGAAGAACCAGCTTGAAAAACTTCCGTTCTGCCGCAAGGATCGGACGGGTATCCACCTACCATGAAAGTACATGGTTGAATCCATCTTCGACGGCGTGGTCATGGCGCTCCGCGCCTTCCACTTTCATCTTCCGGGGTGTGGTCGCCGGGATCATGCTCGTTAAGACGGGACACGCAACAAAACCAAGAAAAGACGCAGAGCCTACAAAAACGTGGGTCCAGGGAGGTAGCTCCCTGGTGGGTGCGGGGCGAAGCCCTGCCAGGGGATGGAATCCCCGGACCACCTTCGAGTCACGCAAACGTGATCCGCCAAGCGACAGCGAGGCGTTGCCCGGACGCTTTCAATTCCACAGTCCCGGGAATGTCCCGCCTTGCGTGGAGACCCAGAAATCCTTATCCGGCGCTCTCGCAACCTGTTTCAAGCCGTTGTCGAACCGGCGAGACCCTGGATTGAAACGGCCACCCGTGTTGTTGTCTCTCCCGATGGACCGCTTCACGCGCTGCCTTTCGCCGCCTTGGTTTCGAGCCCGCCCTCCAACCCGGAGCCCACTTGGTTCATCGAATGGAAACCCCTCCACATCGCGGTTTCTGCCACAGTCTATGCTGAGCTGCGGCAACAGAGAAAACAGCCCTCTTCCGCGGCCCCGCTACTCGATCTCGTCGCGTTCGGGAATCCCGTTTATCGCCGCACGATTGCCACTAAAACCTCTGCCCCGCGACCCACGGAATTTTGGAACGCCTTCAAGGATCCTTCGGCCTCGGTCATGGTACCGGCCACCCGAAAAAAGCGCGCAGCGCACAAAGATGTGGGTCCAGGGAGCTGGCTCCCTGGCGTGGGTCTGGGAGTAGCGCTCCCAGCGGAGGTCCGGAGGCAGAGCCTCCGCCGGGTTCCAGGGCTGGAAGCCCTGGGGCGGCGTTTGAAATCTGAACCGTGGCTGGTACCATGACCGAGGTCGATCCTTCTCCTTTGGGACAACTTCCTTGGAGCCAAGTAGAGGTGGAAGCGATCACTGCGCTTTATCGCCCGAGGGCCGAAGCCTACTTGGGGGAGCAGGCCACGGAGGAGAAATTGCGATCCGTCGCCCGGCGCGCTAGAATTCTCCACTTCGCGGGCCACACAATTCTGGACGACCGTTTTCCTCTGAATTCCGCTCTGGCTTTGACAGTCCCCCTCGTTCCCAAAAATGGCCGGCAATCCGGACTTCTTCAGGCATGGGAGATCTACGATAATCTGCGCATGGCCGCCGATTTGGTGGTTTTATCCTCTTGTGGTTCCGCAATGGGCCGGCCGGTGCGGGGAGAGGGGCTCATGGGTTTGACGCGAGCGTTCCATTACGCTGGAGCGCGGTCGGTGGTCGCAAGCCTCTGGGGCGTTTCTGATCGATCGACAGCCCTCCTGCTCTCAAGCTTCTATCGCCATCTCAGGCAGGGGCTTGCCACGGATATGGCCTTGAGGGAGGCCCAGTTGGGGTTCATCCGTGGAGGCGCTGGAGATTCTGGCAGCCGTCGCTTTACCCATCCGTTCCATTGGGCCGCCTTTGTTCTGTTTGGTGACTACCGCCAGTCCGGACACAAGAGCGTTGAATGAAGCATGGCAAGCTCTGGCGCTCCGCCCCTCTTTGACGTTTCAATCCCGACTTTGTACCTATTGGAAGCCGTCGAGGTTTGAGATCTCGCTCGGCTTGCGGACTGTGGGAGGCCCGGAAGGATGGCTTTGCCCGAGGTTCGTCAGACGTTGATCGGCTGTTTGGAATCACGCGGGAGCTGCGATCACCATGGCGATGAATTGGTCTACTGAGTGCTATCTTCGAGCGTTTACCGAATTCCTGAAGAAGAAGAGGCTCCGCTTGACGCGTCAGAGAGAGCTCATCGTCAGCACCTTCTTTATGATGTCGGGACATGCAACGCTCGAAGAACTCTATAGGAAACTGAACGACATCGACTCCAGCATCGGCCAGTCCACGGTCTACCGCACCATGAAGCTCCTGGTGGACAGCGACCTGGCCCACGCCCGCCATTTCAATGAAGCCCAGGCCCTATTCGAGGTCGCCGCGCAGGGGGAGCACCACGATCACCTCGTTTGTACGGACTGTGGGACGATCCTGGAGTTCGAAGATCCCAGGATCGAAGAACTCCAACGGGAAGTGGCAAGGAGCTTTGGTTTCACCATTGACCACCACCGGATGGAACTCTACGGGATCTGCGAGGCCTGTTCCACCAGTAACTAGAGGCGCCGAGTCTCGCTGTTTTTTGCCTCCTGGACCCAAACCGGAAAATCCGTTTTTCTTTGCAGGCTGGCTTTCCGTTCTCGGTGGTTTGAGACTGCTCGCGCCAAAGACGACGGAAGGCTGGCAGCGGATGCATGGTTGGGGACTCCCAATCCGCTCCCACAAACTGCCAGCCTCTGTCTCAGCCGTTTGCGAAAACCTGCCGCCCACGGCGTTTTTTTCGTCAGTCGATCATCTTGACTCGAAGGCTAGCGAGGATCGTTTTGACCCGATCCTCCACCTTGTTGATCCGCATGACGTTGTCGAGGACCACGGGGCGGTCCTTGCCCGATGGGTAGAGCAACAGCCGGCCCGATCCCATGAGCAGAAACTCGAAGACGTCGTGGATCTCCTTCTTCATGGACAAATTCGGCGCCGGGAATCGCTCCACGTCTCCCATGAACCCGTGGTGGTGCATAAGCTCGTTGGGCGTGATCTCCCAGTAGTCGAACCGTGTATCGATGAACACCCAGATGAAGATGACAAACATGATACCGCCGTAACCTAAGTAGAAGGCCGGTTCTACCTCGGGCTTGAAGTCCACTATATGCTTGATGAGTTCCAAGTCCAGGTTAAGTCGGGGCACGGCCAGGACGACGAACCCGATGATGGCCACCAGTGCTATCGTGGTAATTCGGTCGAAATCGAAGGCCAGAATCAGGAAGTTGATCAAGATTGTGAGTAGAAAGGCGAAGGAGAGATTGTACCCGCCCCACAAGCCCAAGATCCCCGCGAGAAAGGCGACGAGCATCGTCGGGTAGAGGACGACGAAACTGGGGAGCGGTCGAACAATGATGCTATCCGCCTGCCTGCTTTGATTGTTGGCTTGCCCATCGGGTGAAGAATCTGCTGTGGTCATGCCGTTTCCTCGGTTGCTCGGGTGGGTTTTCAGCTCGTTATGACGTTGGTGGGGGATGCCCGGAACATGGTGAAATCGCTTGACAAGTAACCCCCGAAGATGCCCCTAGCCTCTATACACCGGGTTGACCCTTGTTATCAACGCCTGGACTTTTCTTTTTTCGTGGGGCATCCTCTCACGGAGTAACGAGCCTTGTTTTAGGCTGGGGCCACTCTCGGCGCCTCCGTTTGTCTCTTTCATACCCCCCGCGCTTTCCGTCTTTGCCAAGACCGCTTCAACCACTCCGGAAAACAGGCGGCTCCCGCGAAGGTCCATCACATGCCCATTCCCGTTTTCCCCATGGGAAATGGCGGCTTGGATTCTGCCTCGGCCCGTTTCCAGCGCCGCCACCGCCCTCCCGAATCCGGCTTGCCCTTTCGCAAAATCATCAGGTGTTTTGCGGGTGTCGTTGCTGGATTGGGGCTTCTTGCTTGTCTAGTGTTCGGCCCTGTTTATTGGGCCCTTGTCCATCCTCCAAAGGCAGAAAAGAAAAGTCCTGAGGTTTTCCGCGTGATACAGAATCACCAGCCAGGGCGTGGGGTCTACGGTTTGCTGGCTCTTCTTGGCCTCGCCGCCTTCGGTGGAGGCGTGGTTCTTCGCCGGCGTTTGCGCGGAATTCCCCCAAGGGAGTCCTCCGCTGATGGAGGCGGCGAGCAATTCATTCTGCTCGAAACGCCAGAACCTGAAAGATCGCTCGATAGTTCAGCCCTGTTAGAGAGATTGCAGAGTGAGGTTGAGCGGGTGTCAAGCTCTTCTGTCTCGGCTGCATGGCTCGAATCGGTCTGGGTCGGCCGGGTTCGCCGCCGCGCCTTGCGGCTAAGAAATATTGGCAGGAATCTTCGCCTCTGGCGGCGGTTTCGGCTTCATCCTCTTCGAAGGGAGTCTCTGGATCTTCGGGTTTCGGCTGGCCAGATTCCCGATTGCGCGGCTTGTGAGGAGCTTTGCTGCATCGGGCCACGGAACACGATCTCTCTCCGCTTGGAGGATTTGGCACGCCTCTTGGACGCGGATCTGGAGTGGGCCATCAGTAGACACAAACCAATCTATTCCCGGGAGCTCCTCCAGAAGTACCCTTCCCTACGTGAAATCGAAAGGCTTACGACTTACCGGTGTTTTCCGGTTCTCCGTCAACGAGCAGATGGAAGTTGCGTTTTTTTGACCCGCCGTGGACGATGTGCCATCTACGCCATCCGACCGCTGCGCTGCCGGCGATTTCCCTATCGCCTCGACGCGGAGCTCAAGGCGATTGTTTATTCCAGCGCCTGCAAGAGTTTCCGACGGGATGGCACTCCTTGGGAAGTGGAGGCGATGGCCGAGGCTGTCACCCAGAACTACAACGCCAAGATTCGGGATCTTCTCATGCTGTAATACGGTCGCGCTGAGCTCGCCGAGATGGGCCTTGAACCGATGGTACGTTTGGAATCGCCACTGGAGTCGTTTCCCGCGGTGGGAGTGGGACAAGGTTCGTCATGAAAGGGGCTCCGTGGAATGTCACCGGAGTTGTTTCTATCGGTGGGGACGAAAAAAAAGGCGAGTAGCGGGCGACGGACTGCGCCCGATGCGAGCGGAAGGCAACCCAAAAGAAAACTCGCAATTGCCCAAAACCCTTGGGGTTAAGGCTCCGAATCATGAGAGTGAGGGACCGAGGTGTTGAGTCCGGGGGATCTTCGTGTTCTTCCAAAGGATCCAGGTATTTACCTATTTTTTGGCCGGGGGCGGGAGCTTCTATATGTCGGTAAGGCCGTGAACTTGCGGCGGAGAGTGAGATCTTATTTCCGACCGGGGCAACGGGACAGCCGGCTTCTTCAACTGGCCCGCGGGACCGTGGAAATCGAGGCTGTAGTCACTTCAAGCGAGGTCGAGGCTTTGGTTTACGAAGCCGATCTCATCCGAGAGCACCAGCCAATCCATAACCGCGCCCTCAAGGGGGAGCCGCCGCTGCTCTATCTCAAGATCCCGGTGGCGGAGGAATTCCCAAGACTCGAAATGGCGGGGGAAAAACTGCCTGATGGAGCCTTCTATTTCGGGCCCTATTCTTCCTTGTCCCAGGTTCGTCTTCTGCAAGATCTCGTGGATCGGCATTTCCAGCTTCGGAAACGGCCAGGTTCCATTGGCGCCACTCCCAAAAGGGCCTGTCTCAACCACCAAATTGGTCGTTGCCGGGCGCCCTGCGCACACCATATCGGACCCGGGGAATACGCCGAATTGGTTGCGGAGGTGCAAGATTTTCTTTGTGGTGACGAGGAGCTCTTGTTGCTGCGGCTTCGGAGGACAATGGAGCTGGCTGCGGAGAGGTTGGACTTTGAATGGGCGGCCCGATACCGGGATCGGATCGGGGCCCTGCGCCGGCTATTCCGCCGTCAGCAGGTTCGCCGGTTCGTGCTCCGGGATCAGGATGTTGCCGCAATGGCCGCGGCGGAAGACCGACTGGAAATGGTTTTCCTTTCGTTTCGCCAGAGTCGCCTGATTGGCGTTCATCGCCACCGAAGTCACGATGTCAAGAATGACGCACGGGTCTTTGAAGATTTCCTGTTGGCTTCCATCAAAAAGGGTGTGAAACCGCCCGCCGAGCTCCTAGTGGACCGGCTGCTGCCCCACGAGGCCGATCTGGAGCTGCGCATGCGACGAGAAGCAGGCCGCCGGGTTCGGATACGGCATCCTCGCCGCATGCCCGCTCTCCACCTCCTCAAGATGGCGATCAAGAATAGCCAGGTCGCTCTTGATTGGAGCTGAGAACCATTGCGAGTATGGCAGGCAAAGGTTATGCTGGACCTTGTTGGATCAGTGTGGAAATAGGGGGCAGCCAGGGGCGGGTAGCGATCACCGGTGGCTGTTCCAAGGCAATCCTGCTCTGAACTGCCACGGATCATTCTGAACACAGGAGAAACAGCTATGCTCAATAGAGTAACTTCCGGTCGCGTCCACGCTGGCCCCGTGGAGCCGGGTTCACGACGGGTAGAGCCTGCCGGATTGGATGGCGCCACCGAAGCTCGGACCTCCGACTCCACCGCCGCGGATGGCGTTTCTGAGATCGCTGAATCCGATGTGCGGGAGGCGATCGGAGAGATCGCGAAGAGCCTTACGTCCGCCGCTGACAAGTTTAAGATGCTGACGGCGAATCCGTTCAGCCTGGCGACGAAGCAACACGTGAGTCAGGAGATCCAGTCGAAGGTGAAACCGAGCTTTGAAGCGTTGAGCGGGTTCCTGAGCGTGTGGGGCCAGGCCGCCTCTGGCGCGGGCAGTATCCCCAAGTCCGCAGCGGAGCAGGGCGCCGTTCAGGAATTGGGAAAAACACTCGACAAGAATATCGAGGACTGGGGCAAGGCCATTCGGGAAGAGGCTAAGCTTTCCAGAAAGAAGGCCGAAAAAGACGACATCAGGACGTCCGAAATTGACCGCTCCGAGCAGCTCTTCCAGGACCGGCGCGAGGTTTGAGAAACAGGAGTGCTTCTTTACGGGGGAGGAAACGGCGTTCAAAATCGGGCGACGATCACCGTGGTATTGTCCGTGCCGCCATTGCTGTTGGCGGTTTCCACGAGCTTCTCACAGGCCTCTTCACTGGAGCCCGCCTCGGCCAGAATCTCTTGGATGGCTTTTCCCGCCACGTGTTTCATGAGCCCGTCCGTGCAGAGCATCAAGCAGTCGCCTTCCTCGAGGATCAGCTTGTGGATGTCGGTTTGGAGAGGGGCATTGTCATCGGCCACAACAGCATTCCAAAGAACGTTCGAGAGCGCTGACTTCTCCGCTTCTTCAGGGCTTAGCGCTCCCATATCCACCATCCGCTGTGCCAGCGTGTGGTCCGTGGTCACCTGGGTAAGTTGGCCCTCCCGGAGCAAATAGCATCGGCTGTCCCCAGCATGAACGATGTAGAGGCGCGGCCACAGGATACAGGCAAGGGTCAATGTAGTCCCCATGCCGTGGCAATCCGGGTGGGCCTCTCCTTCGTGCAAAAGGATCCGTCGGCAGCTTTGGACGGCCGCCTGCAAGTCGCGTTCGAATTCAGTCTCCGACTCTTCACTCAAGCCGACAAAAAGCGAAACCCTTTCGATGACTCGCCGCGTCATGCAGCCGACCGTCATGGAACTGGCTCGATGCCCTGCCGCGTGTCCGCCCATTCCGTCGGCAATGACAAGTAATTTCGCACACGTTTCCGTGTTCAGCTGGGAGCTTTCTGATTCGGGAAGGCTCGTCTGTCGGATGAGCAGATTCTTTTGCAGATCGGCGATCAAAAAGTGATCCTGATTCGTCTGGCGAACTCGACCCACGTCGGTGGTTCCGTGACAATTGAAGCTTGGCGCCGTTTGCATCGGGGCATCCTTGAGGAGGGAGTCGGTTCGCCCAGTGAGGACTTGTCTACCCACCCTACATTGCCTGCGCCAAGATGACAATTGGCGATTGCCGGGGCTCGACAAACGGGATTCCTGGAACTATCCTTCTTTCCGTTCAGTACAGTGCGGTGATTGGGTTTCCTGTGGTGCTTCGGCGCCCAGGGCAAGGGGAAGAAAGGGGCGAAAATGGCGAGGAGCGGGCGCCGGCCGGCGCCCGATGGGAGCGGAACGCAACATAAAGAAAACAAAGAGTTTACCGAGAATCTCGCCCTAAACGGAGAAACCTATCGAGAGTTCCGGTTTCTGGCCGGCTCGGGCTGTCCGTTCTTCGGCGAGGGCAGGGTGGTGGAGTGGCGATGGTGATGAGCAAATGGTGGGGCTGGGGGCAGGAAGGTGTTCATTATAGCTTGGAGCGCCGGCCTGGATTTTGGCCCTTTCTGGAACAGGCTTTTGGCAGAAGTCTCGAAGGGCGAAAACCTCCTGTACCCCTTGAATCCATCGAGCTTCCTGACTCCAAGATCACAGTGGAGCAACGGGCGGCGCTGGAGAATATCTTCTCCAATGATGCGCTGCGCTGGGACAAGCTGGAGCGCGTTCGGCATGCCGCGGGGAAGAGTTACCGCGACCTAATCCGGGTCCGGGAAGGGAAGATCGAGGCTTCTCCGGATGTCGTCGTCTATCCGTCAAAAGAATCTCAAATCGTGGATCTTCTGCGCGCTGCCGCTGACTTGGGGCTGGCGGTTGTCCCGTTTGGCGGAGGGACGAGTGTCGTTGGCGGGGTTGAGCCTGCCCGAGGCGGCAAAGGGGCTGTCGTTACATGTGATTTGGCCCGGATGAACCGCTTGCTCCACATCGATCACGAAAGCCGCACGGCGGATGTCGAAGCCGGTATCTTGGGACCGGATCTTGAAGACAAGCTCACGGCGCATGGCTTGACCTTGGGCCATTTTCCACAGTCGTTTGAGTTTTCGACCCTGGGCGGCTGGGTGGCGACTCGCTCCGCCGGGCAGCAGTCCATTCGCTATGGGAAAATCGAAGACATGGTCGTCTCGCTGAAGATGGCCACAGCCTCGGGAATCCTGGAAACACGCGCTGTCCCTGCTTCAGCTACCGGTCCGAGCTTGAAGCAAATGCTCGTGGGCTCCGAGGGGCTTTTTGGGGTTTTGACCCGCATTTGCGTTCGCGTTCGACCTGTTCCAGAGGCTCGGGACTATCGAGCTTTCGTCTTTCCGAGCTTTATCGATGGGCAAGCAGCCGTTCGGCAGCTCTTGCAGAAGGAGGCGTTTCCCGCTTTGGTGCGTCTTAGCGACGAGGAAGAGACGCGCACTTTCGCCGCGCTATCGAAGGCGCCGGCAAGCACCCTTGATGAGCTGAAGAAGCGGGTCGGATTATGGTATCTGGAGCGCAGAGGCCTCGGGCTCCAGCGAAGTTGCTTGATGTTGGTTGGATACGAGGGAGAGCCCCGTACCGTCCAGCGATGTGCCGCCAACGGTGCTGAAATCTTACGGAAAGCCGGAGGGTTAGACATCGGCCACGGTCCGGTTTCTTCTTGGTACGAAGAGCGGTTTACCATGCCCTATCTCCGGGATCGGCTCCTCGATCACCAGATTTTGGTGGAGACCCTGGAAACATGTGTCTCCTACTCCCGTCTCCTTGCCCTCTACGGAGCGGTCAGTTTGGCAATTCGCCGGGCCATCGAGGCGGACGGAGTGAGAGGTCTCGTGCTCTGCCATCTCTCCCACGCTTACACCGATGGGGCTTCCCTCTATTTTACCTTCATGGTTCCACAGGTGGAGGGCGACGAGATGGGGCAGTGGAAGCGAATCAAAGTCGCCGCGACGGAGACCATCCTCCGGCACGGGGGGACGCTGAGCCACCACCATGGGGTCGGAGCGGATCATCGCAAGTGGATCGCGGAAGAACATGGAAAACAAGGACTGGAAGCCCTTCGCGGTCTCAAGCGTTTCTTCGATCCCCACTCCATTCTCAATCCGGGAAAACTGCTGTAATGCGCAACTCATCCCAATCCTTTGTGAGGCAGGTTCGTGCGGAGGCTCGGAACGCTGCTCCGCTTGTTCTCGGTCATCGCTATCGTAGGCGGATCATCCAAGAGGCGCGGAAACAGCGATACGATATTGTTGTTGTTGGAGGAGGAATTAATGGCGCGGGGATCGCTTATGAAGCCTCCATGCGTGGTTATCATGTGCTGCTCCTGGAAAAAGGGGACTTCGCCTCCGGCACCAGCTCGCGCTCTTCGAAATTGATCCACGGGGGCATGCGCTATCTTCGCCAGCTCCAGTTCGGCTTGGTTTTCGAGTCCCTCCGCGAAAGACGGTTTCTGCTGCAATTGGCTCCGCATCTGGTGGAACCGCTTCCCTTTCTCTATCCAGTTTTTTCCGATGATCCAGATGGCAAACTCGCTGTTCGCCTGGGAATGTGGCTGTACGACGTTCTCTCCCTGTACCACGCGCCAAAGAGACACACATGGCACCGGCCAGGGGATGTCAAGGCTCTAGAACCGGAGCTTCGGCGCGAAGGCCTACGAGCCTGCCCGCGGTACTACGATGCCCGAACCAACGACGCACGGCTCGTTTTGGCGACGATTCTTTCCGCTGTCCGGCACGGCGCCGACGTCTTGAGCTACGGTGAGGTTCGAGCGCTACTCAAAGAGGGGGATCGCGTCACAGGGGTCTTGGCCACTGACAGGCTGGGTGGTGGAGATGTGGCCGTGGAAGCTCGCCTGGTGATCAATGCTGCCGGACCCTGGCTCGACCGGGTCGTCGCATTCGACCAACAGGGCTTGCCAAAACAGATTGCTCCCACCAAGGGCGTCCACTTCCTGGTTCCGCGCAATCGGTTTGCGCTCCAGCATGCCGTCGTGATTCGCTCCCCTGCCGACAATCGTGTCCTGTTTGCCGTTCCCTGGGAAAGGATGACTCTCGTGGGAACAACGGACACATTCTTTGATGGCGATTTGGATGAGATCTATGCTGACAAGCAGGACATCCAATACCTGCTGCGAGCCATCAATCAGGACTTTCCGAATGTCGGTTTGAGGTTTGAGGATATTCTGAGCACTTATGCCGGAGTTCGCCCACTCATCGGGGAGGAGGGAAAAGGGGCATCAGAGATATCTCGAGAGCATCACATCTTTTCTACCCCGGGGGGAATGCTCTCGATAGGCGGAGGAAAACTGACCACCTTTCGCTCCATGGCGATTGAAGTCGTGAACAAGGCCGCCCGACATCTTGAAGAGAGGGTTGGCCTGGTGCGCCGCAAAAAATCGTACACCCATCTCTACCCATTCGAGGGAGGAGCCACGGAAGGATTGACCCAACTCGTGACCGGATTGAAGGGCCGGCTCAAAAGCGAAAATACTCAGGCTATGGCGCTTCACCTTGCCCGTTCCTACGGCGTTCACGCCCGTGCAATCCTGGATCGGGCCGACGCCGCGGAGATGCAGCCGTTGATCCCGGGCCTCCCTTATTCCATGGGGGAGCTGGCTCATGTCTGCCGCCACGAATTCGTGGGCCGCTTGGAAGACCTTTTCTTCCGCCGCACGAACCTCTACCTGGAATCAGGAGTTCGTTGCCTTGAAGTCGCGGAGGCCGTGGCCACGCAAGCTGCATCCATCCTTGGCTGGGATCGTCCCGGAATCGACGGCCAGTTGGAGACCCTTGAGCGGGAAGTCAGGCGCTGTAACCAGTGGGCCAGCCCCGAAAAATCGACCCAAACGGCCCCAATTCACCCTTGAAGCCGCGATAGTCCGGAAAAAAATTGCCGTGCCATGCAGGGCCTGAATCGATGCTCCTGAAGCCGCGATGCCCGGAAGAAAGCCCCAACCCTTCCCCCCGGCGTGTCCGTCGTGAGCACCCGCTGGCTGGGACTCGCCTAATAGGAGATCTCGCTGCCTCGGATCTGCTCGTAACGAGGGACTTTTTGAGCCGAGGTCTTTTTCTCCTGGCCAATGAGATCTTGGGTCCGGACCGGCTGGATCTCTTGCTCCGAGGGCTCGTCGTACTGCGGGCGGAGAACCGCAGTCAAAAACCCTGCTTCCTGGGCCGTGATGAGCCGAATCGCCTCTTCTGAAGTTACCGACAGCGTGATGTTCTTGGGGTACTCTTGCTTCCGACCTTGACTGGGGAGTTCTCCAGCGGACTCAAGTTGCTCGTGCTCCTCGGCGGTCATGATCTCCTCGGGAGAAACCACGCCCACCTTACGTTCCACCGCCAGCACTCTCACGTTGGTCAGGAGCAAGTGAGATTCAATCGTCTCATAATCCTTCTTCTTGATTTTGAAGGTAGCGTAGATATCGACGCTATTCCCAGGCTTGATCAAGCCGGCGACTCCGGTCACATCACTCACGGCAATTGCCATGGCCCGGCGCAGGGGATCGACACGCATGGCAAGATCGGTGTCGATGCGGCTTATCAGCATGTTCTTCGCGATCTGAGAACCCTCGAAAATCGGTATCTTAGCAACGGCACCAATGATCTGGTCGAGATCCGTTGTTGCTTGCGGCAGGACGAAGCTCGCGGGGACTTCCCTGAGCTTCACCATATCGGCCTTGATCCGGACCATCTCCGGGATGTCCTCCGCCGCCGTATAGATCATGATGAGTTGAGCATTGGCCTGCATGTCGGATTCTTTTTTCTTGACGTAAAGATGGACGACCATTACGGCAAAAAGACCCATGAACAGAGATACAAAAAGCGCTTTTTGGCTCTTCATCAGCTTTCCTCAAGGAGCGTGGGGGCGCGGGAGAGTGGGCGGAGGACCTGCAAAACATGAAATTCTGGAGCAAAACCCGTCCCACCCGGTGGCCAAGGCGTCGGGGTGAATCAGATCGGGAAGTAGTTTTTTGCAGGTCCTAACGACAAGTGCTGGAGCCGGAAGCCACAGCCCATAGGCGAACCCGAGTTTCCTTACTCTTGCTGTTCCCGAAGCCCAGCAAAAAGCTGTGAGTGTCTCGTTCCTCGAAACAGGCCATCCGCGTTGTCTCAGCTTTTCGGGCGTTCTTTAGCGCTTCATTGCGCACCTTTGCAAAGTCACCAAAAACCCCGAAATAGGTAGTGGTAAACTGCACGACAAGAATCATCAGGAGTACAAAGATTGGCAAAAGGAAAATGAACTCGATGATTGATTGCCCTTTTTCCTGGCGAAAAATCCAACGAGAGAACACCCGCCGACGGGCGATGGGCTGAACATTTGGATTGCTTACCACGGCTTGCACTTTCTGATTCCTAAACGTCGTTGGCCTGGTTGCCGAGAATCCCTACAGTCCGCGGCGCACTCTGGAGAGTGTCGCCGAATCTAATGCAGGAACTTCGAATAGTCGGGTATCTGGACTGGTGCCGGATTGAGCTTTTTGTCGCCAATCCGCACGAGCCAAGCATCGTAGTCAAGTGGATTATGGAAACCGTTGAGGCCCTGACAGATGAGGCCCCACTTGGATAGCCAAAGGCGCGCTGTTGGATCTTGCCACGGAAGAAGGTCCATTCGCCAAAGGATCTTCGTGGGAAAAATCTTTGACTCGCAGCCACCAATTTTTCCGCCGAACGGCTTTGCCGCTGCGTAGGTTCGCATTTCGGTGATGCCACTAGTGAAGAGCTCGTCGCCCAGTAGTAGCCCTCGCACGCGGATCTCCACCGCAGTGTATGTCACTTTGTCAGTCTTTCCTGAGTAGTAGGTCGGAGCTTCGTATTTCCTGTGCATCTTGAAAAGATCCGTCGGACTTTCCCGGACATAGTGGAACTTCGTCCGTTTTCGGCTCTTGAGGTCCACGAGCTTATTACCGGGGAACCTGGGGGCCCGCCAAAAAACCTGGACAGCGGCGGAGCCCAGATTTTTTATCGCGACTTCTCGCGCCTTCGCTTCGGCATCCAAAGGCACGTCCCGCTGGAGTTGGCCAATCGCACGGACAAGCTGTTCGATCCGTGTCAGGTAGTTTGTCTGGATGTACGCCCGGGCCGAGCTGTCGCTTGGGAAGGGAGAATGATCTTCGAAGGTGTCCTCATTCGCTTCGATAGCAACACCCACGATCTCTTTGTTAAGACGGGCGATGGCCTGCATTCCCCGCGCCTGAACCACTGCTCCCGTCATCGCCGACACATCGGCGGTATTCTGCATTTTCATCTTGACGAGGATGATGGCACCGGTATGGTACATCAGGGAGACAAACAGCAACATGCAAATCGCAACAAGAAGCAGGAGCATGATCGCCTGCCCGCTCTCGTCGCGCAGACGATGGGAAACATCGAACCCCTCGGGTTTGTATCCGTCCATCAGTTGTTGTCTCCGATACTCCAGACCCGCTTTGCCGGATCGAAGGGGTTGAGCTTTGAATAGGGGACTGGGGACTTACCCCACACGGGAACGGGGATCCCAAGGATTTTTTTGCCGTAGAAGATCTGGACCCCAAAAATTGGAATCTCCTGCACGATCCAGGTCTTTCCCCAGTTGTCGGGCAGAGAGCGCTCCATGACATTCTCCGCGACATCCTTGTAATCACCGTTGAAAAGCTTCCCAACGATTCGAGCCCGTGCCGAGGCGTAGGCCGCGTACCCCGTGACTTGCCACGTATAGCCTACCAACGCGATCTGTACGAAAGCGAACAGAACGACAAACGTCCAAAAAAGAGCGAAGACAAAATCAATAGTCGTTGCTCCAGCTTCCACCCAGCGGTGACCAGCCTTCGTCCTCCTTTGGCGGCGCTGGTGCAACACGCTTCGGAATAATCCCCTCAACGTCGTCTTTCCACCCTGTCTTTGAAATTCTTTCATCTGCCTACTCTAGCCACGATCATGTCAAACCGACAAGTGCCAGTTGGCCCCCTTGCACCAAGCCAACCCCCCACTTGTCGCGGAGACCTGCCACCACCGACCTGCAAAACCGAAGGCACGATCCCGGCGGACTTACCGCAGAACCGTGCCTTCAAACGCACACCCCAATCAGCGGATGATGCGATTCAGCCCATCCGGGTTAGATGGAGATCGAGCCGATGATTCCGATAATCTTCTCCACGAGAGCATCGATGATCGAAACTACACCATTCTGAATCGCAAGACCGATCACCACGAGACCAAGAGCAATCATGATCGACAACACGATCCACTCAATGGTCGTCTGCCCTGATTCATCCTGCACCAAATTGCGAACTTTCTCCAACATCATAGCCTCCTAAAAATCCAATTGTGCGGAAACCCGTGCTTCCCACATTATTCCGCAGTTTATCATCAAAGATCAAGCTCTGCCGCGTCACTCTTTCTTGACATCAGTGGTGGCTCGGTTTGGCGATCTCCGTTTCCGCTCCTCCATAAAGACCATTGACCACTTGCCCCATGGCCATCAATAGAAGAAACCCGACAACCGCCGACGCCATCAGCAACATCGCGTACTCAAGGCTGCTTTGGCCCCCTTCATCCTCCAGCAACTCAAACCATCTTTGGACCATCCGAGCCATACAAACCCCACTTTTAACGCGACCCATTCTGCCCTTCTTTTCTAGCAAATGCCATGCCGACTCTGAAAAAAACTGAATCGCGATTCAGAACTTCCCGCAAATAGCTCAATCAAAACAAACTGTAGATTTATGGGGAGATTCCGGGTGATGAAGAAAAGTTCACACGTGTCATGTTGTTTTCCGCCGGAAATGAGTGTGTGACGCATCCGGAAAATGTTAAGTTAACAATCTGTTAGGCCGTGAATAGTGACCATGAGGGGCACGCTCTGCGAGTGTGTCACATTGTGTCATCCAGTTCACTGTCCAGGTGTCTCCTCGTCGGGACCTTCTTTGGCGGTGCCAGACTGCAAACGCAGCGTCAGCATCGATTGAAGCTCCACGTCCCGTGGAACGCCCTCCAAAGCGGCCCATTCATGGTTGCCGCCGCCACGAATCCACCACCCCTTTTCTGGTGGCTGGCGCTTGTATATTTGACCATCCATGCCAATGAAGAGCTCTGGAACTCGCTCCACTGCCACCGATGCAGTCCATCCTGGCTTCCGTTTTGCCGATGTCGAAGGCCGCGCCGAGAACTCTACACAAGCAGACCCGAAGGCCGCCGGCCGCGGCATGGGAACTTGGAGTCGGCGCTGCCACGGTCCAAAGCCCACCCTGCCCCACTTGGGCCAGATGGCGTTTCTGTCAAGGGGGGGCAAGTGCGGCATCACCATCGAGAGAGCGTCAAAGGGGCCAAACAACCCCGCAGTTTCTACAAAGGAATCCGTGCGTGGGTCGTAGCGCCGGTTACGCTCGAAAAGTGAGGGAAATCCATAATAAACCGCGCCTAACATCTTACCAGGATAGCTAAATCCGGTTCCATAGACTATCCCGCTTCCATCGAAAAAGCGCCCTTCATAGCCCGGGCTATAGGCGAACGTCACCGTCGTGGGCGTGTAATTCAGGATGGCACAAAAGCGCACGTGATAGACTGGACAACTCGCCGGCAAGCGTGCGATCTCCTCGGGGATGGCCCGGGAGACGACCCACGGTCCTTTCGGTGAGGTCGCGACGAACCAGGCCCCATCCCGGATGCAGTAATACCTATCCTTGAAAGCTAGAATATCCTGGGGCGCGTTTCTCAAATAGGATAGATTTCGCGTGATGGCAACTTTTTCTGGAGCCTCGGGAAAGGCAAGAGTGAACGTGTGTTGCCGATCCATTGATAAAATGACAACGGACTCTGCATCCCGGAGTGCCTCTTCGTGCTCTTTTGTTTCGGGTAGATGGGTCCGGACGTGCCCCTTTGGATGGTTGGCCCCAAGGCCTGCCAGCTCGGCTGGGCCCAGGGATCCCCGACCCACCCATGGCCCTTCCAGGGTACGAGCCGCGAACCATCTTCCCTCGTTCAGCAAGAGGATGCCGTCTCGTGCGACGAAAAGATCCGCTTGCGTATTGGTGACCCATGAAAACCGAGTGCCAGGAATTGCCTGAAGCCGTGGCTCACCCTGGATGAGGATGAGAGTCGCTGGCTCCGTCGCCACATAGACATAGGGTCGTTCGTCGGCACGCATGGGTCTGGAGTTCAGGAAGCGGCGCACGTGTGATCTCGGGTGCTCCTTGGGAATGGCGTCAAACCCCCGAGGTAGTGGGGTGCGCCGTTCTGTCCACGGTCCAACGAGAGAGAACGATTCATACCACGTTCGCGAAATCCGCAGGAAATATCGATAGACCGTCGTGTGAAAAAAGATGTCCCAGTCTGTATTTGCAACGAACTGCAACTCAGTCCCCGGAATCGGAGACATGATAGGATCGCCATCGACTCGGATGAGAATCGCGGGACCAGTGCTCACCAAGATGCGAGGCCAGATGTTCATAAGACCATCAGCTCGTATCGGCACTTGGCCCATGAGTCTGCTTTTGGGGCCGAGAAGAGCTGCGCGATCGAGGATCAGGCCACGCCTGAGCTGCTGCTCGGCCGCCTGGAACAGCTTGTCCAACAAAGGCTTAGAAGCCCCGGAAATCTGAAAACCCGTAACCTTGATACTCAGTAGTTCGGCCTTGCCTTCTCCGGAGCGAGACCGAGCGAGTCCTCGGAGCTCCAGGTGGCCCGAGCGCGGTCTCCCTTTGGAGATCAGTTTTCCCTGGAGCCGGACCCTCACAAAATCGCCGTCGAAGCCCGTAATCACTGGATTGCTGAGCTCGAGAAGATAGCCATCGACCCGGCAACGAAGGGGAAACGTCGCCGCCAGCCCGCCGCCGGGCAGGATGACCACGAGGAGGAGGCTCGCCCACAAGACTCGCCAGCCAAGGCTCCCGCCGCCGCGAACCGCTGGCCAGTAGGTCGTTGCCCGCTGTTCACGGGGGTTGTGACAGAGTAGGATAAAGCATTTTATAAGCTTCAATTTTGCCAAGGATCTTCTTTATGTAGCTCCGAGTTTCAGAATACGGGACTCTTTCAATGAATAGATCCATATCGCGGTGGGGGATTGTTCGCCACCACTGCCTCGCTTTTGTCGGTCCCGCGTTGTAGCCGGCAATAGCCGGGACAACCTGGCCTCCGAAGGCGCGCAACGAGCGGGCGAGTTCATGGAGCCCCAACCGAAGGTTGACGACCGGATCGAAAAGTGAGTTTTTGTCTAATTTATAGCCGAGCTCCCTTGCAGCCGCCGCAGCCGTTTTTGGCATCAATTGCATGAGGCCAACCGCCCCGGATGCGGAGACGACCTGAGCAAAGAAACCACTTTCCTGGTGGATCAAGGCTGCGGCAAGCGGTGCATCGACTCCAGCTTCCGCTGCCAGACGTCTCAGTTCCCCCGCGTAGGGGAGCGGGTAAAGGAGGCGTAGGATTGCGGCGGGAACCTGCGCGGGGCCCCGATAACGCAAAGATCCAAAACCGGTGTTGGCACGGTAGAGACTCTTCTCGTATTCCCCCTCCAAAGCGCGGATTCTGGCAAGCTCGTAAAGAGCGGCAAGATTTTTGGGAGACCGTTCTAGAACGTCGAGGAGCTCCCACGCCGCAAACTGGTAAAGATTTTGTTGCCGGAGTGCTTTCAGCTTCTTGGCACTCGATTCGGGGATTTCTTCTCTTGAGTATTTGCCAAGGATCCGTGGCTTTGGCCCGTCCGGGGCCGGCAGCTTCATTTTTGGTGGGAGCCTGGCCTTGGCCAGCGCTCCGTAATAATGGAATGGGTAAGTCGCGGCTGCCGCGGCAAGGAAACGCATTGCCTCACTCTTCCGCTTGAGCTTCTCCATGGAACGCCCAGCCCAGAACATCGCGGTAACTTTTTCGGAGTCAGAACGGGCCGCCGATAGCAGTTTTCGGTAAGTAATCAGGGCACCCTTCCAATTCCGAGCTCGGTACTGTCGCCATCCGAGCTTTTCCAGGGCCCATGTTCGAATAAGACTCTCCGCGTTGTCCCCTTCCGCTTGAAGGAGTCCTATCGCCTCTTCTACACGACGGGTTTCCAGAAGGATGCCGATCCGAAAACGCATGGCATCGCCTCGAAGACGGCGCTCCACGCCTTTGCCCTCAAGTTTCTCTAGCAACGGCAGCGCCAAATGGCGCTTCGAAGATATGCGCCTGTAGTAGGTTCGGGAAAGTAAATAGCGGGCTTTGTCAGCGGTGGAACTTCCGGGCTGCACCCGTTTGAGAATGGTCGTCAAAGCCGCCTTGGACGCCGCCCCCTGTCGCCGGCGCTCCATAATCTTGCCCACCTGGAGAAGGGATTCTTGCCATACCTCCTTGTCAGTGGCCCTGTTGCCCAAAGATTGAAAAGCGCGAGTCGCGCCATCAAGGTTGCCGATTGCCGCCAGAATCCTAGCTCGGACGTAAAGCTGGCGATCCGTTGTTGGTTTTTTCAGTTTTCTTGGGTCAAGGGTTCGCCCGGGCTCGGTCTGAGGATATCTTAGGTAGAGGATCTCCCTAATTTCTTCGGCCCTTTTCTTTCCCGTGCCCTCGATAGAGAGAATCTCCTTCAGTCCTTTCGCGAGTTTCTCGCCATCTTCCCGAAGAACTTTCTGGATGAAAAGGGAAGTCACTCCCTCGCTGGCGCGGCGGACAGCCTTGTCGTATTGGCCGCTCTTGAGTTGAAGCCACTCCTCCAGAAGCAGTGCGAGCCGCTTCGGTGGCTTGGTCCTGCGGGCAAGGCTCACGGCAAGTTCCAGAGTCGCTATCCTGATGGGGGTTGGGCACCGGAGTGTTTTGACAGGTTCGAGAACGCCCAAGGCCAGGACCGACCGACCCAGGGAACCGTAGCATTTCGCCTCGACGAATCGGGCCTCGCAGGCGAAGGCGTCGTTCTTGATCTTGCCAATTATCTCCAGAGCTGCTTTCGGTTCCCCTGAATCGAGTTTTTTCATGGCCTCCGCCAGTTGCCTTGCGTCATGAGAGTGGTTGGCTGGGGAAGCACCGGTGGCCTGCGGTGGGCCGAAATAAAGGAGTGCGGCCCAGCAGGAGGCGCAGACCGCCACCTGGAAAATCTGTCGGGGCATTGGGGGCGTAATCTCCGTCACGGATGGAAACCAGTGGGTTCTGTCGCGGGATGCAACCGGATGTGGACTCTTAGTCTCGATGACTTCCCAAGAAGTTGCAACTCACGGTCTCGAGTGGCTTCGTGCCTCATCCGGATGAGCTCCCATGAAGCGTCATCAAAAAGACGGGATTTGCTCCTTTTCCACCACTCGATCTAGGTATACTAGGCTCGGGCGCGACGGGTTCTCCAAGGGAAGGCAAACATAGGAAGATTCAATGAACGGAAAACCGATTCTGATTACCGTGACAGGCAAGGATAGTCCGGGGATCACGGCAGAAATCACCGCTGTCCTTGCTCGTGCCGGAGCGACCATGTTGGATGTGGAACAGGTTGTCGTGGGATCGGCGCTGAGCCTCAGTTTCTTGTTCCAGCTTCCCGACGATACCAAACCTGTGTTGAAAGATCTGCTTTTCACGGCTCATGAGCTGGGGATTCACCTGGATTTCCAGGTGTTCCCGACGCAGCAGGCCGCAATGTCCCACCCTGGCCTTCGCTACGCCTTGACATTATTGTCCGAAGTACTGACACCGGCTTCGCTTTCCGAGGTCAGTTCCCTCTTGGCCAGCCGCGGCTGGAACATCGATCGCATCACCAGTTTGAGCGAGAGCCCGGTGAACTGCCTGGAGCTCATCTTGAGCGCCCCGTCGCCTCAATCGGCCGAAAGTGTCGGTGATGAGCTCGTGACCTTGGCCAACCGGCTGGGAGTGGATGTGGCCCTCCAGGCGGAGGGACTTCTTCGCCGCGCCAAACGCCTCGTGGTCATGGATATGGATTCCACGTTGATCCGCCAGGAGATCATCGACGAGCTTGCCCGCCTGCACGGGGTCGCGGAAGAGGTTTCGGAGCTGACGGCAAAAGCCATGGCCGGAGAAATCGACTTCAAAAAGTCGCTTCGGGCTCGCGTTGCGCTGTTGGAGGGAGCACCGATCTCTGTGATGGCCGACGTTTTGAATCGGCTAGAGCTCAATGATGGTGCCAGACGCTTTTGCAGAGTGCTAAAAAAACTCGGATTCCGACTCGCTGTGATCAGCGGTGGGTTCTATCGAGTTGTCGAACCCATCGCACGGCATCTGGATCTGGACTACTGTTTCGCGAACCGCCTCGAGGTTCGCGACGGAAAGCTTACTGGCCAGATCGACGGCCCGATTGTGGATGCTCAACGGAAAGCTGACCTTCTGGAGTCCCTGGCCCAGCAAGAAGGTGTGGGCTTGGACCAGGTGATCGCCATTGGCGATGGCGCCAACGACCTGCCCATGCTTCGCCTTGCGGGGCTGGGGATTGCCTTCAATGCCAAACCCTCGGTTCGGCGCGTGGCGCGGACATCGATCAACCAGAGAAGCCTGCTGAGCATCCTCCACTTGCTGGGTATCCGAGGCCACGAGGTCAGGGAGCTCGAAAAGAGCCTGAAAGAAGGACCCGTTTTCACGTAGTCAAGAGGTCGTGGTGGGCTTTTGGGGCGTAATCTTTGCGTGGGCGATGAAGGGCGAGTGGCGGCGGACGGGGGGAACTCGCGCCGCAGGCGTGGGTCGTGCCGATGCGAGCGGAATGCAACCCAAAGAAAAGAGCGCGATTTGGTCGAATCGTGGGCCTCGGTCATGGTACCGGCCACCCGAAAAAAGCGCGCAGCGCACAAAGATGTGGGTCCAGGGAGCTGGCTCCCTGGCGTGGGTCTGGGAGCGGCGCTCCCAGCGGAGGTCCGGAGGCGGAGCCTCCGCCGG
>JAJRTK010000356.1 GCA_024278345.1 bacterium | reverse complement strand
CTTCCCGTTGCAACGAAGGGCAACGGGAGCCCAGCCCACGTTTTTGTACGCTCCGCGTCTTTTTTGGGTTTTGTTGCGTGTCCCGGCTTAGGTGGATACCCTGTCGTCTACACTTCTTTTTGCCAAAGTGCCGCTGCAACTCCGCTGCGTCGAAAACCCATTGTGGGACTTTCGCCGGGGCGGACTTCGGGTTCTGGAACGTCTAACGCGTATAAATCCCAGGAATCGTATTCTTTTCTTTTGGCTGTGTTCCGCTCGCGGCGGCGGCAATCCGTCCGCCGCCACTCGCCTTTCTTCGCCCTGGGCCACCTTCTATTTCCGTAAGACAAGCGCCTCCCAAAATAGATTCCCGGGCCGATTTCTCTTTGGCTGGGAGAGCGTGGCAGACTCGGATTTCATGGAAAACAACGATGAATGGGGAGATTCGCGGAAGGATGGCCGGACTCGGTAATCTGGCGGGCGCCCGCCAAGAATGGCGGTGTTCCCGGCGAGTGATGGGAGCGGCCGCGACCAGCGCGAGCGGAACTCAACTAGAAGCGAGATTCCAATGAAGTGGAGACTTTTTCCGCGGTGCAATCGATGGATTGTTCTTCCGCTGGCCGGACTTTTCGTTGTTGGGCTTGCTCTCCTGCCGCTTCTTGTGGGAAAGGAGCCGAGGTGGAAGATCTTGCTGGTGGGCGTGGATGGCGGCAGTTGGGACCTCCTCCAGACCTATCGATCCCAAGGGAAGCTCCCGAATTTCTCGCGGCTTATCGACGGTGGCGCGGCCGGGCATCTGGCGTCGCTTCTTTGGACCCGATCACTTTCGGGGCAGCGGGGTTACTGGAGTCCGATTCTTTGGAGCACGCTGGCGACGGGAAAACTGCCCAACAAGCATGGCATCGAGGATTTTGTCATGCCCACGGCCCGGTATCTGCGGTTTTGGCTTGCGCCCGTTCGGGGAAAGCCGGCGACGCTTCGTCTGCCGCCGGTGCCAGGAGACCGGTTGCGCCTTGCTTTTCGGGGTCGCGCTCCCGATCGCGTGAAGCGACAGTCCGTTCGCGTTCGGCTGAAGGGCCAGCCGTTGGTGGAGATGGAGTTTGGTGCTGTTGACGCCGTGCGGTGGGCGGATCTCGATTCTCCAGGCGGTTGGCTGGAGCCCGAGCTCCAATTGGATTGCCCCGGCGCCGGTCAGCTCATGGGCCGGCGCACGCTTTGCCTCGACCTTTCGATGATCCGGCTTTTTGATGGTGATGGCGGTGCCCTTTACGACTTTCACCCCATGAAAGACCGTTCGAAAATGGGCGATGGCTGGCTTTGGGAGCGGCCCAAGGAAAGGATTCCCGCCGCGAGCTTCCACCGGCGTGCCCGCGCTTTTTGGCGGATAGCCGGGGACGAAGGACGGCCCGTGGGCGTGGTGGGTTGGTGGACGACCTGGCCCGCCGAGCCTCTCAACGGCTTTGTCTATTCCTATCTTCTGGGCGTTCACGGAGCGCGAGCCACGGGGTCGGCCCGGGGATGGTTCGACAAGTTTCAGGGACTCGCCTATCCGCCCGGTGAGCTGGATATGGCGCGGAAGCTCTATATGCCCATGGACTCTCTGGATGGCGAGATTTCCGAGCGCTTTCTTGATCTTTCCCGGTGCGACTGCGTCTCCGACAGCCAGGCGCGGATGCTCCGCGAGTTCTACTGGGAAGACCGCTATTTCATGAAGCTCGCTCTGGATCTACGCACGCGCCACCCGAATCTGGACCTCTTCACCGTCTACCTGCGGGCCATCGATGCTACGGGCCACATGTTCCTTCATTTTTCCAGCAACAAGGAGGCGTTGGCCGAGTGCGAGTCGGATGGATGCGATGTTGATGCCTTGTCTAGGCTGGTGGAAAATGCCTACCGCTTCACCGATGAACAGTTGGGTCGGCTGCTTGAGCAGTCTGACGAGAAGACCGTGACCATCATCGTCACCGATCACGGCCAGGTTCCGGCCAAGCGCCACGGAAACCATGCCGATAACGGGTTCATCATTCTGAGCGGCGGACCCATTGCGCGGAGGATCTTGCCGTCGAGCAATCTGGTGGACCTCACGCCTACTCTGCTCTATCTTCTGGATCTTCCCATGGGCGCGGACATGGACGGTCATGTTCTTACCGAAGCGATGGAGCCGGACTATCTTGTGGAGCACCCTGTCCGGTTCGTTCCTTCGTATGAAAGGCCGTTCGATGTTTTGGAGAAGGAAGAGTTGGATGCCACCGAGATCATGGATGAAGAGACCGAGCGGATGCGAGCACTGGGCTATGTAGAGTAGGATAAGTTTTGCCCCCTGTTGCGCCTCCGGGGCAAGAGTGGACAATGCCCTCTTTCTTTTTGTTGTGTCCGCTCCCGTCAGGTGGCGGCCGCCACCCGCCAGTCGCCCTTTCCGCGAACCGGGAACCAGGAGCCAACCCCATGAAGTGAGACGACCGAGAGCCTTTACGAGCAATTCGGTGCCCTGATCGAGCCTTTTTCTTGGAGGAGCCATGCGTCCCTGTTATTTCTTCTTCGCCATGATCCTGTCGGTTGTTTCGGTGGAGGCCGAGGAAGCTCCCGTCGATCCTGCTTTACTGGCCGGGCTTAGGGCTCGGGCAATCGGGCCGGCGGGGATGAGCGGTCGCATCTCGTCCATTGACCGGGTCTTGTCCGATCCGGCGGTTCTCTACGTGGGCACGGCTGCCGGAGGCGTATGGAAGTCCACCAGTGGCGGCGTGAGCTGGACGCCCATCTTCGATGACCAGCCTGTGGCTTCCATTGGCGATGTCTCGATTTTTCAACCGAGCCCCGATATCGTCTGGGTGGGGACGGGTGAAGGCAATCCACGGAATAGCGTGTCGGTGGGAAATGGCGTGTACCGGTCTTTGGATGGCGGGCGGACTTGGCGGCATTTGGGTCTTCGGAAGACCGAGCGGATCCACCGCGTCGTCCTCCATCCTTCCAATCCCGATGTCGCCTGGGTCGCCGCCATGGGGCCCACTTGGGGGGAAAGCCCGGAGCGGGGGATCTTTAAGACGGTTGACGGGGGCAAGAGCTGGCGAAAGGTGCTCTATGTCAATGAGACCACAGGCGGCGCGGATCTGGTCATCGATCCCGGGAACCCTCAAAAGCTGTTCGCGGCGATGTGGGACCACCGGCGTTGGCCTTGGTTCTTCCGCTCTGGCGGTCCAGGGTCGGGCCTTTATGTTAGCGTCGATGGCGGTGAGAATTGGCGGCGCTTGACGGAGAAAGAGGGGATGCCCAAGGGGGATTTGGGCCGGATTGGCGTCGCCATTGCGCCGTCGGATCCCCGGATCGTCTATGCTTTGGTGGAGGCGGAGAAGAGCGCTCTCCTTCGGTCACGGGATGGCGGTTGGAGCTGGAAAACCGTCAACGACGAGCCGGGGATTGCGCCCAGGCCTTTCTATTATGCCGACATTCGCGTCGATCCGGAGCGTCCCAACCGGATCTACAATCTCTGGTCCCTGGCAAGCGTCTCCAATGACGGCGGGAAGAGCTTCGAGGTGCTGATTCCCTACAGCAAAATCCACCCCGATCACCACGCGCTCTGGATCGATCCACGGGATGGGAGATCTCTTATCGACGGCAACGATGGAGGGATCGCTCTGAGCCATGATCGGGGGCGCACGTGGCAGTTCGCGGCAAATTTGCCACTGGCGCAGTTTTATCACGTGGCCGTCGATATGGAGCGGCCTTACCACATTCTTGGCGGCATGCAGGACAATGGCTCCTGGCGCGGTCCCGCGGCGGTTTGGGAGAATGGCGGCATCCGGAACCAGTTCTGGGAAGAGGTGGGCTTCGGCGATGGATTCGAGACCCGGTCCGATCCCCAGAATCCGCTCCGGGGCTATTCCATGAGCCAGAGAGGCTTCCTGATGCGCTGGAACCTGGAAACGGGCGAACGGAAGAGTATTCGGCCCGCCCCGCTTACGGAAGGCGAGCTCCGCTTCAACTGGAACGCCGCCTTTGCCCAGGATCCCTTCGAGCCCGCCACCATTTACTTAGGCAGCCAGTTTCTTCACCGGTCCAGGGATCGGGGGCGGACGTGGGAGATCGTGAGTCCAGATCTCACCACCGACAACCCCGACTGGCAGAAGCAGCGGGATAGCGGCGGGCTGACTCCCGATGTCAGCGGAGCTGAGAATTTCACGACCCTCGTGGCCATCGCTCCCAGTCCCATCAGAAAAGGCGTCGTCTGGACCGGTTCCGATGATGGCCGGATTCACGTCACCCGGGATGGGGGAGAAACCTGGATCAGTGTCGAGGAGAATCTGCCCGACGTTCCGGAGAATACCTGGGTTCCACACATTGAGCCCTCCCACTTCGATCCCGCCGTGGCCTACGCGGTTTTCGACGATCACCGACGCGGAAACTGGACTCCCTACCTCTACCGGACAGAGGACTACGGGCAGACCTGGACGAGCCTGGCCTCAGACCCGGTTCGGGGCTACGCCTTGGTGGTGGCCGAAGACCCTGTCAACCGGGATCTCTTGTTCCTGGGAACGGAGTTCGGGCTCTTTTGGTCCATGGATCGGGGAAAGAGCTGGATGGCGTGGCGCCACGGCCTGCCCACAACCTCGGTGATGGACCTTGCGATCCACCCCAGGGAGAGTGATTTGGTCATCGCAACCCATGGCCGCTCCGCTTTCGTGCTGGACGACATCCGTCCGCTGCGGCAATTGACGCCGGAGGTCGTGGCCAGTCCGCTCTACCTTTTCGCCATTGGCGATGTGCAACAGTACCGCGTGAAGCAGACTGGCGGCTCCCGCTTTCCAGGTGATGGAGAGTTCCGTGGCGAAAACCGGCCTTACGGGGCGCTCGTGACCTTCTGGCTGGGCGACGAGAGCCTTCCCATGCCCGACAAGGGGAAGGGTGGGGAGCCGGCCCGCGTGCCCCCGGCGACGGAAAGAGATCCGGTGGGACTGGATGGCCCTGACTCTGGAGCCTACGCGGCTTCGAGCAGAGGCGACGATCCCGGAAAGTTCCTCTTGATCGCGGACTTCAGGCCGCGCCTAGATGGAGAAGTCCCATCGAAACCGCTCCGGGTGGCGGCGCTGGCCGGGCCTCCTTTGGCGATCCCGCTCAATCCGGAAGGCGCGGCTTCCGGAGCGGCGGCCATGGCGAAGGCCCCTCCACCGGCGGAATCGCCAGAAGCTGGATCATCTTCAATCGAAGAAGAGGATCCCGAAAAACCGGATGCCGTGCCGCCCGTGGCGGAAATCGAAATCTTCGACACCGAAGGACGGCGAGTTCGCCATTTCGAGCCTACTGTCCATCGCGGTTTGAATCGCATCGTCTGGGGCCTCCGCCGCGACCCGTTTCGCACTCCAAAAACCGCGCAGTGGTGGGCCGACAAGCCGGTGGGTCCGGAGCTGCCTCCGGGAGACTACCGGCTCGTCGTTCGCTGGCGGGAGCACCAGGCGAGCCAGCCGTTGAAGATCTTGCCGGATCCCCGCTCTCCAGTTTCCAAGGCTGGCCGCCAGGCTCGCTGGGAGGCGATGCTCCGCGTGGGCCACCTGATGGAGGTGGTGGCGGAGGCACTGGAGCGGATCGATGAAATCCGGGCCGATATAGGGCTTGTCAAAAAGAAGGTAGAGCGAAAAAATGGCCGTTTGGAACCCGGGGAGAAGCCGAGGTATGGGGAGCTGCTCCACCAGGCCAAGGAGCTTGAGAAATCTCTCCGGAAGATGGAAGAACGCTTGTGGCAGCCGCCGGATGTTCGAGACATCGTTCCCGATGACGATCTGTTGTCCAAGGTCGGTGTTGCCGGTTGGTTCATCGGTTCGTCGTGGGAAGAGCCGTCACCAGAGCAGCTCGGCTATCTCAAGGAAGCCGAGAAGAGCCTCCGCAAGGTCTTAACGGACTTCAACCGCCTGTTCGATGAGAGGGTCACGGCTTTCCGAAAAAGAGTAGAGGCGGCTGGGATCGAGCTTTTCCCGCCCTTTGAACCTCTTCTTATCCATCCAAATACCACCCGATAGCCGTTGAGGGGCTCCTTATCGGAAATCATGCCCCGAAGGCTTCCTCCTCGGATCTTGGGATCGCCTATCGCTTCGGTCCACAGATAAACAAGGAAATCTCCATTGTCCATCCTATAATTTTGGGGCACTTTCTGTTAAAGATTTCCTATTCAACGCTCTGAGTCATGACCATGGGAGCTTGTGGATCTTCCCGTATGAGACGGCGGTGTTCAGGGAAGGCCTTGGCCATCCCGCCGGCCACTCAGTCCAACGGCGGATGAAAAGAACCATATCCAAACTCTTTCCAGGGAAGATACCACATGAGAGCTTTGAACGTCTGCCAAGGAACCGATTCCCGGCGGTGGGTCTGCTTCCGCCGCCGTTTCTTTGTCACCGTGGCACTCTTACTGAGCCTTGAGGGTGTTCTTTTTTCCGCACGGGTTCTCGCGGAGGCGATGGACCGGGCGACCGGTGCGGATTGCGCGTCGGGTGGAGAAGAGGATGTTCTTTCTTCGGCAGGTGTTGACTTTGTCGGGCCGCCGCAGCTCGGCTTGACTTCATCCCCGGATTGTCCGGCAGAGGAGCTTGATGGAAGCCCGGTGCAAGATGTCCCGGGCGAAGCTCCGGTGCAGTATTCTCCTTCCGGTCAGCAGGCGCCGCCTTCCCGGCTGCCCAAGGGCATG
>JAJRTK010000355.1 GCA_024278345.1 bacterium | reverse complement strand
TCCCCGGCAGGGCTTTGCCCTGCACCCACCAGGGAGCTCGCTCAACTTCCCGTTGCAACGAAGGGCAACGGGATCCCTGCCCACATTCATGTACGACGCGTTGCGTCTTGGTTTTGGCGGGTGTCCCGGCTTACGTTGATATCCGCCCTGGGGTATTCGCGTAAGGCGGGACAATTCGGTATTATCTTGCGTCGTATCAACGCCTCGCGTTGCTCGGCGGTCGTTCGGGGACTCCGTCCCCCGTCCCCTGGCAGGGCGTTGCCCTGCACCCACCAGGGAGCTCGCTCCCTGGACCCACGTGGTGGGGCGCTTCGCGCCTGTCTCTTTGTTTCTCGTTTTGTCCCGCCTTACGTGGATACCCCAAAAGCAATCAAAAAAACAGAGCTTGCTTGCCCGTCTGGCCTTCGACGAAACCGGCCAGACGGCAACTGAGTACATCTTGCTCGTCGTCGTCGTTGTCATCTCGGCGCTTGGAGCTTTTAACTTGTTCAATGAAGGGCTCGTGGGTTACTATCAGAGAATCACTCAGGTAGTCAGCCTTCCGATTCCTTGATCCGGATGGACACGGTGCTGCTGTTCGCGGTTTCGTCGATACTCGGCGAAGAGTCCGCGGACGCTGGCTCGATGCTGCCGGGGTTTCTTTTCGTGACTGCTCTGAGGTCTGTTCCCGCGAGCTTGTGGGGCATAGCAGGCGATTCAGAGTCAATAATGTCAAACCAGCTTCCCATCGAAGGAGGTTTCTCAATGCTCGCATATCTGCAGCGCTGCCTAAAGGATGAGCGTGGTCAAGGCATGACCGAGTACATCCTCATCGTCGTTCTTATCGCTATCGCGGCGATTGTTGCTTTCACTTATTTCCGCGATCAGCTCAACACAAAAGTCAACTCGTCCGCTGACGAGGTCTTCTCCAAGACCTAAGCCGCGGATTTTCCCGGAGGATGTCCCCTTTGGACAGCCCACGGGAACATCGACACCGATGGAAGCCAGGAGTACTCGTCTTTCTACGGGCGAGGGCTTCTGGCCAGATTTTTTCCCGCCGCCGGACTTCCCCATGCAACTTCAAGCTCTCGGAATCCTCGATCTTTTTTCCATGGGCCTCTTGATGGTGGTGCTCGTCGTATGCGGTACGACGGATCTGCTTTACCACAAGATATTCAACAAGGTGACATTGCCGGCCATCGCCCTCGGAGTTGCCATCAATCTTGTAGCAGCCATCATACAGCCGCAGGTGGGCGTCCATTATCTCCTTTCGAGCTTGACGGGATTGGCTGTGGGATTCGTGGTTTTCTTCGTGCTTTTCCTTTTTGGCGGCATGGGGGGAGGCGATGTCAAGTTCGTGGCCGCCATTGGGGCGATTGACCCCTTTCATTTTGGCTACTTCTTCATCATCTGGGTCGTCTTCTATTCAGCACTGGCCGGCGGCCTCATTGCCATCGTCGCCATGACCATGAAGGGGCGGCTCTTGAAAAGCCTCAAGAACGTGGCCAGGACAGTCTGGACGTTTCTGGCGCCCGGGATGGAAGCAGAGCCATTGAAAAAGGAAGATAGTTTGCCGATTCCCTTTGGTTTGGGAATCGCGTTCGGCACCCTGTGGACCGTCGTCCTCTTCCTCATCAAAGAGCTGCCCTGAGCAGGCTCCCTAGGGCTGTGCAGCCGTGGTGCATGGGTTCCCTGGCCGGGATAGCCGTCGTCTTCACTTTGTCAGGCGTCCGACTTTCCCCCATGGAAAATAGTGGAGGAGGATTTTGCGGAAGTCGTATCCTTGTTTGGCAAGGGCTTGGGCTCCCCACTGGCAGAGCCCCACACCGTGACCAAATCCTCGGCCGCGGAAAACGACTTCCCCCTTGTCGATGTTCAGAGAGAACATGGTGCTCTTGAGGCTATCGCCGCTGAAACTGCGAAGGAAACGCATTCGGAAATCGTGGCCGGACATTTCTAGTGATCCCTTGCGCCCAACGAGCTCAATGATTTCCACGCGACGTGTCTTGTCCCGCTTGAGGATTCGGACCTTGAGGATTTTCCCAAGTCCACTGGCCTGGGGTCCGAGGTTCCCCAGGAATCGCTGGAAGCGGTTTTTGTCCACGCGATATTCCCAGTGGTAATGAGGCGACAAACGGCAAAGTACCCCTTTTTGGGTCTTGTCCTGAACCCCTGGCTGACTGGGCGAATTACCACTCATACCTTGGCCAAACACGAGACTTGGCCCCACGGTCGCTCCGCCGCAGGTGGAATGGTAAAAGACTTCAGCGGGCCGGCCGCGGAAGAGAATCACCCTGCCAGCGGTCTCCCGGACGGCGCGGTTGGTCGCTGCCGTGGAAATCCCTTGTCCCAGGTAGACCTGGCAGTGGGAGAGGTCACAAAGGTCATAGTCCTTGTGCCGTTCTCCCATGTGAACAAGGGTGTAGGTCCGCGCCAGGATTGCCTGGGACTTGAGAGCTTCCATTCCCCAGGAGGCGGGCATTTCCGCGGGTACGACACCCAGCAGGTAATCTTCCAGGGGGAGGGTTTCCACGGCTCGAAGGCGGCCTCTCCGAACGCTGACCGAAAGGCTTCCCCAAAGGTAGCGCCGGGCCTGGCCCGACTTCACGAAAAGTGAGCCCCCACGGCCTTTTGGAAGGAGCAAGAAATCCCTGACGACGAGGGTCTTTTTCTTCAGGACGACATTGATCCTGGCGTCGGGCCGGATTTGCACGTCGAACCCCTGACCTTCGCCAAAGGAAACGAGAATCCGGCCCTTGCCAGCTCGGAGTTGGAACGTCCCGCGACCCACGGTAAGGCTCAGCGCTTTTCCATCCAGTGAGCGCAAGCCGACCCGCAGCGAGGTTCGGATCGGAACATCCTTTGCTGGGGCCGCTCCCACGAGAGTTACCCAAAGCAGAAGCAACAAACGACTTCTTCCATTCATAACAGCAGGAACTCCGCGACTCGCGTCGAGATCGGACGGGTTGGGCTCTCTGGGGCGGCAAGATCCGGAGAGAAAAAGTTTCAGGTGGGCAGAAACGCGCTGGGGATATCGGCTTCGAGAGCTGGTTCGGCAGTGACGTACTCATGGAAGGTCATCACAATGGCCGGATCGAACTGCATTCGGGGCTTCATCAAGTTGACGAGACAGTACTTGGCTTCCTTGCGAAGACCGTGGATGAATCCATTGAGGTGTTCGGCAAGAGGCTCCGATGCCGTGATCGTTTTCAGGTTGGTGGCGAGTCGGGAGAGGATATTCCCGTCGCGCTCGGCCATGGCTTGCCGGGCCAGCATTTCGACGTCATCGAGACGTTCGCGGAGCTCGCGGTAGAGCTCCCGAGCGTGAGCCGAGGGAAGAAGCTCGACAAATTCCTGTCGGTAATCTTGTTCTGGCTTCAAAAGTTTCTGAATTCGAGGGGCCGCGTCATGGAGCGAGCGACTGAGCAAGAAGTTTGTCTCGAGGTGAATTCGTCTCTGGCATATCTGGTTGACGAATTCTCCTCTTCGGTGCTCGTGAAGGTGGTGTACGTCGAAAGGCAAGCCGCTACAGCGAAGCAGCTCGTTGACGGCTATTTCCCGGGCAAGCTTGACCCGGTACGCTCGCGTGCTTGTCATGGCGTCGTAGGTGTCGGCCACGGCCATGATCCTGGCCACGAGGGGGATGTCTTTTCCTTCCAACCCGTCGGGATAGCCGTGTCCATCGAACGATTCGTGGTGGTGTCCGATGCCTTCGATGGTATTCCGCAAAAAGGGCACGGGGCGAATGATCTCGGCCCCGAGGGATGGGTGAAGTTTGATTTCCGCGTATTCCTCCGGCGTCAAACGCCCGGGTTTTTGGAGGACACAGTCGCGGATCCCGATTTTCCCGATGTCGTGCAGCCTGGCGCTCCGCTCGACAATAATGGCAAAGTCGGAATCGACGTTGAGATAGCGCGTAATCCCACCCGCATAGATCGTGACCCGCTCCGAATGCCCGCGCGTATAGGTATCCTTGCCCTCCAGGGCTTTGATCAGGGAGGTGATATTGCCGACGACGGTTTCTTCCTGGACCCTCCGCCGTTCCTCTTCCCGGAGCAGCTCTTCTTTCAACTCCCGTTGCCGCTGCAAAAGGAGCCGCCGTTCCAGTTCCGCCCGCCGTTTTTCCAGAGCATGGCGGACATTGAGGTGGATGTCGTCGATCTTGAAGGGCTTCGTGATGTAGGTGAAAGCCCCTTGGCGCACCACTTTCACGGCCAATGAAATATCTGAAAAGCCCGTGATCATAATGACTTCGATGTCGGGCTGGAGCTCCTTGGCCACCTTCATGACCTGCACGCCATCCACATCCGGCATCTTCATGTCGGTGAGGAGGAGATCGAAAGGGAGCCTCCGCAGGAGGGCAATCGCCTGAGTGCCGTTCTCCGCTGTCTCCACCTCATAAGTCTTCGCCAGAAGGTGTTTGAGGGTTTGGCAAATGCTGGGCTCATCATCGACGATGAGGAGGCGCCAGCGCCGGTTCGAACCTTCAATTGTCTTGTTTTCCGTCTCGAGCCTACGAATCGACACTGCGCTACCTCGGTCCAGGGGTTACCCCATTTAACCCCATTTGCACCGCTTCTTCAAGCTAAGTACTCCGGAACCGAAGGCGTGCCTGCACGCAGAGCCCATGGAAACGGCTTCTGATGGCCGCCATGGGAGTCGGTCGAACCGTGGGATGCACCCGGTTGGTCAGGAGAACCATACCCAAATCGAGCTGAGGCGCCAGGAAGAGACTCGTCCCCGTGAACCCAGTATGCCCCACCAACTTCTGACTTTCCAGTCCCGGGCTCGGATTGATGCCCGGGTCCCGGACTAGCCATCCCCAGCTCCGGACCTCATCGGCGGCGAACGCCCTGGGAAAGAGCATTTGGCGGACGGTTTCGCTCCGGAGAATAGAGTTCTGGCCGCCGAGGGCCCGAAGAAGGAACACCGCGTATTTGCCAACATCTTCCGCAGTGGAGAAAAGGCCCGCGTTCCCAGCGAGGCCGCCCAGGGAGAAAGCATTGGTGTCGTGAACGGCACCTTCGATGATGCCGTGGCGAACCAGCGGGCGAAGGCCCTCTGCCAGGCTCATCCCCTGCTCATGGCGGTTTCCCCACTCCGTGGGAGCAACCGTCTGGCACACCGCCTTGCCACCAAAAAAGGAGTGCTCCATGGCCAGGGGCTCAAGGACGATCTCTCTGGCGAGCTGCCGAAGCTCCTTTCCCGTGGCCCGTTCCAGAACGAGGCCAAGCAAGATGAAATTGGGGCAGCCGTACTGGACGCGTTTTCCAGAAGCGACCAGCCGGGACAGGCGAAAAAGCGCCCGCACAGGTGAGACGCCTCGCAGTCCATAAAGCGGACTCCAAGGGGGGAGGCCGGAAGTGTGGAGCAAAAGTTGCTCAAGCTGAATCTCGGGCCAAGGGGACTCGGGAAGCCAGCGCCCCAAGGGATCGCTGATGGACAAAACTCCCTGTTCCTGGAGACTCAAAAGGATCGTGGCCGTCAAGATCGGTTTGGTCAGCGAGGCCAAGTCATAGGCCGTTTCCACGTTTGCCACCTCGCCGAACGGCACAATCCTGGTGAGACCGATAGCCCCACAAGCCAGGAGGCCCCGCGAATCCACGAGGGCATAAACGGCGCCTGGGAACTGTCCGGCGCGGGCCTGCTCTTTCAGAAAAGCCTCGATCCGGCGACAATCCAGCATTTGGTGGTCATCCTCCTGCCTTTTCAGTGGGTTGTTGCCTGCCGCGGGGCATGAATCGTTAATACAGCTTTTCTTTCTTTGGGTTGGGTCCGCTCACGTCGGCGGAAATCCCTCCGCCGCCACTCGCCTTTTTATCTACGGGCTCCCTAGCAGATCGATCATAGCAAGGCAGTGGGGCCTGTTTCCACCAGGGGGACGAAGAGGCGGCCCCCGGAGGCGCAGTCGTGTCAACCGTCGGGGCTCCCGCCGCCGAGGAGGCTGGTGGAAGGGTGGGGAAGATGTCTTGCGGATCCATGATGAGAATCCCGGGGGTATCCACGCAAGGCGGGACATTCCCGGGACCGTGGAATCGCAAGCGTCCGGGCAAGGCCTCGCTATCGCTCGGCGGGTCACGCCGCGCGTTACCCGAAGGTGGTCCGGGGATTCCATCCCCTGGCAGGGCTTCGCCCCGCACCCACCAGGGAGCGTGCTCCTCTTCCCGTTGCAACTTGCGAGCAACGGGCTCCCAGCCCACGTTTTTATACGCTACGCGTTCTCCTTTTTTTTCTGTTCTGTCCCGCCTTGCGTGGATACGCGAATCCCGGGCCGGTGTCCTCGGATTACCTTTCGGTATCTGACTGGGTGATGGGGTCTCTTCACCCGGCGGGGGTGATACGAAGGGTTCGGATGGCTTGATAAACTTGCGCCACCAGGTCGTGAAATTCCTTTTCTCCCATCACCTGGCCCAAGGAAATATCCGTCCTGATGATTCCGGCGAACATGGCTCCCGTTTGGGCGAAAAGGAAACACTCCAGATGCACGGCTCCCTGTTCGTCGGGAAGGAGGATGCGCAGCCTCGCGGAAGGTTGAGGGCCGGTGGAAAGCTCGATGCTGCCAAAGCTGAGGGATATCGCTTTCTCTCCCGCTTTTCCCGCCAGGCGGAGCGCCAGGGGAAGCCCCATGGAAAGTCCCGCCATGGCCGGTCGTGACCGATAATTCTCATCGGGCTCCGGTGTGTGGGAGAAAAAAGTAAAAAAGAGCCTCAGTGGCCATTTTTCCGACGGGCGGAACTCCACGAACCGAGTGCCGCCGCGCTCTTCGTTCCGCGCCAAGCGCCAATCTGCCGGGTATGCCAGCTCATACTGTTTCCATTGGAAGGAGGTCCTTTCCTTGGGCGCCGCTGATGCTGTTCCGCCAAGAAGCAAGAGAGGCAGGATGCAACAGGCCAGAGCCGCCGCCATCCCCGGCTTCCTCAACACGGAGAATCGTGAGGGGCCTTGGTCATCGTTCTGGCCAGGAACCGGCAAGGAGGTCGCAGTCGCCCTCGACTGCGATGAAATGGCCTTTTGCACAGCCGGCGGCGGCTCTGCCCCATTCGGTGGCCGAGAGGATGGCCCGTGCCATCGTGAGGCCACCTGAGACGCCGCACCAGATCCATGGCGCGGTCTTCGGTTCATGGTAGGTTTCCTTGTTTTTGTTCCGTGACAGGAGCTCCGATTCATGGCAGGTCTCCTTGTTACCGTCTTCTTTCAGGGTATTCTTGGAATAGGACACTGCTTTGGGAAAAGCAACCGAGAATTCGAGAATTGGGAAACGGGGTGGCGATTCCGGCGTGGGGGAGGAGGTTGGTCACGGGCGCTAAAGAGGCGAGTGGCGTCGGCCGGATGGACGATGACGGGAGCGGACTCAACCCAAGAAAAGAAGAGCGAGCTAACGGGGCCGTGGCCCAGTGGAATGGCATGGGCGGAAGGCGTTTCAAGGTGACAAGATCGGGCCGAAGCGCGTATAAGTTCAATGAGCCGGGGATCCCCGGTGGAAGTCTGCCTGTTTGATGAAGCGTTTGGATTGGACGAATGGAGGTCTACCCATGTGGGATGGTGTGCTGAGGCGCGGGAGGTTGCAGCTCGTGCTCTGGTCCTTTTTCTGTGTGTCACTGTTCTGCGCCTTTGGCCTGTCCGCGGCAGGTGACCTGGGAGACTGGTATCAGGGGTCCAGAGGATACCGGGAAGGTGTTGCCGATGCACGGGATTCGCGAGTGCCGATGATGGTGCTCTTCTATGCCAATTGGTGCGGCTATTGCCGGAAGCTTCAAGGGGAAATCCTGACCAATGACGAGGTTCAAGAGGTGTTGGAGGATGTTGTCAAGATCCGGATCAACGTTGACAAACCCGACGCCCGCGTCTTGGCGGAGCGTTACGGGGTGAGCGGAATCCCCGCGCTCTTCTACCACAAGAGCATGCGCCACAAACCGCAGCGAATCTCCACGGCGGGATCTCCCGAGTCCTTTGTAACCATGGTCAAGAGACTCTTGGCTTCGAGCTAGCGTTTTTGTGAATCGCCGGATGTGAATTGAGGGAAAACGCCGATTCTGCTAGCCTTTATCCACCTTCAACGCCGGGAGTGACTTTGCTGACGATGTTCTGGTTTCAAGTGGCTCTCTTCATCATTCTGCTTGGTTTTTCTGGTTTCTTTTCGAGCTCGGAAACGAGCCTTTTTTCGCTCACGGATCGGCAACTCCGGGCGATGAAGGAAAAAGGCCACAAGCGGGCCAAGCTTGTGGAACGGCTGGTGAGCGAGCCAAGGCGGCTCATTATCACGATTCTTATTGGGAATGAGCTTGTCAATGTTTCGGCGACAGCGATTTCTGCTTCCCTGGTCATCGAATTGCTGGGTGCGGACAACAAGTTTGCGAATCTTTTCATCATGGTTCCGCTCCTGTTGCTTTTTGGGGAAATCACGCCGAAGACACTTGCGATCCGGAACAACGTCGGCTTCGCGGCTTTTCAAGCGCCGTTCATCGACCGATTCGCCAGGCTGATTACGCCTCTTCGGCGAATTGTTCGAAAGGTGGCGGACTGGTGCATCACACGCCTTGTGGGGAAGGAGCGTTCCCGGGGAAACATCATGACCGAGGACATGCTCCGAACGTTGGCGGGAGAAGCGGTTGGAGAAGGTTCACTAGGGGACGAGGAGGCGCGATATATCTCGCAAATCTTCGATTTTGGCAACCTTACCGTGGAAGAAGTGATGACGCCCCGGGCCGGTATCTTCTTCTTTCCGGAGGAGACGCCGCTGGAGATGGTGGTGAAGGAGTTTCGGCGGACTCGGTACTCGAAAGTTCCCGTTTTCCGGGAGACCCGGGACAACGTGGTGGGAATCCTTTTTTCTAGGGATCTTCTGGGCATGGACTTGGCTGCGCTGAAGAACGAAAGCGTTTTGCCACGGGAGCTTCTTCGGCCCGCCTATTTTGTTCCGGAAACCAAGCCACTGTCCGATCTCTTCCACGCTTTCCGTCGCCGGAAGCTCTCTTTGGCGCTGGCGGTGGACGAGTACGGCGGCCTCACCGGGCTTGTGACCATGGAAGACCTCCTGGAGTGCATTTTCGGCGACATCTACAGCGCTTCGGATCTTCGGTGGAGACAAGAGCTCGAGCCTTTGGACGAGGGCGGCTATCTGGTGCCAGGGGCAATGCCGGTCACCCGCCTCAACGAGATCCTGCGGCTCACGCTGGACGAAGATAGCGCCGAGACTGTCGCTGGCCTGCTCCTTCACGAATATGGCGAGCTTCCGCCGGAGGGGGCGGCGATCTCGCTGGGGACGTTGCGCTTCGTGATTCGGCGTGTGGAGGGGAACCGGCTCCACGAGCTCCAATTGATGAAGCCCGGGCAGCCCGCGGCTGTGGTGTCTCCCGCCAAAAGCCCTGCCCCGGCCAGCGGCGATGGGAGGGAAAAAGTTGCTCATTCTTCTTCCCGGGAGCTCACGGAGGACGGGGAGCCGAGTCTTGTATCTGCGAGCCCGGCTGATGGAGAGCAGCGGGAGCCCCTTTCTGGAGCCCAAGGTGATGGAGAGCAGCGGGAGCCCCTTTCTGGAGCCCAAGGCGATTCAGCCGCCCAAGCCAATGGGTGGAAGAGTTCGGGATCTCAGCCATCGGGCGTTACCATCAACAAGGAAGGATAGACGGTTGTGGACTTGGGAATCGGTTTGCTGATTATCGTCGTCTGCCTTCTTGTGGAGGCCTTCTTCTCGGGCTCCGAGCTTGGGATCGTCAGCGTGGACCCCATGGAGCTTAGGCATCAGGCGGCCAAGGGCTCCCGGGGCGCGAAACTCACATTGGAGATGCTCAAGAAACCCGAGTGGCTTTTGGCTACGACTCTTGTGGGAACCAATATCGCCGTGGTGATGAATACGACCGTGGCCACAGCTCTTGCCAGGGATCTCTTGGGCGATGCATGGGTCTGGGTGGCCATCGTCATCATCGCGCCGCTCATTTGGGTTTTGGGGGAGATTGTCCCCAAGAGCGTTTTCCAGCAAAAGGCCAATACGATCACGCCCAAGGCGATTTTTCTACTCAGGGGCGCCTCGATCCTCTTTTACCCGATTCTCACTGTTTTTTCCGCCATCACGCGAGTCCTTACTCGGATGGCGGGGACAGATCGACGAAATCCCTTCACCATGAAGGAAGAGCTTCTCACGATGCTGCAAATGTCGGGGTCGGAAAGCGATATCCAGCCTATGGAAAAGACGATGATCCAACGGCTGTTCGATTTTCGCCAGACGACGGTCCACGAGATCATGGTGCCCCTTGTGGATGTCGCGGCCATCGAGGAGTCCTCCACGTGTGGAGATGCCGTCAGGTTTGCGGTGGAGCGTGCTCACAAGCGCCTGCCCGTCTACAGGCAACGGGTCGATCAGGTGGTGGGGCTCCTGGACACCCTCAACCTGTTGGGGATTCCCGGCGACGAACCCATCGCCCACTACGTCAATCCCGTGGAATACGTCCCGGCCTCCAAGAGCATCAGCGACCTCTTTAGCGAGCTTCGCCAAGCACACCGGTCCATGGCCGTCGTCGTGGATGAGTTCGGCGGGGCCGAGGGAATCGTCACCATCGAGGACATCATGGAGGAGGTGGTGGAAGATATTCGAGACGAATTCGACGAGGAAGAAGGGGACTCCCAGTGGATTCGCAAACTCGGGGAGCACCATTATCTGGTGAGTGCAAGGGTAGAAATCGATACGATCCAAGAAAAGCTCAGCATCGAGCTCCCAAAAGGCCGATACGCCACTCTGTCGGGCTTTCTCTTGGAGTTGGCTCGGGACGTTCCCGAGGTGGGGCAGATCTTCCAATATCGGGACCTTACTTTCACCATCCACAGTGCCGCGCCACAGGTGGTGGAGGAGGTTCGTATTCAGTGGTAGCGCCGCAGCTTTGGTGACACGATGACTCCCCGATTCACGGGATTATCCACCGGGCTATTCCCCTAATTGCGCGCCGGAGGATCTCTTTCCCTTTCCGTCGGCAAGAGAAGTCAACCCGAGGCTCTTTCTTTGGGTTGCCTTCCGCTCCCGTCGCTCACGGCCGTTCGCGCCCATCGCCAATCATCGCCCCCACGATGGATCTTGCTCCCCGGTCCTGAAAATTCCCCGATTCCTGGAGCTCCACCCAGTGTCGCCGCCCTCTGGAACAGTCTTTCGTATCCTGGTTTACGCCAAATCTTCGGCGGAGCCCCTTGTGAGAAGCCTGGCGCTTTCTCGGGAAACGGAGGTCCGGGTTCTTCCTCTGGCAGCGGGCATTCGAAGTGACCTGGAAGCCTCCCTGAGCCTTGTCTGGATCGGCAGGGAATACGATCTGGCCCTTCAGTTTGCCCGGCGGGCAAGGGATGTTTCCTTTTCTGATGGCCTGCTGGCTGTTGGCCAGGATCTCCCTGTCCGCGATGCCGCTCCGCTGGTCAAAGCGGGCTTCGAAATGGTCTTCGATCTGAAGACCGATGCAAACCAGCTCCTCGATGAAGTCCTGGCGCGGTATGAGGCCTGGTGTTCCAGACCTCAAGCGGTTTCCGTGATTTCCCAGGGTCCTGGCGAAACCCCTGTTCTTGGCGTTTCAACCCAGATGCGGCGCCTGCATCGGGAAATCGCCCTGGCCCGCCAACGCAGAGGGCTGACCATCCTCTTGACCGGCGAAACCGGCACCGGAAAACAGGTCGTAGCCAGGGCAATCCACGGGGCCGCACACCGCCGAAAACGCCCCTTCGTCGAGGTCAACTGCTCCGCACTCCCGGAATCCATGCTGGAAACCGAACTATTCGGCCACGAAAAGGGCGCCTTCACCGATGCGCGGCAGGTGCGCCGCGGCATTTTCGAGATGGCTCACGGAGGAACGCTTTTTCTGGACGAGGTCTCCGCCATGCCCCTCTCCCTCCAGGCTAAATTGCTGAAAGTCGTGGAACAGAAATCCTTCCGGCGCTTGGGCGGGGAGAAGGAAATCCGGGTGGACTGCCAGATCATCGCGGGAAGCAACGTCGATCTGGAAGCAGAGGCCCGGGATGGCACTTTTCGGAAAGACCTCTACTATCGGCTCAACGTCTTTCCCATTTGCCTCCCGCCGCTCCGGGTTCGTGGGGCTCAGGATATCGAGCTTCTGGCCAGGGCCTTTCTGAAATCGTTTCGACAGCAGTACGACCTGGAGGTGGAGAGCTTTTCTCCCGTGGCCATGGCTGCCCTCCGCCTCCACGACTGGCCGGGAAATGTCAGGGAGCTCCGGCACGTAGTGGAGCGTGCCGCCGTCCTCAGCCAGGGACCTGAAGTCACCCTCCATGAGCTTCCGGACCGGTTCTCCCATCTCAGTGACGCGGAAGGAGAGCGTCTGGCGGCGCCTGGCGGGACGCCAGCGGCGAATGCCGGATTGGCCATGGACGCTTTTCCCGGTTCCGGCATCGGGGAAGAAGGGAGGTGCTCGGCGGGAGAGAGGCGAGATGCTCGTGGGCTCTTCCTTCGGATCGAGGGCTTAACCTTGGCGGAGATCGAATGCCGGGTTGTGGCTGCTGTTCTTGAGGCTGTCGGGGGAAACCGGAGCGAGGCCGCACGGCGCTTGGGGATTTCCCGCTCCCGGCTTTTGCGCCGAATCGCCCGACTGAAAGAATCCGATGATGGGCATGAAGCCGGCCCAAGTCTTGCTAAAGAGGGATGAGGGGCGCAGTGGAGCACAAAGAGAATAACGTTTATGGGAGAATCGAACCACCCCAAAGAATGAAAGAAAAGACGCGGAGCGTCAAAAAACCGCGCAGGTATAAAGATGTGGGTGGAGATCCCGTTGCCCGTCAGTTGCAACGGGACCTAAGATAACTCCCTGGTGGGTGCAGGGCAAAGCCCGATGCATGCGGGCCGGGAGACCCGCATGCTACAGTTTTCGGACAACTGCCGAGTAACGCGAGGCGTTCCCCGCCAAGCGGAGCGAGGCATTGCCCGGAGGCCAGAAATCCCACGAACCAAAGGTCCTAAACCGCACCTACGGCACAAAGACAAATCTCTGTATGGCGTGTACTTTCACGGTAAGTTTACCTGGAATCAGGCCCTGGACGAAGAGCAGTGTCGCGGTTTCGGGCTGAGGGCTGAGAATCCGCGGATTGGAAAGGACACAATGAACAACACCTTGAGGATATTGGCTTTATTCGCCGCACTCAGCGTCGTCGCCTGCTCTTTGGACCACGTGACGGGGCCTGAAAACCCGGGGGAGCCCATGCCCCACTGCACGACTCCCGGAGTGACTCGCGTCTTCCGGGACAGCGGCATTGTGGGAGCCGCGGGCGGCGGTACTTTGGAGTTCCACTCAGGCTCCTTGGAGATTCCGCCGGGATCTCTGGAGCAAGATACAGAGATCGCCGTCCAAGTGAGTGTGACCCAGTGCGATATCACGCGGAACGAGTATGAATTCAGTCCTTCAGGGACCAGATTCAACCCGCCGGCAACCCTGAGGCTGAGCTACGGGATGATGGGTTCCATCGACGTCCAAAGCCTTTTGCTCCTGCTCTACGACGAAGGTCTCGAAAAGTGGGTCGTGGCGGCCAACATGGTCCAAGAGTCCGGGCACCACCGCTATTCAGGACCCATCGAGCACTTTTCGCGATATTCCTTGTCCGCCAACGGGCAGACCACAAAATAGAGAGTATCAAGGGGCGCTCTGCCCTTGCGGGAGTCACCGTGCAAGATAGAGAAGCTCAATGGGCGAGCCGCTGGCTCTGGATCGTCGAGCAGCTCGACGATCTGTACGGCGCCTGCCGGAGCCAGGATCCCGTGGCGCAACCCTTGGCGCGGCAGGTCTACGCTGAGCTTCTGCTTCTCTTGTCCCGGGGATCCGCTGCCCCCTGGAGCGATCTTGATTCGCGAATCACGGCCCTGGAACAACCTGGGCTCGGCAGTGAGGCGCAGGCCGTGCGATCCCGGATCTCCCTTGCTTGGGCCCGTATTCTCGACCGGGTAAACCGTCGCCGGGATGCCCTGGCACACCTGGATAGCGCCATTCAGCTAGCGGAAGCCGCCCAAGAAAAGAAGGTCGCGCTGGTGGCCAAGATGGAGAAGGCCGACTTGCTCCGGCGGTGCGGAAGTTTTGCGGAGGCCCAAGAACTCTTGAGCCGGGTGGTCAAGAAAGCTCGCCAGTGGGGAATGCGAAGAGAAGAGGCTGACGCCCTCAATGGATTGGGCAACATCTTTTTGGAAGTGGGGAAGCCAGCGGAAGCTGAAATCCGTTTCCAGACTGCTCTGGAGTTGGCCTGGCTTCTGGATGATCCCCGGCTGGCCGGGCATCTTGCCAACAACTTGGGAGTGAGCGCCTGCATCCGCGGTGAGGTGGAAGAAGGGTATCGCCTTCTGAACCGGGCCCTGGTGTCTCGTGATCGCGTGGGCGACGCCAAGGGTTATGCCGAAACCTACCATAACCTGGGGATGGCTGCCCGGCAGATGGGCCGAGGAGCGGCGGCCAGCGACTATTTCCGCCATGCGGCCATTAATGCCGCACTCGCCCAAGACGGGACCACTGCCGCCAACGTCGATTTGGGAGAAGCCGAGCTCTACGTGGATCTGGGAGAGTTGGAGTTGGCCAGGTTTCATGCCGCCAGGGCGCGTGAGAGCTATACTGGGACTGGTGACCTTCTTGGCGTCGCCGAGGCTGGCCGCGTGCTGGGGACAATTGCCCTGCAAGAGGGCGATCTCGAGACGGCAAAAAAGTCGTGTGATTCTTCGATACGCCTTTTCCAGGAGCATGGCAGCCCGCTGGGGGAAGCGGAAACCACGGAGATCACGGCCCGGATTGCCAGGGCTCGCGGGGATCTCGGCGTGGCCCGGAAGACCCTGATGAGGGCGGCTACGCTGTTTGGGATGGTAGGAAATGAAAAAAAAGCACGGCAGCTTCGGAATGAAGCTGCCGCCCTCGCATAGAACGCTTCGGAAGAGGCTATTCAACGCGAACGACATGCACCACGGGGTTGCTTTCGTGCCCTTCCCGGTCGCCGCCGCGGAATTCGTAACGGTATTCCCCTGTCATGGAGCCTGAGCCGTGGCAACCAAACCCGTCGCCTTGGTGGTGGCCATCGTGCATTCCGCCGTGTGTGCCGCCATCTTCGTAGCAGTAATGTCCGTCCCCCGGCATCTCGTCACACCCTTGACCGTCATCGTGAAGCTGGACCATACCTTGGTCTCGGTGCATTCCCTGGCCCGGCACCGAATAGTGCATCTGGACCCACTCCACGTTGCCCGCACCCTGGGGATCGTCCATGCGGACATGGAAGACTGTTGAATTACCCATTCCCTTAGGAATCGTGCTGTTCTGGACGGGAACACCGTCGATCCGAATTGTCGCTTCCACGATCATGGGAGCTTCCGCCGTTCCTAGCCCTCCCGCGGCGCCGGAACAGCCAAGAGTGGCAACGGACATTACCGCCGCTAGACCAAACATTCCGGCTTTATGGTTTCTGTTCATGAGACCCTTCATCTTCTGCCTCCATCTGGTTGTTTGACAGCGACCGGCGCTGCATTTCTGGGGCGGTGCCACAGACTTCCAAGAAGCACTGGCAGTGTGAAACACCGCAGTCAACTGTCCCGGGCAACACAGGGAGCAAAAGCCGGGCCAAGTGCAGGTCTAGGGCCATAAGGGCCAGTGGCGAAGCGCGGCGGGGTCCGAGGCCAAGTGTTTTCCCCAGCGACCTGTCCCGCCTTGCGTAGATAGGGTATCCACGCAAGGCGGGACAAAGATTGGAAATAAAAGGAAAACGCGCAGCGCACAAAAATGTGGGTGGGGAACTCGTTGCTTTTCATTGCAACGGGTCCTTGCGAGCTCCCTGGTGGGTGCAGGGCGAAGTCCTGCCAGGGGACGGGGGACAGCGTCCCCGGACGACCTTCGGGTAACGCGCGGCGTGACCCTTCGAGTCACGCAAACGTGACCCGCCGAGCGGAGCGCGGCGCTGCCCGATGTCAAGTGTTTTCCCCGGCGACCCATTGTCCCGCTTTGCGTGGATACCCCGTAGATACTCTCGAAACGAGACAGTTCTCCACCCACTGTCTCATAATGAGACAATCCCTGGCTAGCTTTTGGGCTAGGCCGGACATTTCATCATGGATATCCCGCCACGGATCGTAGCGAGGCAGGCACCGAAGACGATGTCAAGGAGCAGATCGAGGCACCGTCCGCCGAGGCCGCCAGTGGTGAAGAGGCCGAGTCAGAGGCGTCACAGGAGTTTGGTGTCAGGTCAATTCGGGCCAAAGTAGTGTTCAAGAGTCGATTCGATCTCTCGCTGGATCCTGGGTAGGAAGGGCCGAGCAAACCAAGAGAGATCGATGACCCCCGTCACCTCCCCATCCGTCAAGGCGAACGTGCCACGAAAGGCGCTTCCCTCGACATTGGCGACACGACCGTCGGGGCTCCAATAGATTCGGGAGACAAGGCTGGGAAACCGATCTTGGACGTGCTCCACGAGCGCCTGGACATTTTTCTTGGCCTCTTCAAAAGGAAGGGCATGTTGCCGTTGAATCTGGATCTTGGGCATCGTTCATTTTCCGGGTGCTGAGGGTCCGCTACCTCCGCCGCCAAGACCCGCGGTGCCGGCTGGGAGCGGAGGCCGATGATCTGTTGGGCGTCTGTTGGCCCGAGGAAACCAGAATCTTCTGTATCTCTTGGACCATGGCCTGCTCGGCCCGCCGGGGAAAACCCTTTGCCGAACGGATTCCCTCGTAGGTGGCGGGCTGCTGGCGTGCCAGCGTGAGGAGGCCGAGGTTTCCGACGATTTTGAATGGAGGCCGATCCTTTCTTCGAGCCCAGCGATCTCGGAGAAGGTAGAGCTCCCGCAAAATCTTGGCCTGTTCCGGGGAGAGGTCCCGCTGCCCCTTGATCTTGCGGTAGCCTTCCGGATCGAAGAGAGAGCGAGTCCATGTTCGGCGGCAGAGGGCTTTGAAGGCTTCTTGAGATCGTTCCCATAAATCAGCATTCACAAGCTGTTCGGAAAGGATGTCACACATCCGCACAAGATACTTGGAGTCAAGGACGGCATATTCAAGCTGGGATCGAGTCAAGGGGCGGCGGCCCCAGTCAGAGCGCTGGTAAGACTTGTCGAGATCGACATCAAAATAGTGATGCAGGAGCTTGGAAAGAGCGATTTCCTGGCCTTCCAGGAGGCGACAGGCCAGAGCCGTGTCGAAAATGTTTGCAAATTGAAATCCAAAATCCCTTTTCAGACAGACGATGTCGTAGTCCCCGCCATGAAAGATTTTTTGGATCTCTGGCGACCGGAAGATCCTGGACAGGAGAGAAAGATCCGGCACGACGAAAGGATCGATAACCAAGTCTTCGTCGGTCGTGGAAATCTGGATGAGGCAGACCTTTTCGTAATAGACAAAAAAACCGTTGCTCTCGGTATCGACGCCGATACGGCTGCTCCCTTCAAGGAGCTTGGTCGCCTCTTGGAGGCGTTTGGAGCTGTTGACAAAAAACATGGAGCGGCCCGCCGGAAGGTCGAAAAACAACGGGGCCGTGCCTCGTCGCTCCAACCCCCTCTTTCTCTGAAATAATGCTCCTATTCTTTCCCAAACCTCCGACGGAAGCAAGAGCCGGATCTCTGGAGGGACTCCAGTCGTCTTTTTTTTTCGCCCCAAGTTTCATTTATGGTAAGTTCCCTTCTTCTTCCGCCATGCTTGATCTTGGAACTCCAAGGTGGACGAGCCGCGCCATGGAACAAACATTTTCGGCGATCTCCATGGTGATGGAACCTCCGGTACTGCCTGGGGCTCGGTACCTGCTTTCCATTGCAACGGCTCCTTGCTGGCTCCCTGGCAGCGGTCTGTCGAAGGCACCACCGATGGCCGGCGCCACCATCTGAAACCTGCTTTCCAAGAAGAAGGAGGGTTCTCTTTGGGCGAGCATCTCATTTTTGGTTTGGCCGGCATTCTCGTCCTCGGGATTTTTTCGCAGTGGCTGGCTTGGCGCTTCCGACTTCCGTCGATTTTGCTGTTGTTGGTGGCAGGAGTCTTGGCTGGTCCCGTGGCGGGGCTTCTCCAGCCGGATGCTCTCTTTGGTCCCGTTCTCTTCCCGCTGGTCTCCCTTTTCGTGGGAATCATCTTGTTCGAGGGGGGCCTGAGTCTCGATCTCGGGGAATTGCGGAGCATCGGCGGTGTTGTGCGAAATCTTGTGAGCGTCGGCGTTTTCGTGAGCTGGCTCGGCGGAGCCGTCGCCGCCAGTTGGATCTTGGGGTTGAGTTGGAATCTGTCGGTCCTCCTTGGAGCGATCCTGGTGGTGACAGGTCCCACGGTCATTGGGCCATTGCTCTTGTTGGTAAGGCCAGAGGGGGATTCGGGAGCAGTCCTCAAGTGGGAGGGGATCGTCATTGACCCTGTAGGCGCCACTCTAGCGCTGCTGGTGTTCGAGGCGGTTTTTTCCACGGAGCGGGGATCGCATCTTTGGTTGGTCTCGTGGGGCGTCATGAAAAGTCTGTTGGTCGGAGGCGGAGTAGGCGTTTTGGGCGCCTCCATCATCTACTTCTTCTTCCTTCGCTATTGGGTTCCCGACGATCTTCAAAATTTTTTTGCCTTGGCGGTGGTCGTGGCCGCCTTCGCCGTGGCCAATGGTTTTCAAGAGGAAGCTGGGCTCTTGGCAACCACGGTCATGGGGGTTTTGCTGGTCAACCAGAAGTCGGTGGAGCTCCATCACATCATCGAGTTCAAGGAAAACCTCCGGATCCTTTTGATCTCTACGCTCTTCATTCTGCTTTCCTCTCGCCTGGAACTGGAGAGCCTGACGGGTCTGGGTTGGCGCGGTCTATTCTTTCCGCTGGCTCTGATTCTCTTCATCCGACCGGCAGGCGTGGCTCTATCGACGTTGAAAAGCAGCTTGACACTCAAGGAACGCGCCTTCATTGCCGGGCTGGCCCCCAGGGGAATCGTAGCGGCGGCGGTGTCGGCGCTCTTCGCCGAGAGGCTGGTTCATGCCGGAGTAGCGGGCGCCGACAAACTGGTCCCCGCGACGTTTCTAGTGATCGTCGTGACCGTTGCCATCTATGGATTGTCAGGCTCGCTTCTTGCCAGGAAGCTGGGCTTGGCCGCCCCAGACTCTTCGGGAATGCTCTTCGTGGGCATCCACTCCGTCAGCCTCGGGCTCGCCAAGCTTCTAGGAAATGCCGGACATCGGGTGGTCCTGGTGGACAGCAACTTCGAACGAGTCTCCGAGGCACGCCTTGCCGGGGTGGACGCCCAATTCGGGAACATCCTTTCTGAATCGATCTTCAAAGATCTGGACCTCGGTGGAATCGGGCAACTCCTGGCCATGACACCAAACTCCCAGGTCAACGCGTTGGCTGCGCTCCACGCCGCCGATCTCTTCGGAAGGGGATCTAGCTACCAGTTGCCGCCTTCCACGCGAAAACCGGGGTTCAAAGGCGCGGAGTCACCGCTTCATCTCAGGGGCCGTCATCTATTCGCCCCTGAAGCGACCTTTCAGCGTTTGGCAACCCTGGTGAAGGGAGGTTGGGTCGTCAAACGGACACAATTCAGCCACGAGTTCTCCTACCCTCAGTTCTTGGAGAAATACCCGGGAGCCGTGCCCATGGTCCTCCTTCCCAAGAGCGGGCGGCCCATTGTCGTCACCGTGGAGGCACCGGTTTCTCCAGAACCGGGACAAACACTGCTGAGCCTTGTTCGGCCGATTTCAGCGGAACATCGTCAGAATATCGGGGCTGCCTGTTCAGGATCGGAGGCCTCTCAAGTTGGCTTGGGATCCATCTAGGGGGACGTGGTCATTTGCGGTGGGGGGAGCCGCCCGATATCCTTGAGCTTCGCCGTGGCTTTGCCCCGAGACTATCGCAATTGCCTACTTTCGCCACCCTGCATACCATGCCTCAAAGGGTGGACCGAGCTCAGCGAGAGTCGGCTTCGCCCACCACCGATGACCGAGGCCACATGGTTGGTCACCTGAGTTCAAGACCACTCCGACGGTGTTGGCCTAATCCGCAGCCGGGAGAATCCCTCATGGAAAACGAACAAGGCATCCTTCATTCTTATGTGACGAAGCTTTACGACAAGTTGGACAAGAGCAAGCTGTTGGAGGAGGTACGGCAACTTCGGGAGGCTGATCCCACACGGACGCCTACCGACTTGGCCCGCGTCATATTGAGCGAGGCGAAATCAACGGCTTCCAGCGCTGGTGTTGCGTCGGGGATGACCAGCCTGTTGCCCGTGATTGGAGGCTTGATCTCACTGCCGACTTTGGGGACCGAGGTGGCCTATCTGCTGGCTCAGGAGGTCTACGTGATCTTGAAGATCGGTGCCTTTTTTGGCTTCGACCCCTTTGATCGAGAGCCCCGGCTGTTTGAGGTTTTTGCCATTCTTGGGCGCGAGGATCCCCGGGCCGGTTCGGAAGAAAAGGGCGCCGAAGCCGCCCGAGAAGCTATGAAGAAACTTGCCGGGCGTGGGCTTGTGAAGATCGCGCAGCGGGCGTCTCTTCGGTTGGGCTCCCGTTTTTTGCCCATCGTTGGATCGGTCGTGGGGGGGCTGCTCAACTATTCGAGCATCGAAGAGGCCGGGGAAATCGCGCTCCGCTACTATCGCTCCGCTGCCGCCAATAAAGCGGCGTCTGCCTGAGCAATCTTGGAAGAAGTCCAGGGCTGGCTTAGGGAATGCGAAAGACGATGGCGCAGCGTTCGGTGGCAGCGGGCTTGGTGTCGGAGAACTCCACGGAGCCTCTTTGGAGGTTTTCCGTTTGAACAATGGTTCTTGGTGGCGCCGTTTTTTCCGAACCTTCACTTTCCTTCGTCTGTTTTTCGCCCGCGGCAAGCGTGGATCGGGCTACGGGGAGCGACAGAGTATAGCGCTGCCCTCGAGTTGTCGGAAGAAGAAGTCCGCTCGTCTTCCAGCCCTGTCCCAATCGGATGCTTAGAGGTGCCTTCCGGATCTGTTTCGGACCCAGTGCCTCGAGGGGGAAGCGGCCCACGTCAATATCGACCTTCTTTGTGAGTTCCCAGAGCGCAACGAGATCCTGTTCGGTCGTATCCGCCGCGAATCCCTGGAAACCTGAGCGAGTGCCCAGTCCGAGCATGACCAAATTCATCAGCGGATGCACCTGGTACAAAAGGGAATTGGCCTTGCTTCGGAGATCCAGTTCCACCGCTTGGATGAGGTAGTCTGATGGCAGCACTGGAGATTCATCCGAGGGACCAATGAGGGAGGCGCCGTTCCAGTCCAAGAAGAGAAACTGATTGCTCGACAGGTTTTCGATCGTGGCTTCCAATACTGAGTGGGAGTTGTAGGAAAGGATCACGCCTACGGAGCCACACTGGCTGAGTGTCTGCTCCAGTTTTGACTCACAAAAGGGTGTGCCCCGCGAGTCGAACAGGAAATAGTCAAGGAGGTCGAGACGTTCTCTATCTTCCTCGTCTACCAGGATATGCCCTGTGAGGTGAGGGGCCCGAAACGAAAGAAAACCCATGGTTTCGCCGCCGACCTTCCCAATCTGGTAGGCTGCGGGAATCAGCGGGGTCCCGCAGGGGAGCTGGTAGACACGGAGCCTGGCCAGGTCTCCTCCATCCTCGGGGAGTTCCGGATAGAAGAAGAGCTTGCGTTGCGTTCGCGCGGCGCCCAGGTTGATGAGCTCGTGACGATAATTGCCTTTGGCTTCAATGGGTTGCGGAATTCCAAATGAGATGGTCATGGAGAGGGAGAGAACGAGAGCTGAAATCCTGTTCACCGTTTTGCCCCCTGAGCGTTTCGCTTTGTGTGGCGCGTTGTTGTGTTTCAGGCAGGTGGCATCGGCGCCATCCCCCCTCATCTTTATCAGGGGCATGGAGCTGAGTGCCAGTGTGGGGAACTCTTTCCGCGACCCAGATGGACAGCGATGCCCATGCAGGGATAAGGAGTTTCTGTTCTACCTTTTTCTGTCGGAGGCGTGAGTGTCGAGGGCGTGCGAACAGAGTTTTCTCCAAGGGCGGGTCGCGTTGGTCACCGGAGCTAGCCGAGGGCTTGGCAGGGATTTGACCTTGGCCGTTGCCCGCGCCGGCGCTGACGTGGCCATCAACTATCTCCGAAGCCGGCCAGAAGCCTTGGAAGTTGCGGGGAAGGCCAGGGATTACGGGGTCCAAGCCGAGGTGTTTCCCGCGGACGTTCGGGATTCCGATGCCGTAAGGAAACTCGTGGCAGCGGTGATAAAGCAGTTTGGGCAGTTGGACATCCTGGTGAACAACGTCGGGGATTACCACAAAAAGCATCTACTGGAAGTAGAGCCGGCAGAGTGGGTTTCCATTTTCGAGAGCAACCTCCATTCGGCGTTCTATTCTTCTCAGGCCGTAATTCCGGTGATGCACCAGAATAGCTGGGGGCGGATCTTGAATATCGGCTTTGCATCCTCCGGCCAGGTGTCGGCGGAACCGTGGATCACGGCGTACCACATCGCCAAGACCGGTCTGCTGACCCTTACAAAGAGCTATGCCGCGGTTTTAGCTTCCCACGGCATCACTGTGAACATGCTGTCGCCGGGAGTGCTTGAGAGCTCCGAATCGAAGCCCCTTCAAGAAATCCCGGCGGGCCGGCTGGGCCGCCACGGGGAAATGGTTGACATCGCTCTCTATCTTTTGGCGCCCACTGGAGATTACATCACCGGAACCAACATCGAAGTCGCCGGTGGGTGGCGGCTCTAGGAAACGTGGCCGCGGGGAGAGGAGATTGCATGCAACCCGATGGAAGAGGTCCTTTCGAGCATCGAGCAGAAACCGTCGTAGGGATCGAGGGATTTCTACCCCTTGATGAAGTCTTTCATGTTGACTTCGACGGCGACAAGGATGGGCTCCTGTGGGTATACCGTTTTGGAAGAAGCCCCGGAGGGGAGGAATCGCAACTTTTCCGCGTCGATTGCAGGTCTGTCTCGTACAGAGTCATCGCTCTTCCAGAGATGCTCCAAAAGCTGCCCTTTTCTTGTCTACGGGTTCGCCACCGCACTCTGTTTTTGCTGGGGGGAAGACGTTCAGATGGACGGGTTCCCAGTGGCTTCGCCATCGACGAAAAGGGGCGCATCTTGGCCGCGTTTCACTTCCGGTTTGCGCTGCGAGACGCTTTGGTGCCGGCCCAAGGAGGCCTCTTCCTGCTCCAGGATGACCCGAGGGAAACTCAGGACCCCGTTCTCTTCCTGACCCACCACGAAGACGAACACCACGGCAAGACTGCCGCGGGGGCCGATCCAGCCGTCCAATGGACCTGTTTGGGGGAGCGCGGGCTATTGGGAGGACTCGATGGGAACGGCAAGACTCAGTACGTCCGACTGGGTCCCCCGAGGCGAAACCCCATTTCTGGTCCCCAGTGCGGGGCGCCAAAGGCTGTGGGATGGAGCGCGGTAGGGGAAGTCATGAGCCTTGGGCAAGATGGCCGGATCTGGCGGCAATGGGGCGAAACCGCCGTCCCTTTGCGCTTGCTCGACTCCCAAGGCCAGGAGGTCTCCTCCATCGCCTTGGCCCGTTTTCGGTATCGGCGGCTCTACGTGCTGCATCCCCACGGGCGGACGATCTTGAGCTATGCCCTGTGAGCCAGAGTTTTCAATTCAGAGGCAGACTACGGTGGGTTTCTCAACCTACCCGTGCATGACGTCTAGGGCCGCCTGACGAGGCCGACGGTGAACACGATGGATCGACCGCCGCGGCACGCGATGAGAACTCCGAGCTGAGCATCTGGTGCATTGGTTCGCGTTGGGCAGGGGGATCGGTTATGTTAGCGCCGGAGCAAGCCATGAAGATTGTGCCTATCCAGAGGAAAAGTATCGCGGAGTCCATTGCCGAACAACTTCGCAGAAAGATCTTCGCCGGCAAGTTCGATCCCGGGACGCGTCTGCCGCCAGAAAGAGAGCTGGCCGAAAACCTGGGAACGAACAGGAACACCCTTCGAGAAGCCATCCGCGGGCTTGAGAGCCTTGGCCTCGTCCGGGCCCGGCAAGGAGACGGCGTCCGTGTCCAGGACTTCAGACGGTATGGCGAGATCAACCTCCTGCCCTACTATCTCAAGGAGCATATCCTTGATGCCGAGGCACTGGAGTTGTTGGAAGACATGCTCCAGATGCGGCGAACTCTCCTGGCGCTTGCCGCTGCCCGGGCGGCCTCTAGGATGGAGGGGGAGGTGCTTCTTGATTTGCGCAGGCTCTACACGCTCCAAACCAGCGACAATCGAGATGACGCCGATCGGGCGCGAACTGACATCGCCTTTTTTTCCCGCTTGGTTGATGCCAGCGGCAGTATCGTCATGCGCTGGCTTTTCAATAGCTTCGTGCCCATTTACGATCAGGTGCTGGAGACTTTTCCCCAGCTCTGGATCATTCCCGAGGGTTACCTAGAGTTTCTCGATTCCCTTGTAACAGCCGTGGAAACCGGGCATGGCGAGAAGGCACACGCCATTGTTTTACGCCATTTCCAGCAGACCGACCCCAGAATCCTCGAAATCGCCCGTTTCCTGGCCCAGAGCCTTCAGCAGCCCCTTGGACAGCTCCTCTCTGACAACAGGGGCTGATACCTCGCTTCCATGCCGGCAATGCCCTCCATTCTTCGAGCTGGATCCGTCTACCCCTTTGCTCTCTTTGCTCTGAGTTCCGCTCCCATCGGGCACCGTCCGGCACCCGCTGCTTGCCGTTTTTCCCCCTCTTCTGTTCGGCAGTCCGGCGGACAATAGACCCTCCCAGGTCCTCTCAACCGAAGAACGCGAGTTTTGTGGCCATTGGAAGGCCCACGGAGTCCTCACTGTGATTGATCATGGCCTCAATTCATCAACAGGCTCCTAGTCAAGAAAAAAATCGACCATGAGCTCGACGCCCGGTGTGACCGCGTATTGCTCGAAATCAGTCACGCCTTCCTTGGCAAGAACATCCTCATCGACGAAAAAGTTTCCCGTTGCCTCCCCACTGGGCTTGGTAACGATGGCGTGGGCCGCCTCGGCCATGATTTCAGGCTTGCGACAGGCAGCCACCGCCGCCTCTCCAGCGATCATCCTGATGGCCGCTGTTGCGATGCCGGTCCTTGGCCAGAGAGCATTGACGGCGATGCCTGCTTCTTCGAATTCCGCGGCCATCCCCAAGACAGACATGCTCATGCCATATTTTGCCATGGTGTAGGCGACGTGGTTTTTGAACCAACGGGGTTTCATGCTCAAGGGAGGCGAGATGTTCAGGATGTGCGGATTGGCTGCCTTGAGCAGGTGGGGGAGAGCCGTCTTCGACGTGAGATAGGTGCCTCGGGTGTTGACCTGGTGCATCAGGTCATAGCGTTTCATCGGGGTTTCGAGAGTGCCCGTGAGGCTGATGGCGCTAGCGTTGTTCACCAGAATGTCGATCCCGCCAAAGGTTTTCACCGCTTCGTCTATGGCCGCCTGCACCTGGTCTTCAAAGCGAATATCCACGATGCAAGGCAGGGCTTTCCCCCCTGCCTCTTCCATCTCCTTGGCCGCCGAATAGACCGTCCCGGGCAATCTGGGATGGGGTTCGGCGGTTTTTGCGGCGATGACGATATTGGCTCCGTCGGCGGCGGCTCGGAGACCGATCGCCTTCCCAATCCCTCGGCTCGCGCCCGTGATGAAGAGAGTTTTCCCCTGAAGTGTGCTCATGATCTAGACCTCCATGCTGTCTCTACGCTCTGCAATAGTGGCAAACCGCTCCGTCCCTTGTTCCGCGGGAAGGGGCCCGCTCATTCAATTCCTTGGAACTCTCGAAGGCACTTGATTACGGGGGCAAGGAGGATCAGCTTCGCCTCGACGTTCCCCAAGCGCGGGCCGAGCTGTTCCAGCGTTTGCCCACAGCGGCCCGCTCGCATGGAGCGGACCTCCTCCAAAGCGGCCTCCAGGTTCGATGCGAACCCTTCCGGACCCACAACCGAATCCACCGCCTCGAAGATTCCCTGGAGCTGTCGTTTCGCCCTGGCCAGTTCCATGGCCTGTTTTCTTCGAAGCCTGAACTCCTTTCGGAGGCGGACGGCCGCCCGCACACGGGAGAGGAGCTCGAGCTTGTTGATGGGCTTCATGACGAAATCGAAGGCACCGGCGGCAATCCCTGCCTCGAGCTCCTCGCCGGCGATGCTGCCCGTCACGAACAAAATCGGCAAATCCCGGCCCCGTTCGGATCTCTTGATAGTTCGGCAAAGATCGATTCCGTTGGTTTTCCCAAGATGTACGTCCATGAGGACGAGATCAATCTCGTCAACCGTGGCAGGTTCGGCCACACCACCAAGACCAAGAATCCCCAGTGCCTCGTCTCCGGAGGCGGCGAGCTTCGGCTCCTCATAACCCGCCTTCTGGAGAATGAATTTGATGAGAACCCGCTGACTCGCGGAATCATCGACGATAAGAAACTTCATGGGTGCCCCCCGGGGCGGTTTAGTCGGTTTTGCGATGCCCTGTGGTGAAAAAGAGGCGCTCTTCTTGCTAGTATTTTGGTGATTGAGCCATGGGTAGGGCAGGTGGGAGTCACGGAAGGAGCCCTGTCCCTTACCGGTTTCAGGCCGTGGCCCTTTTCAATTTCGCCTCAACCTTCTCATACTGTGCGTGGGCCTCTTTTACCAGTTCTCGCACGCCTTCAAGGCTCTCGGTTCGTGCGATCTTCTCGATTTGACCGCAGATCCGGGAAAGGCGGCGTGCCCCGAAATCGGCGGCGCTCGCCTTCAGGCTGTGGGCGGCGATACGGACTTCTGCCACCTCGCCTCCCACCACCCCATCGTTCATCTGCTCCAGAAGGTTGGGTGCATCCTCCAACCAGACACCGACGAGTTCCATCAACGGCTCGGAGCCTCCCACCATCTCCCGGAGGAGCTCCAAGGCCGCTGGATCGAATTCCTCCGTCTCTTCGCCACGGGCTGCCACCGGTGGCGGCCCAGTTCCCACTCCTCTCCCCAAGGCTGACACACCAGTTTTTTGGCCCGCCTTCTCCTCTGAGGAGATTTCTTGCGGCTCGACCCAGGCGTTGAGGGCATCTCCCGTTCTCACAAGGGCTTGGACAAGCTCGTCCACTCGGACCGGCTTGCTCACGTAGTCGTCCATCCCTACAGCCAGACACCGCTCGCGGTCCCCTTGCATTGCGTTGGCTGTCATGGCCACGATGCGGGGACCCTCCTTGCCGGGCCACTGCCGGCGAATGCCGCGAGTCGCTTCGAGCCCATCCATTTCCGGCATCTGCATGTCCATGAGCACAAGGTCGTAAGTCTGCCGCTCCAAGGCGTCCAAGACTTCGAGGCCATTGCCCGCCACGTCCACCCTGAATCCCAATTGGCCCAGGAGCGCCACGGCCAGCTTTTGGTTCGTGGGATTGTCTTCCGCCAGAAGGATCCGCAGCTCCAGGCGATCGCCCAGGGACTCGTCCAGCGACTTGGGGGATTTCCAGAGCTTCCCTTTCACCGCCTCCTTGCTGTCGCCCAAGACTTTGTGGAGCGTCTCCAGGAGGTGCTCCAGGCGGAGGGGTTTGACCACGTAATCGACGAACTCGGAGCCCATTCCGGACAGCCGGATCTTCTCCCATTCGTGGAGCGTAGCCAAAGCCACCGTCGCGATCCGCGGTTGCTCGCTCCGCAACGTGGCGGCCAGCACGCCAACTCCCATCTGCGTCATGGGAGCTCCCAGGAGAGCCGCTTCGAAGCTCTCCCCCGAAGCCGTCCACTCCAGGGCTTCGGCCGGCGAGTCAGTCTGCCGAACCTCAAGACCCCACGCTGCCCCCCAAGTCTTGATAATATCGCGATTGGTCTGGCTCCGTTCAACCAACAGAAGCTTCTTGCCTTGGAGGACCGGTTTTGGTGAAAAGAGTGGCTCCCTGTCCGGAGTTACCACGCCCCGAGCCACGAGCGTGAAATGGAAAGTGGTTCCCCTGCCCACCTCGCTCTTTGCCCACATGCAGCCGCCCATCATCTCGCACAGCCGGCGGCTGATGGCGAGCCCGAGTCCAGTTCCTCCGTATCGACGGCTCGTGGAGGCATCCAGTTGCCGGAACGACTCAAAAAGCCCCTCCATCTTCTCCGGTGGAATCCCGATTCCCGTGTCCCGCACCATGAAATGGATCTCCATGGGTCCATGGGCTTCCAGAGCTTGAATCTTTCCTCCCAGTGCATCGGCCCGTGAAGGAAAGTGTGTGTCTTTTTTGGGCTGTGCGCCGCTCTCATCGGGCGCAAGCCTGCGCCCACTGCTCGCCTCTTTCTCCTCCAAGCCCCGGCCCAATCCCGCGGAGGAATGGTTTCCCTCATCCCCGGAGATCGTCGGCCCGGGGGTGCTGGAGGAGACCGAAACAACGACTTCGCCATCGTCGGTAAACTTTAGCGCATTGCCCACGAGGTTGATGAGAATCTGCCGCAGGCGGGTTTCATCGCCGACCAGGACTTCCGGGAGGTTCGGATTGATCCTCGCCGCCAGCTCGATTCCCTTCTCCACGGCTTTGGGAACCAGGAGGTCCAGAGCGCCTTCGACGCATTCTCGGAGGTGGAAGGGCTGTTTTTCCAGTTCGAGCTTTCCAGCCTCGATCTTGGAGAAGTCCAAGATGTCGTTGATGATCGTCAGGAGGGCATCTCCGCTGGCGCGGATTGTCTCCACGTAGTCCCGCTGCTCGTCGGTGAGCTCCGTGTTCAGAAGAAGGCTCGTCATGCCGATGACCCCGTTCATGGGAGTCCGGATCTCGTGGCTCATGGTGGCCAAAAAGGTGCTTTTTGCTTCGTTGGCCACTTCCGCCGCAATCTTGGCCCTTTCTGTCTCCTTGAAAAGACGTGCATTCTCTATGGCGATGGCTGCCTGCGCCCCAAGGGTCAGGAGAGTCCGCAGGTCCTCTTTGGTGTACGCACCCGGCTGATAGCTCTGGGTCGTGAGCATCCCGATAGCCTCGTTCCCGCGCCAGAGGGGGACGGCCAGAGCCGACCGCGTCGGGTTGGAGTCGTCGAAGTGAAAAACAGAGACCTCTTGTGGCTCTTGTCCATCGTGAATGTGGAGCGCTTCTCCCGTGTCGATGACGTGGCCACTCAGCCCATGGTGTGCCGGAATCCGGATGCTCGGTATCCGCTCGTTCCGTAGAATCGTGTAGACAATTTCGATCTCCTTCTTGTCTTCATCAAGAAGGGCAATCGTGAAGGCTTCCGTCACCATGAGCTGAACCACCGCCTGATAGATGGCTTCGTAAACCCGTTCCGGCTCCAGGCGGGTGGAAAGATTCTGGCCCAGTGTATTCAAGAGCTCCAAGCGCTGCTTGTCCATGGCCAGGCTTTGGAAAAGGCGGACGTTTTCAATGGCGCCAGCGATCTGGCCGGCGACGGTTTCGGCAAGCCGGTTCTCCACACTTCCAAAAGCCTCCTCGGCTTCCCCTCGCCCCAACATGATGACACCCGTGACCTCGCCCATGGAGAGAAGAGGAACCAGAAGCAGGTTCGAAATGCCGCGCTCCTCCAGAAGATCCTGAATTCCGCTGGTGAGAGGACTCGAGGCTGCTCCCTGGACGAAGAGTGACGTCCTTGATTCCACGGCCTCCCGAAAACAGGGACTCGCCACCAGGGGAAGCCGAATCCCGGTGGCGCCTGTCTTGGCGTCGAAGGAGGAGTGCTCCGCCAACACGGTCAGCTCGCCTTTTTCCGCATGGAGAACCGTGATCCAGCAGCTTGACACTTGCAGCAGGCGAGTCAACTTAGTACAGACGCGGTGCAGCCCTGCTTCCAGGTTTCGGACCGACGCCACCACCTGCGTGATCTGGTTGAGCATTTCCAGTTCTGTCAGCCGGAACTCAAGCTGTGCCGTCCGCTGCCTCACCTCGTCTTGCAGGCGGTTGATGAGCATCCCAAGTCGCGATGCAAGGCCGTTAAAGGCCTCCGCCAACGTCACGAGCTCCACGGGGCCGGCATATTTTGCCCGCTTGCTGAAGTTGCCTTCCCGGAGGGCAGAGGCAGTTTCGGTGAGAGCCTGGATCGGCCTCGCTACCAGCTTGGCCAAGGCCGTCGCCGCGAAGAGACCCACCAGCATCGCCAGAATTCCCACCAGCGTGGCGATCTTCGTGGAACGAGTCACACCGGCGAGAGCACGCCTCTGCGTGTCACTCACCACCACCCGCCACCCCAACGGACCCAGGGATTCGAACGATGCAGGATCGGAGCGCCCCACGGAGGCAAACCCCAAGAGAAGAGGCCTGCCGGCCTGCTCACCCCACAGCCGCCAGCCCGAATCGATGCCCCCTGGTGGCGAAGTCTCCTCAAGAAGCAATAACGTGGGAGGCAACCCCGAAGGCGCGCCCGGCCCGTCAGGCCCTGCGATCACCTCACCGTCATGGCCAAGGAGCAGCAGGTTTCCGGCGATCCGCTTTGAGGCAAGCTCGATGGAGTGCTCGATGCTCGCAAGCTTGAAGGTGGAGGTCAAGACTCCGATGACGCGATTCGTGTACAGGCTCCGGAGGGCCACGGCGATCCGGAGTGTGGCCGTTCCGGTCTCCGGTTGGAATTCGCGCCGGCCCAGGTACACTCCGCCTTGCCCCTCGTTCCACGCAGCCCGGAACCACTCTTCCGTGCCGTGGTAGAACCTCTCCGGGATCTCCCCCTGGACCGCCACCAGACCTCCGTACCGATCCAGCAAGAGCAGGTTGTTGTGGAACATGTTGTAGCTACGGAACTTGCTCAGAGCAATCGACTCTGCCGTCGTGAACTTTTCCATTATGATCCGCCGCCGCTCATTCGGCTCTTGCCAACGCTTCTCCCGGGTTCGGATCATACCTTGAACCCGGGTCCTGGAAGTCGAGTAGTTGGCGTTGGCCACGCTGAGACTCTCCAGCATCGGTGGCTCCCGCGCACCGACGGACTCCAGCTCCCGAACCTGCTCTTCCAGGAGTCGCGCGACCCGGCTCCCCTGGATTTCCGCCAGGGTCCGGAAGTTTCTGCTGACTTCCTCGATCTTGGCATGACGGATCTGCGCGATGAGCACGCCGGTGACCAGAACAATGGAGAAAGCGACCACCGGCACCAAGAGCATGAACTGCTGTGTGGCCAGGTCGATGCGGATCTCGTGCCGTCCTCCCCGGCGAAGGCGGAAGATCCACAAAAAGGCCAGCAGACAGAATCCGTGAAGCGCCAAGATCCCCGGCGCCCAAAAGGCTAAGCCGGGAATTCCCGCAAGTAGGCTCGCACGGCCCGGAAAATCCCAAAGCTCGATTCCCATCATCACCACGGCGCTCAACAGAGTGACGAGGGAAAAAGGGACCATCCGTGCCGGCCGGTCGGCGATGGCTACCTCCAAGGGAACTAGGGCCAGGGCCATGAGGCCGTACAACCAGAAGTCCGACAAGAGGCAAGCTCCGCCAGCCACCATGAGCATTTGGGCGATGGCGATGACACCGATGCCCACGCCGTATCGCCTGCATCTCCAGACGTAAATCCAGGCCCACAGATGGGCTAGAAACAGTCCTCCCGCAACGGCTGAGGCATCCAGAAGCCTTCCCTCACCTGTCCCCCAGGCACCGACCGCAAGACCCCCAACGGTTCCGAGCACCGCGGCACCGGAGACCAGAGTGACCGGCCAAAAGGGATGGCGAAGACGTTCAAAACACTCGTTCAGTTTCGCGCCCCTCGTTGCGTGTTGCCGCGGTTCAATCCGCGTCCGTGATCGATGGATCGGCGAGGATCGCACGGCGCGCCTCGGCGATCGCCTCCTTGCATTCATCAGGGATTCGCTCCTCCCAGTCGTGGAACGGAGCCAAGCCCACAGCGTTCTGGCGAAGAGTCATCCGGCGGATACCCGCCTCCAGATTTCCGGCGGCAAAGTCCCGGACAAGCGCAGCAACGGCCAGATCTACCTTTTTTGAGGCGCTGGTCACCAAAACTTCTCGGACAACGGGCAGTGTCTCGTACTGATCGACATCGACACCGATGGCCATGATGCCAGCTTCCTTCGCCGATTCCAAGGCCCCAGTCCCCGTCTTCCCCGCAGGGGCGAACACCACATCGGCTCCTTGCTGGATAAACCCCTGGCCCACGAGTTTTCCGGTCATGGGAGAACCAAAGTCCGGGATATATCGGTGGAATACTGTCAGGTCGGACCGAAAGCTGAGAGCGCCTGTCTGGAACCCTGTCACATATCGAACGACAGGGGGAATCTCGCGCCCGGCCACCACGGCCACAATTCCACTTTTCGTCATGCAGCCGGCCAGCACTCCCGCAAGATAGGCAACTTGGTCTTCAGCAAACACCAGGCTGGTGACGTTGGTGAGGCCGCCCTCCTTGGAATAACAGTCCTTCACCCTTTCCGGACAGCCAAACCCCGGAAAATAGGCCGTGTCCATTCCGGCGAACCACGCGGCGGGATGGCGCCGCGCCACTTTTGCCGTGGCGTCACTCATCAGGAAGCCCACGGTGACAACCAGATCCGGTTTGCGCGACGAAATCGTGCTCTCCAGCAGCCGCTCGTACTCGCTGGTGGAGGGCGAAGTCAGGAAGGAAAAGGCCAGCCCCGTTTCCTTGGCCGCTATCTCCGCGCCCTTCCGAGTAAACTCGTTGAACGACTTGTCGTCCGCCCCATCAGTGTCCAGAAGAACGAACACCGACCGCTGCTTGGAAACGGGGACCGGAGTCTCTCGGCTACAGTTGGGAATCATCGCCAACAAAACCAGTCCCAGAGACCATCTCCCCCGTGCTGTCAACATACGGCCCTCCCTCTAGTTGTCGCCCATCAGCCAAAAAATCTCGCCCCGAAGCAGCCAGATCCCGCTCAAACGGTCGTTTCGGGTATCAACGTAAGCCGGGACACGCGCCCCAAAAAAAGACGCGCAGCGTACAAAAACGTGGGTCCAGGGAGCGCGCTCCCTGGTGGGTGCAGGGCGATGCCCTGCCAGGGGACGGGGGATGGAATCCCCGGACCACCTTCGGGTAACGCGCGGCGTGACCCTTCGAGTCACGCAAACGTGACCCGCCGAGCGATAGCGAGGCGTTGCCCGGACGCTTGCGATTCCACAGTCC
>JAJRTK010000354.1 GCA_024278345.1 bacterium | reverse complement strand
GGCGGAGACCACCCTACACGCCAGCAATACGAAGCTCGCATCCGCTGGATGCAGCTCCACAACACTCTCACCGAGGGATCCTACCTCGAAGGCATCGAAAAAGGCCGCGAAGAGGGCCGACAAGAGGGCCGACAAGAGGGCCGACAAGAGGGAGAGCGCGACGCCTTGCGCTCCGCACTGCAAGCCGCTTATGAAGCACGGTTTGGAAGGACTCCCTCCTGGCTCACCGAGACTCTCCAATCCACCGGCGACCTCCAGCTTCTCCAGCAATGGCTCCCCACCTTCGCCACCGCAACTCAGGACCAGATCAAAGCTCGCGTCACTGAAACAGGCTAGAAGCCCGTTGCGGACAGGTTAGTTAGTGGTTAGTGATGAGGGTGGCCATCGTGACGAAGACAATTTTCTGCATGACGTGCAATATCGCTGCAAGGCGGGACGCGCAACAATACAAAGAAAGGGCCGCGGTGACGAGCAACGCGATGGCAGGCTCTGCCTTGCACCGATGCCCACTTCCATGGATGTGGGCGGGAGCCCTTTGCCCGGAGGATTGCGGAATCGCGGGCGTCCGGGTGGGCCGCCAACCTCGGTTGGCCGACAGGAAAACCTAACACAAAGAAAGAAGAACCGTGGTTGCCTCTTCTCCGTCAGGACCTCCCCGTTGGGTTGAAGAATACGAGCGGCTGCTCCCGGAATTCACCTCCAGGCTGCGAAAGACCATCCACGTGGCGCCGACCCATCCCATGTACCGATCCTACTACGACTACGCATTTTGGCGTTTCGAACAGGGACGCGATATTGCTGGGATCCTGGAGAGCTACATATCTCTTCGGGATGCGACGGTCCTGGACCTCGGGGCGGGTTGTGGCGGGGTCTCGGCCAGATTGAGCGAAGCGGGAGCCCAGGTGATGGCGCTAGACGTTGCTTGGGGTTTCCTTCATCTTTCCCAGGCCGCCTATCGAGATTTAGGCTTGCGACCGCTCTCCATTTTTGCCACTGGGGAAAAGGTCCCCGTGGCCGATCATTCTTGCGATATCATTTTAGGACTTGACATTCTGGAGCACATACCGGATCCATTCGCCATGCTGGACGAGCTTGCTCGGTGCCTGAAACCTGGTGGCCTGGTTTGCCTCCAGACGGGATACCGCTATGATTGGAAAAACATTCGCCGTGATCCCCACTACGGGTTGCCTTTGGTGGTACTCCTTCCTCGCTGGCTCCGGGAGCTTGTGGTTGTGCGCCTAACTCGCCGAAACCCCCAGCTCGAAGACCACTACTGGTTCAAGAGCTACCGTGAAGTTTGCCGGGAGCTTGCCCGGCGTCGGATCACCCTTCACCGGGAAGCAGGACTCTTGATCGGCAGTCACCTCGAAAAATCTCACGTCGTCCTTGGATGCCCTGGGGATCGTATCCACCTTGACGGAGACGAGTCCAGGAACGAGGGCTTCTTTCCACCGGAAGAGCAGTCGGGCCTGGCCATGAGGTGGAGCCGCCAAACTGCCTATATCCGGCTTCTTCGGAAACCGGACCACAGGATGGCTACGGTGCGCCTCCGTTCCCTCCATCCTCTGGCACACAAGACCCCGCAATCCGTCGAGCTTCAGATTGGCCGCAACCGGAACCGCCAGCGGTTGAGGCACCACGATTGGACGGAATGCTCCGTTCATCTTTCCCGCCGTCCCGGCAGGCGAGAACCGGAAGTGGTGACTGTCAAGGTTTCCGTTCACCCCACTTGGAGGCCCAGCGAACACGGACACGCCGACACCCGGTGTCTGGGCGTAGCCGTCCACTCCGCCGAACTCAAGTAGGACAATACCTTGGATTCCGAGCCCTCAAAAACAGAGGCCACCCATTCTACTTCCAGCCGACCCGCTTCCGGGGAGGTGGGCAAGGCCCCCGGTCGGGCCACGCGCCCAAAAAAGCGAGCGACACGGCATCGCAAGCCTCCAAAAAACCGGCGGCCAAATGTCATTCTCATCGGGTTCATGGGAAGCGGCAAGAGCACGGTGGGCCGCCTTCTGGCTATCCGCGCGGGACTCAGGTTCGTGGATCTCGATCAGGCGATCTCCGAACGCGTTGGGATGGCGATTCCTACGATTTTCGAGCGATATGGTGAAGGGGGCTTCAGAAAGCTCGAGGCCGCGGTCCTGGGATCGCTGGGCCAGGGCCCAATGGTCGTCGCCACCGGCGGAGGAATCGTGGACACCCGGGCGAACATCCGGCGCATGCGCCGCTTGGGCAAGGTCTGCTTCCTGGAAACCTCCCTGGAAGAGGTCCGGAAACGGTTGGGCAACGAGCAACCGGGGCGACCTCTGTGGAAAGATGGCGAAGAATTGGCCCGCCGTTATGCGTCCCGAGCGAACCTATACGAAAAAGCGGCGCATTGGACTCTCAATACCGACGGGATTGACCCCAACGAAATCGTCCTTCAGATCGTGGAGAATCTCGAGAAGCGAGGCCGATGACCGAGGCCTTACTTTTGGAACCTATCAGATCCGGTTGACAACATCACCGCTGGGGCGGGCCTCCTTCCCGGCTCCGTGCAGCCCGGAGGGCGCTACACCGGCAAGATGCCGGTGCCACCGTTTCGGCGAAGAAAATTGTAAAGCAAAAACACGACAATTT
>JAJRTK010000353.1 GCA_024278345.1 bacterium | reverse complement strand
GTCCTGCCAGGGGCGGGAAGCCGAGCGTCAGCGAGACGCGGCCCACAGGGCCGCAGCCAGCGTCCCCGGACGACCGCCGGGTCACGCAAACGTGACCCGGCGAGCGGAGCGCGGCGCTGCCCGAAGCCAAGTTTTTTTTTCCGCGACCCATTGTCCCGCCTTGCGGGGATACCCCCTTCTACCCCCCTCTATTCCCTCCCGGCCACCCTGGAGAAGAGCAGAGAGTAGCCGCCGTCGGGGACGAAGACGTGTTGCGTGAGATCCATGCCCGCCTCCTTGCAAAGGCTGCGGATTTCGTAGACGGAGTAGCTCTTCCCCTCGCGAGTGTAGAGAAGCATGTTGAGGCCGAAGAAAACAGCCTTTTCCGGGTGCGCGCCCAGCTCGTCCAGGAACATGTCCTTGAGAATCATGACGCCCCCGGGGACCAAAGCGTCTCCAATGCGGCGGAACAGACGGAAGTTCTCTTCCCGCCCCAAGCCATGGATGATATTGGAGAGCAGGACGCCGCCGTAAGGTCCGCCAAGGTCATCGGAGAGAAAGTCTCCAGCCAGGAATGCCAAGCCGCCGCCGTACCGTTCTCGCGCCAGCTCCACGCAGAGGGGCCGGTCGAAGAGGGTCACGTCGAATCCCCTCTCCGCGAGGGCCTTTCCATACCGGCCATGTCCGCCACCCAGGTCGAGAATGCGGCTGTTTGGCCGTAAGTGGCGCGCCACCCAGCTAGCCACCTCCTTGGCGCTGATTGCACTCCGGCGGTGCAGACGCTCCAGGAAGCGGCGGGCCTCTTCGGGGTTGCCTTCGCGAATCCCAATTTCGGTCACCCGCGGAGTACCGTCAGCTCCCACCACCGGCCCGCCTTCCTGAAGCACGGCATCCAAACGGGAGAGATCCCCCAACGCCTGCATGGCGCCGTCCATGGCCAGATCCCGGCTCTGGAGAAGGGCGTGACCGGTCCTGGAGAGGCTGAGTTTCTTGCCGTCGGTGTTGAGAAGGCCCAGATGGATCAAGACCGGAGCCGTCACCGCGATGGAGCGCGGGTCGCCTGGCATCTCCGCCGGCTCCAGGGCTTCGGCCTCGGCCAGGGCCTCGAACATGCCCGCTCCCGACCAGGCAGCCAGAATTGCGTAAGCTCCGGCATATCTCCGAAGGCGGTCAATGTCCTGATCGGTCTCGATAGGTCGCATGGCTCACTTCCCGCGTTGGTGGGCCTGCCCTGCCACCAACCGTGGCGGCTGCCCGGGATTAAAGGATCGGGGCAAATTGTATCCCAATGACTGGCATGCGCAAACCCTGGTATTCCTGCTCCTGCCAGAAAACGGCATTCTGGTGTGATGAAAGGCGAGTGGCGGTGGACCGGGGGAAGCAGCCCCGGTAGTGGGCAATGAGAGGAGAGGGGCGACGGACGGACTGCCGTCGCCCCGAACGGACCACAACCATAAAAAGAATAAGGTATTTCTAAAGTCCTGCCGCAAGGAAATTCCACAGCCAAAATCCTCGTGCGCCTCGGATCGGGGTCGGGCGTGCCCCGCGCAAGATGAGAGTTTTCTTTTTCGCGTGACTTCTTTGGTAGCACTTCCTTATGGTGGTCAAGAGGAAGTTTTTCCAGAAGGAAAGCGTGAGCGGATCCCTATGCGGCGATCCGCGCCGAAAGCTACGAGCTGCGCCGAACCTTCCGAGATCAAGAAAGGGAATGGCCATGGCAACCGATCCGATGATGGATCCAGAGATCCTTCTTGCCCGAGGGCGAAGGTATTACCGTCAGAAGGAGTATCAGAAGGCCTGGAAACTGATGGAGAGGGCTCTGCAACTGAAGCCCGGAGACGCTGAGATTGGGCAGGGGATGAAGATCGTCGAACGGGCCATGCGCAGGGCCGGTATGACCCCAGTGGGTGAGGAGCCGGCCTCCTCTACCGGGCCGATTCCCGTTGGGGATGGTTTTGCCTCAGCCGAAGGGGACCCGGTTTCTGGGCGGTGCCAAGGCTCTCCACGGCCTGGCGGGGCGGATGAGTCCCAAGTTCCCGTCATTTCCGCGGTTGTGCCGCATTCGATGGGATCCCCGGAAGCCAGTCCCGCGGATTCGGGTCTTGCCGCCACCGATGGGATGGATTCAGCCAGTGCGGCTCCCGCCGAGGATCCGTTTCTTGCGGAGCTCCAAGCCTGGCAGGCAGGGAGCGGCGGGAAAGGAGGCGGTTCCCGTGGCCGTTCTTCCAGGCGTGTTGCAGGGGGAGGTATTTTGGAGGTTCTCTTGTCATCCTCCGAGGCGCCGGCCGGCATCCAGTATATTACCGCCTTCAACATGTTGGGGGCGCTCTCCGGGATGCTGCTCACCTTGATAGCCACGTTCAGCAGCGGTCTGCTCCAGGGCCACAATTTCATCGTTTTCGGGCTGGTTTTTCTTGCTTTTCAGTTCTACTGGTCCGTTTTTCTGGGCTTGGCCCAGCTCACGACCTCTTCCAGCGGGCCGATGCCATCATCCGTGGCCAACAACAGTCCCGGTATCGTGGGGGCGTTGTTCTTGATGGCGGTCTTCGCGTGGCAGTTCTACATTTTTCATCGACTTCGCGCTGGAAGCCGCAAGGCTTATCTGGGCATCTCTTGGGTGATGGGCGTCTCTTTCCTGCTGGCCATCCCCGCCAATTACAAGTTGACAAAACTTTTGCTAGCACTCGTGGATTTGGGCCTGAAATGGCCCCTCTTACTCTATGCCGCATTCTTGGCGCAGCTCACCTTCACGGTGATCTACCTGGCCACCAGCAGCCAGGCCAGAGAATACTTCCAGGAGCAAGCCATCCAAGATTGAGCCGTTCTTGCGCTGAATCTCCTTCTTTTCCGATAGCCCGCCCCGGCGGGAAGAACTTGACTTTCACATCCCGCCCGCCTATCGGTGGTTTTGCCGTGGCAATGTTGGCGTGAAGAACCTGCAAGGGAGTGACAGATGGCCATCAATCTCAAAAAAGGCGACAGCTTCAAGCTCGATGCCCGGGGATACAACCTTTCGGCTGTGACCGTGGGACTGGGTTGGGACGTTCGCCCGTCTCAGACCAAGGGGCTGCTGGACCGGGTTTTTCGGCGGGGCGACAAGGGGGAATTCGATCTCGACGCCTTCGCGATGATGCTGGGGACAGAAGGCTGCCTCAAGGAGGGAACCGACCTCATCTATTTTGGCAACCTCCGGTCGAAGGACGGGAGCATCGAACATTCCGGAGACAACCTCACTGGCGAGGGGGAGGGCGACGACGAAAGGATCCTGCTGCGGATTGGCTCTGTTCCTTTGGCTTACAAGAAGATCGTTTTCGGCGTCAGTATTTATGACGGCAAGCCCAGAAAACAGCATTTCGGAATGCTTTCCTCGGCCTTCGTCCGAGCCGTGGATGGCGACGGCAAAGAGATGGCCAGGTTCAATCTCTCCGACACTGAAGAGTACCAAGGCCGGACCACCATGCTCATGGGGCAGCTTGTCCGGGATGGCGGAAACTGGACTTTCGAGGCTTTGGGCAAGCCTCTGGATGTGGACGGGATCAAGGAAGTGGCCAGGGCCTATGTCTGAGAACCTGCCGGGTTAGCCTCTTTCCAGATAGCGCCTTCTTGGCGGCGTGTGGATCTCCGTTCCCATCGTTCTTCTTTGGGTTGAGTCCGCTCCCATCGTTCGCGGCCGCTCACGCTACTCGCCTTTTCTGGGTATCCACGCAAGGCGGGACAAAGATTGGAAATAAAAGGAAAACGCGCAGCGCACAAAAATGTGGGCTGGGATCCCGTTGCCCTTCGTTGCAACGGGAAGATGAGCGAGCTCCCTGGTGGGTGCAGGGCGAAGTCCTGCCAGGGGACGGGGGACAGCGTCCCCGGACGACTGCCGGGTAACGCGATGCGTGACCCTTCGAGTCACGCAAACGTGACCCGCCGAGCGGAGCGCGGCGTTGCCCGATGCCAAGTTTTTTTTCCGCGACCCATTGTCCCGCTTTGCGTGGATACCCCCAAAATCCGTTCCCCGGGAGCCTTTCGCCTGCCTTCCGGCCTTTCAATTCCACTCCTCGAAATGTCCCGCCTTACGCGGATGGCCGTGTACCGGAGGGTTATCGGCAATCCCCGGGGCCAGTGGATGTGGGGGTTTTGAGGTTTGGGAGAGGAGGAGTTCAATCGCAAATCGACGATGAAAAGGGACTATCGGCATTCCTTCTGGAGGGGCCAGGAAGGAGTCTGAGGAGGGGCGGAAGAGAAGAAGGAGATGACATTTCTTGGCCGAGAGGCCATCTTTCTTGAGATATTTTTTTTTCAAGACAAGAAAGGAGGTCTGAATGCCATCTCCCGAACACGTATTATACCGCAAAAATCTGCAAAGGTGGTTCCGCGCGCATGGCAAGGAACCGGATGTGGCCGAGACGCTGGAACGTTATGCCGACCCTGTCCTGCTCTTGTGGAACCTGGATCTCGAACCAGCCCG
>JAJRTK010000352.1 GCA_024278345.1 bacterium | reverse complement strand
GTACAAGCCCAAGAAGAACCATGCAGAAAACGGCCTCGGTCATGGTACCGGCCACGGTGCAGATTTCAGACGCCGCACCAGGGCTTCCAGCCCTGGAACCCGGCGGAGGCTCTGCCTCCGGACCCTCGCTGGGAGCGCCGCTCCCAGACCCACGCCAGGGAGCCAGCTCCCTGGACCCACATCTTTGTGCGCTGCGCGCTTTTTTCGGGTGGCCGGTACCATGACCGAGGCCCAGAAAACATAAGGAAACCACCTGAAGAAAAGGGCGTTTTAGTGTTTTCTTCCGCCACGGGAATTCTCCGAGCCAGCGAACCGATCCAGCAAGGCCCGGGCTCCCCTTCTTCAAAAATGATGGGAATCACGTTATCATCACGGTGGGATCTTTGTAGGCGGCGGATTTTTTTTACGGCGAAGGCCTATGAACGCGATCAATAACTGGGATTATTCGGACGTTTTTGAGGCCCTGGTGGCGGGGAATCTCCCCTCGGGCACCGATCTCAACGGGCGTTACGAAATCGGGCAGTTTCTGGGGAGGGGCGGCGTGGGACTTGTGTACCGCGCCATGGACCACATGCTGGGAGAAGATGTGGTCCTCAAGATTTTGAATCCGGCAGTGGCGTCGGATCCGGATGCGGTGAAGCGTTTCAAACGGGAGATCAAGGTCTGCCGGAAGATCTCTCATCCCAACGTCATCCGGATTTACGACATCGATGAGATCTACGGCACGCTTTTTATTACGATGGAGCTTGTGGAAGGCGAGACTCTTCGGAAAGTGATCCGCACGCGTGGCCGCTACAACGAGAAAGATGGCTGGGAGGTGGTCCAGGGGATGGTCCAGGGGCTGGCGGCCGCACACGAAAAGGGCATCGTCCACCGCGATCTCAAGAGCCTCAACGTCATGGTGGAGTCCGGAGGAGGAGCCAAGATCCTCGATTTTGGGATGGCGCGCCTGCTGGGATCGGATCACCTCACGCGGGAAGGGGATATTCTTGGTTCGCCGCCCTACATGAGCCCAGAGCAGGCGCAAGGCCTGGACGTGGACCACCGCACCGACATTTACTCGTTGGGCATCATCCTCTTTGAGATGTTTACGGGCCAACTGCCATTTCTAGCGGAAACGCCGCTGGCCACCGTCATGCTCCAAATTGATCGGCCGCCGCCGAAGCCGACATCGCTCGTACCCGGTCTCTCTCCTGAAATCGAGACGATGATCCTGACCTGTCTGGAAAAAAATCCCGACGACCGGTTCCAAAGTGTCGAAGAGCTCCTCTCTCTGCATCCCGCGAAAGGTGAAACGGAAGAGCTCCGCCTTCACTGCGCACGCTGTGGAGACTCCAACCACCACTCGTTCCGCTTCTGCAAATCGTGCGGCAACAGCCTTCAGCCCGCCGAAGCTAAGGAGGAATCCTGGTTCGATCCCGCGGAAGCGCGGGAAAGTGATCTTTCCTTCCCCGGAAGCCTTGTCTGCGCCGTGGTTGCAAGTCATTCGGAGCAGCTTCCGGCACAGCTTGCCATGGCTCTGGAGCTGGCCGCGACCTTGAAAGAGAGGGCGACGATTCAGGAGTTCCAGAAAAACGTTTCCAGTGCCAACTACCCCGGAATCGTTCTCCCACACGGAGAACAGATTCTCTGCCTGATCCCCGCTCTCCGCTTTTTCACGAATCGAGCCCGGATGCGCGAGGCAATCCGAGGCCTCATGTCAGGCTATCCCCACGGGGAGGTGATGATGGGATATTTCGTCGCTGAAATACTCTCTTTCTTGGCGCGCCAGCGGAGCCGCAAGGATTCTAGGCCCCTGACCCTCCGTTCGCTCATGCCCATGCTCAGGAATCGCCTCCAGAAGGCATTCAGCTCCGAACGCTGGATTACGCGGGTTCTCCGCCGCCTCGACGACCCACTGGAGAGGCTTCCTCTCGGGCGGCAGTTCGAGGCGACCTACAGCGAGCAGCCCGGGCTTCTAGCGCTTCACGTGCTCTTTTGCGCCGACATCCCGAACCCCGGCGACTTGGAGCAGCTCTTGGATTTCTTGGAGCTCGATTTGGATTCGGAGAGTCGGTGGCGACAGACGACGGCCATACTCGCGGCGGCCTGGTGGGGATTCTGGCACGGGATCGAGGCGATCCCCGAGCATCTGGTCCGAGACCGCCGTTCCGCGCCACTGGCCTACGATCTTGGGGTGAGCATCGGTTCGAGCTGACAGGCACGGCTTTCAGAACTTCACGCTGTGCAAGCGGTAGCGGTCCCCGAGGTCATTGGTGGGGTTGGGCACTTTTTTGCAGCGATCACAGATCCGGTTGTGGGGACCTGCCGAGAGGAATCTCCGGTTGCACTTGAGGCACTGGCGCCTGACCTTCGGAGAGGCTGGCTTCCAGTCCAGGAGGTTCTCTTCGGGAAGTCCATTGGCGTCGTAAGAATTGTCTGCCAGGAGCCATTCCGCCGACACCTTGAAGTAACTGGCGATCTCTTCCAGCCGTTCCTCATCGGGAACGATTCCATTTTGCTCCCAGGTTCTGACGAGTATGGGAGGAACGTGGATCTCTTCTGCCAGAAGCGACTGGGTCACGTCGAACTTTTTCCGCAAGAAGCGCAGGTTTTCAGTGAATCCCATGGTTTGGTTCCTCCGACTTGTTCTTGGGCTTCCAGATTCGGATCGGTCCTTCGCCGAGCCACCGAATCGCCGCCGAGGGATTCGTGGTCTGGGTCCGTATTGAAGACGAGCTCCGCCACAACGCCCGCCCTTGGCCAGGTGCTCCGGGGAAAAACATACTCTTGACAGCGTGCGGCCTTGAAGAATAGCGTTAAACAGGACAGTTAACACTTGGACAAGCCAAGTGGTTCCTAAATTGCCGGGAACCGTTCGTATGTGGTGCGCCTTATGCGCGGTCCGAAATTCAATGGCCATCTCAGGGCTCCCCGCAATGTTGGGCGGTTGGAAAACCCCGCCGCGTGCGTTCAAAAAAGCAATCCCATTTGCGGGGACGAACTGACGCTTGCGATTTGTGTCCGTGACCGTAAGGTTTCTGGCGCCCGATTTCAAGCCGTGGGCTGTGGGGCGACTCTAGCCGCCGCGTCCGCAATGACGGAAATGCTCGTGGGCTGCGGGCTGACGGAGGTTGTGCGAAAAGTTACGGCCGCCGCAATCGAGGCCGAATTGGGGGGACTCCCGCGACACAGCCGACACGCTGCCATTCTTTCCAGCAGTGCCGCCGCCCAGGTTGCCAAGGAGGCTCTCCGAAACCAGTGAGGGAATTTCCCAACAGGCAGAATTCCCGGGCAGACGGTGCGCCCGGCGGGCCTCCCAAGACCTCCGCAACAGGGGACGGGCCATGATTCTCGGTCTTGCCCAAGACTCCGTTTACCAAGAGCATCAGACAGGGGAGCATCCCGAATGTCCCCAACGCCTGGCAGCCATCGCCGAACGCCTGGCCGATTCCGGTTTGGTTTCCGAGACTGTGGAAATCCCCCCACGCATGGCGACGACGGAAGATCTTTCCAGAGTCCACACGTTGGAGTACATCGAGCACGTGAAGAAGCTCTGCGCTTCGGGTCTCCCCGCGCTCGATTCCGGCGACACATCCATTTGCGCCGACTCCTACAGGGTGGCTCTATTCGCCGCCGGTGCGGGGCTGGAAGCCGCCGACAAGATCATGGAAGGCCACATTGGCCGAGCCTTCGCTGCCGTACGCCCACCGGGTCACCACGCGGAAGCGACGCGGGCCATGGGTTTTTGCCTCTTTAATAATGTCGCTGTGTTGGCCAGATATCTTCAACACGAGCAGGGACTGGAGAAGATTCTGGTTCTGGATTGGGACGTTCACCACGGAAACGGTACTCAACACGCGTTTGAAGACGATCCTTCGGTCTATTTCATCAGTCTCCACCAGTGGCCGTTCTATCCGGGCACCGGCGCAGAATGGGAACGAGGCGCTGGCGAAGGGGTGGGCTCGACCCTGAACATTCCCCTTCCCGCCGACACGGGAGATGCCAGGTTCCTGAAGCTGTTCCACGACAAAGCCGCCAGGGCAATGGACGACTTTCAGCCCGATTTCATCTTGATTTCGGCCGGGTTCGACGCCCACAGGGCTGATCCTCTGGGCGGCCTCCGGCTCACTGGCGAGGCGTACGTCGAAATGACTCGTACGGTGGCGGATCTGTCCAGCAGCCACTGTCAAGGCCGGATCATCTCCTTGCTGGAGGGCGGCTACGATCTCGATGCCCTGGCCGATTGCGTGGAGCTCCACGCATCGGAGCTGATTTGAAAGGAAGATTCCATGCTGAAAAGAACGCCCCGCGGATCTCTGGCCCTCTTTTTCGTGTGTACCCTGGTTGGAGCCACGTTCCTGGGCCTCTTGGCTTTTAACACCGCGACCGCTGAAGACAATCCCTCATTCCAGGCCCAGGGCCTCGAGTTTCCCGCCAGCATACCGAGCCTCAAGTTTCACTTCAAGGCGAAATCGACAGGTCCAAACCAGAGTATCTGGGGTGTGTGGATCGCTGAAGACGTCGGCGATACCGCGCCTCCAAACTTCCAGATCGATGCCGCCGAGCTGCCCCTCCCCGGACCGATGACCGGGACGTTTTCCTTGAGCCGCCCGGACAACGGATGGCCCCTGGGACAATACCGCCTGGAAGTCCGGCTGGGTCCCAAAGGGCAATTGGATCAGGCAATTCTGCTCTTCACGGAGCGGTTCGCCATCAAATAGGGCGGCTTGGAGTCGGCTGTGCGGAGGAGAGCTGTGTGCGGCTGGTGGTGAACAGTAGAGAGGGTTTGGCACGCTTTCGTGAAATGCGGAACCAAGGCACCCAGCACGTTGTAATAGCGGAAATCAGCGCGCTGCACCCTTTTCTTTGACGAACTCCTTCCTGGAGACACCCATGCCCTTTCCACGAAGACTCTTCTGTTGGCCGGCATTGGCCGCGGTTCTTGCTCTGGTTGGCCAGTCGATTGCGGCCGAGCGCGAAGTCGAGTTCCGGCCTCGGGCCTATGCCTTCACTTCGGCCCACATTGTTCCCGTGACCTTTCCCGAAATCGAAAAGGGGACGATTCTAGTCCGGGACGGCATCATCGAGGCCGTGGGTGCGGAAATTCCCATCCCGGGCGACGCGGTGGTTCTTGATTGCGAGGGTTTGACGGTTTATCCGGGGCTGCTGGATCCTCGGACATCCCTCTTCACACCCTCCGCAAAACGGAAAGAAAAAGATGCGAAGCCGCCGCCGGGATATGGTCACGACCTTCCGGAGCTGCAGCCGGAGCGGCGAGCCTCGGACGAGATGGTGCTTTCGAAGTCGGAATTGGCAAAGCTGCGTAAGCTCGGATTCACCGCGGCGCTCATGGTTCCAAAGGGCAACGTTTTTCTGGGTTCCAGTGCTCTCATCTCCCTTGGAGAAGGCGCCCCAAACGAGCAGTTGATCGCCCTTCAAGTGTCACTTCATCTCAATTTCCAGCCGGAGAGGAATGATCGGACCTATCCTGGCTCCAGAATGGGTGCCATCGCCCACATTCGCCAAAATCTTCTGGACGCCGATCATTACGGCCTTGAGCTAGAGCGCTTCCGGCGGACCCACGGTCGAGGATTCAAGCGACCCGCCTTCGATGCGGCACTGGAAGCTCTTCTCCCGGTGGTCCGCCAGCGGCTTCCTGTAGTTTTTGAGGTGGAGAACTGGCATTGGGGAGCGCGGGCCCTGGAGCTTGCCAAAGAGTTCGGAGTGCGGCCAATTCTGGCGGGGTTACGGGACGGCTACCGGATCGTGGATGCCCTTGCAGCTAGCGGGGCGGAGGTGATCCTGTCAGTGGATTATCCTCAGCCGCCCAAGGATCTGGATGAAGAGGCGGACTACGACTCAGTCTTCGACCTGCGGGAAAGGCGGGACATCCCGACGACGGCACGGCTACTCCACGAGCAGGGTATCAGATTCGCCTTCACGACCTTTGGCCTGGCGAACCCCGCGGATTTTCCGGCGCGAGTCCGCCGTGCGATGGAGGCGGGACTTCCCCACTGGGCGGCAGTAGCGGCATCGACTATCGAACCGGCTCGAATCCTGGGTGTCGATGAGATGCTCGGTTCCATCGAAAAGGGAAAGATCGCGAACCTGATGGTCACGGATGGCAAGTTATTTGAGAAGAAAACCAAGGTTCGGTTTCTGGTGATTGACGGTAGGAAAATCGAGGTGAAGGAGAGCATCGCCAAAGGCGATCCCACGGCCAAGATGGACTTTGCCGGCACTTGGGAATTGACTTTTGAGACTCCCGGGGGAAAGATCCCGGCAACGATGGTCATCAGCGGGGATTCAGGGGAATATGACGGAAGTATCACGGCCATGGGGACGGAGCTGCCATTTCTTTCCGTGGAAGTGGAAGGAAATGCCGTGACCCTAACCCTGAGCGGCGATAAAGTGGGAATGAGTGGCGAGATCGCCCTGGAGGTTGTCGTAGCGGGCGATTCCCTGACGGGAACCTTTGGCATGCCCGACGGCGAATCAGGGAATCTCAGTGGTGTGCGGACCGGGACTCCCGACGGAAGGAGGGGATGATCATGGGCAACACTAGAACGTTCATGGACCTTTGGAGGCCGCTCCTGGCGGCGGTCCTTTTTGCAGTTCCCCTCTTGGAGGCACCGGGCGTATCGGCGGATGACGCGATTTCTCTAACAAACCAGAAAAAAGAGGCTGACCATAGCGCGGTGGAAACCGTCAAGGTAAAGGAGACAGTGGATGATCCAAGGGAGGGAGCGGGAAACATCGGGAAACCCGTACCGCGAGATGCCCGATCCTATCTCCTCAAGGGAGCAACAGTCATCACTCTTGACGAGGCGGGAACTCTGACTCGGGGAGATGTGCTCATTGAAGACGGTCTCATTACGGGGGTAGGAGCCGATTTGACCGTACCGGAAGATGCCGTGATCCTGGATCTCCGAGGAATGTTCGTAACTCCGGGACTCATCGATGCCCACAGCCATACCGCCACCATGGGTCAGGTGAACGAGGCCACGAATGCCGTGACGGCGGAGGTTCGGATCTCCGACATCCTGGACCCGGACAGTATTTCCCTCTACCGGCAGCTTGCCGGCGGACTGACGACGGCCCACATCCTCCACGGCAGTGCCAACCCCATCGGCGGACAATCGGCGGTCATCAAGCTCAGGTACGGCGTAGCCAGCGGCGAAAGGCTTCTTTTCAAGGAGGCCCCGCCCACCATCAAGTTCGCCTTGGGCGAGAACGTCAAGCAATCGAATTGGGGTGATCCCGAGGCCAACCGTTACCCCAAAAGCCGGATGGGCGTGATGCAGACCATTGGAGAAGCGTTTGTCCGGGCCAAGGAGTACCGCCGCAAGTGGCAGGCATTTTCTGAACGACAGCGGCAAGGTGAGCGAAACCTGCTTCCGCCACGACGAGACCTCCAACTGGAAGCTCTGGTGGAAGTCTTGGAAGGCAAGCGGAAGGTCCACTGCCATAGCTATCGCTCGGACGAGATTTTGGCGATGATCCGGCTGGCCGAGGAGATGGGCTTCAAGATCCAGGTGTTCCAGCATGCCCTGGAGGCCTACCGGGTTGCCGACGAGATCGCGGCTCACGGGGCCGGTGTCTCCACCTTCAGCGACTGGTGGACCTACAAAATGGAGGTCTACGAGGCGATCCCCTACAACGCGGCCCTCTGCTGGGAACGCGGAGCCGTGGTCACGCTGAATTCCGATTCGGCCGAGCTCGCTCGGCGGTTGAATACGGAAGCCGCCAAAGCAGTGAAGTATGGCGGCGTTCCGGAGGAAGAGGCTCTCAAGATGGTGACGCTCAACGCCGCCATTCAGCTCGGCGTGGAACGATGGGTGGGCTCCATCCGGGTGGGGAAGCAGGCCGATCTCGCGGTCTGGTCCCACCACCCGTTGAGTAGCTATGCAATCTGCCAGAAAACGTTCGTCGATGGGAACCTCCGGTTTGACATCGACCGTGACCGCCGCGAGCGAAAAGAGATCGCCAAGGAGAAGAAAGAACTGGCAAAGCTCGAAAAAGAGCGGGCGAAAAAGAGCTCGGAAAAGGAAAAGAAGGAAGAGTCCGGGGAGAAGAAGGGGAAAAAGGAAGAGGCCCCGGAGCCGGGAAAGGCGACGGATCCGGAGGAGGCCGATGAAATCGGCCCAATCCCCGGGCCGGACAAAGGGAGGCTACCGGCGAAACCAGGCGAAACGAAACAACCGTCCAAGCCCGATGAAAGCGCACCTGCACCGACCCAGGATGAAAGTGAGCAACCGGGCAAAACGGGAGAGGCTGACTGTGGGCCGAGTGACAGAGTTGCCACGCAGCCGGACAGGTCACGTGAAGCCGGCCCGGCGCCCGAGCAGAACGAGGGTGAACAGAGGCTTACGGCGCCGGAGCAGAACGAGGGTGAACCTGAAGCATCCCCTCATTTCCAGGCGGAAAGAGGGTTTGGGGGCTCGTTGACCGGTTGAAGGGCGATGAGATGGGAGGGGCGGCGGACGGACTGCCGCCGACCCGACCGGACGCCAACCAGCAGAAAAAAGCAGTTGTCGGAGTCTTTGACCTGGATGGGTCCCACCAGCAAAAAAATAAGGGGATGGCTCAGAGGTTAAACAGAGACTTTCCCTCCATGCTGGACAGCAAACCAGCCTTGAAGACAAAGGAGAATCCCGTGACTCGTAGACCCGGTTCCAAGACCTGCCTCCAGCGACTGGTTGCGGTATGTAGCCTGAGCCTCCCGATCATTGCAGCCACCGGGGTAAGCCTGGCGGAGGCCGGAACATCGGTATTCATTCGCAACGTCCAGATCCACGCTGTTGTGGGCGGGGAGCTTTCCGTCGGATCCGTTCTAGTGGAAGAGGGCATTATCACGGCGTTGGGCCCGGAGATCGAAGCGCCGGAGGGCATTCCCGTCTTCGATGGAAAGGGCGGTCAGCTCTTCCCGGGCTTCATCGATGGCCACACCACTCTTGGCCTGGTGGAGATTCCGACGGTGAAGGGATCGGTGGATACTCGGGAAACGGGTCGGATCAATCCCGATGTGAAGACTGAGCTTGCGGTGAATCCGGGATCGCACCTCATCCCGGTAGCCCGCCGGGGAGGAGTCACGACGGTCATGGTCGTCCCCGGCGGCCAGTTCGTGACTGGCACGGCGGCAGTGATGAATCTTGACGGCTGGACCTGGGAAGAGATGCTCGTCAAATCGGGCGCGGGCGTTCGCGTGATCTTTCCTAAAATGGCGACAATTCCGAGCCAGGGGCCGCACCAAGAGGGCTTGTTCCCAAAAAACAATCTCCGGGGCGGTAAGGAGGAAACGAAAGTCGCTCCGGCGAAGAAAAAAAAGGAAAAGGAAAAGCTCCGCCGACTCAACGAGCTCTTTGACGCAGCCAAGAACTACCGGCAAGCCAAGAAAGCCGCCAAGAAGGACTCGAAGATCCAGCCGCCCCCGGAAGACCGGCGGTTGGAGGCATTGCTGCCCGTCCTCAACGGACAAATGCCTCTCATCATCACCGCACAGGACGTGCCCACGATCAAAGCCGCCATCGCCTGGACGGAAGAGCGGCAGCTAACCATGGTCCTCGACGGGGCAAGAGATTCCTGGCGCATGGCTCCAGAGCTGGCTGAAAAGAAGATCCCGGTCCTGCTGCCCAGTGTCCTGTCGGTTCCCGTCCGGGAAGACGAGCCGTATGATACGTCGTACACCATGGCTAAAAAGCTCCATGAGGCGGGGGTCTTGTTCTGCTTCACAACGGGATCGGCAAGCTCGGTTCGAAATCTCTTCCACCACGCCGCCATGTCGGTGGCGTTTGGATTGCCCTACAAGGCGGCACTGGAAGCCTTGACCATCAATGCGGCCAAGATTTTTGGCGTGGCGGATCGCCTTGGCTCCATCGAAGTCGGGAAAGATGCCAACCTTATCCTCACGGATGGTGATCCCCTGGAGGTACGGAGCCACGTCACTGCCCTCTGGATCCAGGGCCGACGAGCAGAGCTTGAGACGAAACAGGAACGCTTGTACCGCAAGTACCGGAGTCGCCCTCGACCTGGGAGCTCCAAGGCACAATCGCGGTGACTTGACTGGATCCCGTTTGCCGTACCGGGCGAGATTTGGCTATAGAAGAGCGGATCTTCCACATGAACGAGCTTTTTCGGCGGATCGCGTGAAGAGGCTCAAAGCGGGCCTCCTTCGGGAGGGCCGTGGTTTCCAGACGAGGCTTCGCCATGCCGCAGTCCTCTATTGCCCCAGGCCGCTCGACCCTTCATTTTTTGAAGATGGAGGCGCTGGGAAACGACTTCATCGTAGTGCTGGATCAGGCACTGGAATCGTTGGAGGGGTTGGATCTCGGACAAGTTGCCTTGCAGCTTTGCCATCGGCAACTGGGAATTGGTGCTGACGGCCTTGTGCTGCTCAATACGGGTTCCCGCAGCGGGAGGCTGCGAATCTACAACCAGGATGGATCCAAGGCGCGGAATTGTGGGAATGCCCTTCTTTGCGTGGCCACGCTTTTGTGGGCTCGCCAGCGGGGCCGGAGGCGGGAATTGCGCCTTGAGATCGAGGGTGGCCCGGAATCCGTGGCCACCGCCAAGCCCACAGCCGAAGGCATCTGGCCGGTGGTTCGCCTCGATCCCCCGGATTTCCTGGCGAAAGCGGTTCCCGTGGAGCCCCCGCCCGGGGTGATGGACCCTGTGCTTGACCAAGAAATGATGCTGGGGCCGGAGCCGCTGCGGCTGAGTTGCGTGTCCATGGGCAACCCACACTGCGTCCTTTTCCCCGCCGATTTGAACGAGCATTTGCTGATGCGTCTTGGGCCGCGGCTGGAGCGGGCGCCTTGGTTTCCTGATCGGGTGAATGTGGAGCTGGTGCGGATTGAGGATCGGAGTAACCTCCGGGTCCTGGTCTGGGAGCGCGGCGTCGGCCCGACTCTTGCTTGCGGAACCGGTGCGGCGGCGGCGGCGGTGGTGGCCAGAAAGCTTGGACGAGTAGAGGCAACCGTAGGCGTGGAGCTTCCGGGTGGGCGTGTGGAAATCACTTGGCTTGGGGAGGGACTCCCGGTCTTTTTGTCTGGTCCGGCGCGGCAGGTTTTCGTCGGGCAGTTTCCCGTGGAGTGGCTTCGGGCCAGCCTGGATTGATGGGATACACCTTGGGACGGTTTCTCTTCATCGTTGTAGGACTCCTTCTGGCGGCGCCTTTGGCAGCCGTTGCCAAGAGATCGAAACCGCTGATCCTGGCGGCTGGCACGGTTGATCCGGTTCAGGAGGGGGGCCTTTGGGAAAGATGGTCAAAACGCCAAGGGCGGCCTGGATCGGACGGAAGGCGCCACGTCATTCTCCAGCTTGCGGAAACGCCGGATGCGCGACGCCTGAATGAGCTGGCCAGGCGGTTTGGGCCGATCCTCGGGTATCTTCCCCGGGATGGCTACCTGGTGAAGCTGTCGCCCGCGGAAGAATCCCAGGCACGCGGGGAAGGTTGGGTTCGTTGGGTTGGCCCTTACTTGCCGGCCTTGAAGCTTAGTCCGCGACTGGCGCGGGATCTGGCGAACGGGAGGCGACGCGGGGGAGGGGCGAGGCCTTCTGGATCTGGCGGTCCTGGATTGGGGTGGCTCCGGTCAGGTGGGGCAATCGATGGCAAGCGGGGTGAAAACGTCGAGCAGCGGGGGCCGCGGGGAACTCGTGCCAAAGGCACGGGTCCATACCGATGGGAGCGGGCCGCAACAGAACGAAGAGAAAGCGGTCAGGAGAATCTCGGACCGGAGGGCCGCTCGGGGCTTGGACCGGCGGATGACAGGCCGATGCGGGTTCACCTTTTCGTTCACGCGGGTGAGTCCTCTGTAGCGGTGGCTTCGATTATCCGGTCTGGTGGCGGAACGATCCTTCGCGTCCGCGAAGATGGCGGGAGGCTGGAAGCGCGGATTCCGTTGGTCCTTCTGGCTCCACTGGCGGATCTGGACGCCGTGGCCTGGATCGAGGAGGCGGGAGCGATCACTTTGCGGAACGGCACCACTCGCTGGGTGGTGCAGTCGAACCTTCAGGGCATCGCCTCGATCTGGGAGCATGGGTTGATGGGCGAGGGACAGGTGCTGGGGCAGATCGACGGACTCCTTGATATCGGGCATTGTTTTTTTTCCGGCGCGGGTGATCCGGGCCCGAACCACCGAAAGCTTGTGGGGTATCATGGAGCGCCCGGGTCTCTTGTGGATGCGCACGGAACCCATACCGCCGGGACTGCCGTGGGGAGTAGGGCGGATGGATCTCTTGACACCGCGGGGATGGCGCCTCATGCGAAACTCAGCCACACGGACATCAATCTGCTCTCGGGTTTTGGGGCGGGGACAGCGAATTTGGATGAGCTCTTGTTCCAGCAGCACCGGGATGGCGCGCGGATCCACACCAATAGCTGGGGCGAAGATGGGGTGACCCGCTACACCTCTCTGGCGAAAGACATCGACCAGTTTAGTTGGGAGAACGAAGAGGATTTAGTGGTCTTCGCGGCCTCCAACTGGTCCGCGATCCAGAGTCCGGAAAACGCCAAGCACGTTCTTGCCGTGGGCGCCAGTGGCCAGGCGCCGGCGCAGGATTCCCATTGTTCCGGGGGAACCGGGCCCACGGCTGATGGCCGCCGCAAGCCTGAAGTCTACGCTCCCGGCTGCGACATCGTTTCGGCGAAGGCGGAAACGACTTGCGGGATCAAGGTAGCCGATCCGGGAGGAACGTCCTTCGCCGCGCCCGCCGTAGCGGGTGCCGCCACGCTTGTGCGGCAATATTTCACCGAGGGCTGGTATCCGTCCGGAAAACCAAAGACGGCGGATCGTTTTCTCCCAAGCGGCGCCTTGCTCCGGGCAATGCTCATCAATTCGGCGGTGGACATGACCGGGATCAGCGGTTATCCCAGTGATCTGGAGGGGTTCGGGCGGATTCTCCTCGACCAGGTGCTCGCTTTCTCTGGTGACACCCGGAAGCTCATCGCCCACGAGGTTCGCAATGAGCTCGGCCTCTCCACGGGGGAGACAGACAGTTTTTGCGTGGCGGTCACGGACGGTGGGGAGCCACTCCGGCTGACGCTGGCTTTCACGGATCCTCCAGGGGATCTGTCATCGGCCGATCCGGTGGTGAACGACCTGAACCTGGAAATCCTGGGGGCCTCGGGGAACTTTTTCGGGAACGTCTTTTCTGGCGGTGAGTCGCAACACGGCGGTCTTCCCGACCCAAAAAACAGCGTGGAGCAAATCCTGGTTCGCCTGCCCTCCACGGGCCGCCACACGATTCGGGTTATCGGCCACGGGGTTCGCATGGGGAGGCAGGGCTACGGCCTAGTCATCACGGGTGCCCTGGAGGAGGTATTCCAAGGCGCCCCGGAGAGCGTCACGGCGACGCCCGATGGTGACAACCGAATTCAGCTTGCCTGGCAAGCAGCTCCAGGGGCCGGCAAATACGAGATCCTCCGTTCATCTACCGGCTGCGGCCAGGACGAAGAGATCCTTGGTACCGTGGCGGAAACAAGTTTCCTTGACAGCACGGCATCGGGGGGAACAGAACTCCATTACCGGGTCCGGGGGATGCCTGACGGCTGTCTGGGAGGCGGAGCAACCTCGTCTTGCGCCTCGGCCATCACCACTGGGAATTGCCTATTGGCGCCGCGGTTTGGGGGACTCACCAGCGCTGAAGACGCGGCTGTCAACGGCTGTTCGCTTTCTCTTACCTGGGACGCGGCCGTAGGCCGCTGTGGCGCCAAGCCACGGTACAACATCTACCGGTCTACCGAAGCAGAGTTTCAACCGGCGGCAACCAATTTGATCCAGCCCTGCCAACAGCGGACCTCCTTCGCCGATCTCTATGGGTTGGCCGATGGGGTCTCCGTCTATTACGTGGTTCGCGCCGAGGATCTATCAGTTCCTGGCGGCGGGGCCTGTGGAGGCCTTGAGGAAACGAACCTGGCCCGACGTCAGGCGGCTCCTGGAGGCCCGGTCTCCGCGCCGGCGGACTGGTGGACCGCTTTTGAGGGGAGTTCGGATTGGACAGCGGAAGGCGGCTCACTCTGGCACCTGACCGACTCCAATTCCTGCATCCCGCCAGGCTACCAGTCCGCCACCCACGCCTGGTATTATGGGCGGGACTCCGCGTGCGACTACGACGAGGGAGGCCAAACTGCGGGATCTCTTATCTCCCCGATCATCGGGACCATCAATGCAAGCTCGGTGCTGAGCTTCGCCACTTACCGGGAAGTGGAGTTCCTTGGTGGAAGCTCGGTGGGAATCGACACGACAACGGTCTCCGTGGAAGACGTGGAAACCGGGCAGCTCGCCGATCTCTGGAAACTCACGGCAGCCGACCTGTCGGAACCGGGGTGGCAAACGACTGGCGCATCCCTGGCGCCCTTCGCGGGAAAGGAGGTCCGGCTTCACTTTCGATTCGATTCTGGCGACGGCCAGAACAATGGATTTATCGGCTGGGCCATCGATGATGTTCGGATCACCAATGTCTCGAATCGGACAAGCTGCGCCCAGGTGGAACAACCGCTTCCGAAGATCCTTGGCCCACTGAACCCGCGAAAAGTGGCGGTCAACGTGATCTACACGACCCCCAACCAGACTGAAGTCCGACTTTTCTCTGGAACAGAACTACTGGGACAAACCCGGTCCAACGAGCTGGGGGCAGCGTTGATCCCCCTTTCCCGCAAGTTAGTGGAAGGGGAATCGGTCCACGCCGAGGCCCTTGGCAGGAAGAGCGCTCCGGAAATCGTACAGCCGGACAGCTTCGTCCCGTTGCGGCCGCCAACAATCCTATTGGCCCTGCTTTTCTGCGCCCTCCTCCCCGCCATCAGTTTCCGCCTTCGTGGGGCAGCCATAGGCCGTTTGGCCACCCAGACCAAGCCCACGATTCGCACTCACTAACCCCCATCCGGAAGTAACTTCACCATGCAAGTTGCCCTCGTCACCGGAGCTAGCCGTGGGATAGGCCGCGCCACCAGCAAGCTTTTGGCGCACCGAGGATTTCGCGTGTTGGCCCTGGCTCGCACAAAGGACGACCTCAACTCCCTGGCCGCGGAGAAGAGCGGGATCCTCCCCACGGTCCTCGATCTCACGGACCCCGAGCAGATTGACGAAATCCTCGATCCCCTTTTGGAAGAGCACGGCCCGGTTTCGCTCCTGGTGAACAACGCCGGCTATGGGATGCGCGGAGCCATTGAAGACTCTCCTATGGCCGAAGTCCGCCGCCTCTTCGAGGTCAACCTCTTTAGCCTGCTCCACTTGACCCAAAAGGTCCTTCCGGGAATGCGAAGAGCGCGGCAAGGGGTTATCGTGAACGTCAGCTCCGTGGCGGGCCTGGCTTCCACTCCTTTCGGCGGTATCTACAGCGCCTCGAAATTCGCACTGGAGGCGGCGAGCGACGCACTCCGCCTAGAGGCGCGGCCCTTTGGTATCCACGTCGTTCTTGTAGAACCGGGACCGGTGACAACGAACTTCACCACCGCCGCCGCGGAAGTGAGCGACCCGATCCTGAACCGGCGGGAGTCGGCCTATCACCGCTACTACAAGAAGCTCCAGGAAACGGTCTCCTGGGTCCACGACAAATCTGTTTCAGCCGAAGTGGTGGCCGGGACGATTCTCCAGGCCTCCCAGTCACCACGGCCCAAGGCACGTTACCGGGTCCACAAGCTCCTTTTCTACGTGCCGCCCTTCCTGCGCCGCTTCTTCCCCAGTTGGGTCCTGGACAGGATACTGGCAGGCCGGCTGGGACTCAGTGGGCAGTGAAGGCGGACTGATTTCGAGGCTTAGACTGGGGGAAAGCGATGCGATTTCCCCCTGACGGTGGCCTTCGTCATAGTACCGGCCACAGCAATCTCATGCAGCCCATCGTCGAGGCTTTTTCGGGGACCGGGTAGGGCGTGCGGGAAGTGGCAGTCGTGGCAAGAGCCATT
>JAJRTK010000351.1 GCA_024278345.1 bacterium | reverse complement strand
CCCATGCTGCAGCCTGCCAGTCTCGATGAGAGACCCTACCGACTGGAGAGCCGTATGCGGGAGAACCGCACGTACGGTTCGGAGGGAGGGGAGGCGCAAACCAATGCGCTTTCCCTACCCCTATCCACATTCACGTACGCTCCGCGTTTTTTCTTTCATACTTCCGGGGCGGTTCGATTGGGCTCCATGAGTGTTATGTCAGAGTTGTCCGCCTTTTGCATTCATTCCAGACCTTGGGAGGGGCCATGATCCAAAACGAATCCCTTCGAATCGGTCTCGTCCAGCTCTGTTCCCGCCAGGACGTGGAAGAAAACCTGGAACGATCAGAGGCCGGCGTCCGGAAAGCCGCGGCCCGGGGAGCTGAACTGATCGTGCTTCCGGAGAACTTCGCATTCATCGGCCCGGCCGCCAGGAAGGCCGAATTGGCGGAAACTCTTGGCCAGGGGCCCATTACTTCCCGGATGGCCGCGCTTGCCCGGGAATTGGGGATCTACTTGGTCCTGGGCGGCCTTCCGGAACCAAGCCCCGAACCGGGAAAGGTCTACAACACCTGCGCCGTCTACGGGCCCGATGGCCAGCTTCGGGGCGCCTACCGCAAGATCCACCTTTTCGACATCCACGTGGAGGAAGCCATCGGATTCCTGGAGTCGAGCACCGTGGCCCCTGGAAACCAACCGGTGGTCCTGGATCTGCCTCCCATCAAGCTGGGCTTGACGATATGCTACGACTTGCGATTTCCCGAGCTCTACCGCCACCTTGCCCTCCAGGGCGCCGAACTCATTCTGGTGCCCGCCGCCTTCACTCTCTACACGGGAAAGGACCACTGGCACCCACTCCTCCGGGCCCGAGCCATCGAAAACGTCGTCTACGTGGCGGCGGCGGCCCAGTTCGGCCGCCACGGCCCAAAACGGTTTTCCTATGGGCGATCACTCCTTGTCGATCCCTGGGGCCGCGTCCTGGCCGAAGCGCCGGATGGCGAAAATGAAGTTCTGGTGGCTACGATCCATCGGACGCGCCTCCAGGAGCTCAGACGCCAAATGCCAACCCTCCAACACGTTCGGCCAGAACACTTGGGTATCCACGCAAAGCGGGACAATGGGCCACCGGGGAAAAAACTTGGCCTCGGACAACGCCGCGCTCCGCTCGGCGGTTGTCCGGGGACTCCGTCCCCAGTCCCCTGGCAGGGCGTCGCCCCGCACCCACCAGGGAGCCAGCTCACTTCCCGTTGCAACTTGCGGGCAACGGGATCCCTACCCACATTTTTGTACGCTTCGCGTTTTCCTTTTTTTTCTGTTCTGTCCCACCTTACGTGGATGGCCGAGCTCTTCCACGGAGGCGAAACGTCGTGAACGGTCAGCTTCATCCCCCCTCGTCCCTGCTGATTCTCCTATCAGTCCTTCTTCTTGTCCCCGAAACCGCCACCGCGCAACCCGCCTTCCCGGCAGGGTTCGGCCAAGGCTTCGTCGCCCACGGATCGTTCCAATGGACCGGCCCATCCCTGGAAAAGATCGTCGAGTACGGTCTCGAGCTCCAGATCGCCCGCATGGACGGCGAAAAAGAGGGCACCACCGTGGGGTCCACCCGCGAGTGGTATCTGCAGGCTCTGAAAAATGCTGGCTGGCCCATCCCCAAGGGATTCCGCATCGACCGGCCCAACCGCTTCGAGGGAACCTTCTTCCGGAAACAGAAGGGCAAGCTCCAGGTGGTCCTTCTCAGCATCACCATGGACGAAGAAACCTGCTACGTCATTGCCAAGGCCTATCCCGACGCGCCTCTCATCATCGACTTCGACCGGCAAAAAGTCCCCTACTGGCACCTGCCGCCGGACTTCTCCGACGCCTTCCCGGTCCCACCTTTCGCTCAAATCCAAGAGGTGAGAACCAAGAAACAGGGCGATGAAAGCCTGGGAATCCCCCTGGTGGACGTCGGACTGCTCAAGGGGAAGATCCCGGGCCTCTCCCTCCGTGAAGTCCGAGACTGGTACCTGGGCCGCCTCCGGGAAGACCACTGGAACGTTCCCACCTTCTTCACCAGAGACGACGACGACCTTTTCCAGCAGGCCTTCATCCGGACCCGCCACAAGAGCCGGCAAGCTGTCCAGCTCACCATCGCCCAAAACGAGCCCGGCCAGCCGGTACTCTTTCGCCTCCGAGGCCAACAAGCGACCTTCTCCGACGCCAACGACAAGCTCCGGGCGGAAATGGAGAAAAAACAAGAAGCCGCCAAAGCCGCCGCGGACCCGGCCAAACAGATCGTCGATGTCGATCCCGCCGATCCAGACATCGATTTCTGGGAGCTTCCCCGAGGCTGGGCCGCCGGTTTCCCCATCCCCCCGGACCTCCAATACATCACCGCCAAGCTCCGCATCCAAAACCCCCTGGGCACCCAGTGGCGCGAGGCCATCGTCCAAGGCGCGTTCCTGGAGATGGGCGTTCCAAAGGTGCGGGACTGGATCTTGGCAGCCACCAAGAAAGAAGGATTCAAACCCGCCATCATCCCCGACGAGGACGAGTCTGACCTCTTCAAAACCAGCTTTTACCGCGAAACGGCCCACTTCAAGCAGAACGTGAAGATCAAGATCTTCGTCCGCCCCGACGGCTACACGGAGCTCGACATCACCGCCCAAGAGGACTCCGAAAGAGGGACTTCCGTCGGCGACGTCAAGGAGCTCATGGAGATCCCACCAAAATAAACCGACGGCCCTTCTTCCCACGGCACCCGACAATTAACGACCGACACGTTCCAGGACAGCGACGTGGCGCTCCAGATACCTCTTTGGACTGTACCGGTCCTCGGCGACCTTCCGGGCCTCATCGACCAGCTTTCGCCTGAGCGGAGCATCTTCCAGAAGGCTGGAGAGTCCCTGAGCCAAGCCCGATGCCGTGGGCTCCACCAGCATGGAGAAGCTCTTGTCCAAGACCTGCCGGTGGGTGGGAAGATCCGTTGCCAGGATCGCCTTGCCCGCGGCCAAATAGGAGTAGATTTTCAGGGGGGTGTTGGTTCCGTGGGTCCGCGGTGACAAAAGCAGGGTGGCGGCAGCCATCCAGAGCGCCATTTCTTCCACCGGCCGGCGACCCAGCACCGCCACCCCCTCCGCCAGCCCCAGCTCCTTTGCTTTTCCGCGGAGGCGCGCCACCTGCTCTTCGGTCCCGCCCACCAACACCAAAGTCGCCAACTTTCGGTGCTTCTGAACCTGGGAAGACGCCTCCAGGAGCAACTCCAACCCCTGATTCCTGGCGAAGGTCCCGGTATAAAGGGCCACTTCCCGACCCGCCAGCCGTACACCCATCTCCTTCTCCAACCTTTGGACGAAGGCCGCCACTTCCCTGGCAGTCGGGGTCTCACCATCATCCACCGGTCGGTTGTGGATCAAAAAAAGCCCCCGGGGATCGGCTCCCCGCTCCAGGGCGATATCCCGCAAAGAATCGCAGATCGCGATGATTGCCCGGCTGTTCCGTATCACTAACCGCTCCAGAACCCGGCCAAACCAGAGAATGGGGCGGTAGGCCAAGAATCCGTAGTTCTGGAGCTGCTGCGGCAGGGACGAGTGCATGTCATAAATGTGCGGCACACCGGTCAACCTGCTCAGGATCGCTCCCAGGTAACAGGCCTCTTCGTGGGTATGGAGAACGTCGTATCGGCTGGGGCGGAACCTCTTGAGAACAGTCAGGCCCACCATGAGATCCAAAGGGATCTTGGCCACCGACGGTCCCACCTTGACCTCCCGGATACCGGGAACTCCCGGAGCACGAAGGATCCGGACTCCCTCAAGCCTCCGGTCTTCGCCCAGCGGATAAGTCACCAGGTCAACTTCATGCCCAAGCGCCGTCAAGGCCCCTAGACGATGAAGAATCGAAAAGGGCGTACCCCGTGGCTGAAAAAATGGCTGAGGCGCTATCATCAAGATTTTCACGACAGTTCGCTCCACACTTTTCTTTGCATCCAGGCCCCTCGATGGCGAATGACTCTGGCCATGGCGGATCTGATGGTCGTCTTGCCTCGCCAGCCCCCAGCCAGCCTGGCAAGACCCTGGTGCCATCGCCGCTCACTCCCCGACCACCGGGCTATTCACTGCCAAGATCAACACCGGCGCCCCCCATAATCTAGTCAGTCCCAAGAGCCTGAACAGCCTTTCCAGAAGCGAAGAGAGCCTGGGCGACGCCAGCCCGCGGTGAACGAAATAGGGCAAGAAGAGAAGTCTCCGCACCTCTTTGACCCGGAAGCCCTGCCGCCGAAGCTCCCGCTTCACCCACCGGACCCCAAAGATCTTGTAGGGATGAGTGCCGGGGTTACCTCGCTTCTTGAGGCGCATCAGAAAGGGCTTCAACAGGTTCCAGCTACTGGAGGGGGGAAAATCGAAGACCACCTTCCCACGGCTTACCCGACAAAGCTCCGCCACCAAGCGCTCCGGCTTCACGACGTGCATGAGGACCCGCGAGCAAACCACGATATCCCAGCCGCCATCGGGCAAAGCCAGATTGTGGCCGTCCATGACGGCAAACCCGATCCCGATCTTACTTTCCTTGGCCTTTCGGGAAGCTTCCAAGAGCATCGCCGGGGAAGAGTCCGTGGCCAGTACGCGACACCCGGCTGACTCCAAGGGCAACGCCAGTTTTCCGGTCCCGGACCCGAGGTCCAAAGCCCGCTGTCCCTTCCGCGGGGCAATCATCTGGAGATAGCTCTCCACCTCCAGCTCGTGGAACCACTGGCCGGTCGCCCCGCCATATCGATCCCCGTCGTATTCCCGAGCCCGGTTGGGATCGCGGTAGTACCGGTAGCTATAATGCTCACGGGCTTTGGTCATCGTTAGGCTCGCAATGGCCGTCAACCGGCCTTAGCCGCCGATGGACGGCGGGAGGACTTGGGCTTCATGACGCAGCATCCCACGCAACCTGGAAAAACGCCGGCACTTTTGAGCTCCTTACGGAAGGCTCGGTATTTGTCGCCATTCCAGACCTCCTTGACACTTTTCTCCTTCAGGTTGCCCATGGAATAGCTGTAGCATGGAAAAACGTCGCCGTGAGGCCCCACGTGCATGACGCTCCAGACCGTGGTGCAATCGAACTCCGCGAGGCGCAACCGATTCTGGTAGTGATCCACGATGGCCTCGATCCCGGCATTGGGGTTGAACCGGAGCTGCGTCACCGACCCGGCGGCCAAGCTCTCCATCGCCTCAAGGCTCCCACGAATAACGGCGGGGGCGATCTCCGGAACCGGCGGCGGCGACTGGCGGTGGACCTCCTTTTCCTCGTGCTTCACACCATAGCTGGAACTCTGGGTGTTGAGGATCTGGCAGGAGACCAGATCGACCCCCACTTCGTCGCCCAGCTTGAAGAGATCCGGCAACACTTCCACGGTCTCAGGCGTGATGACCACCTTGATGTCAATGATGGGGTAGCGGCCGCCGCGATCCCGTTTTTTCTCCACGAGGGATCGCAGGAAAGCCACGGACTTCTCGAAAGCCCCGGGGACACCCCGAACCTGGTCGTGGGACTCCTTCAGCCCATCCAGGGATACGCCCACGGAGACGATTCCCTTGGTGAGCATGTTGGATGCGGAAAGATCCAGGATTTCATCGGCATCATCCGGCCCTACGGTGGTGCCGTTGGTCACCAAATGGACCCGATTCCGACTGCAAGCGTAGGTCAAGATCTCTCGAAAATCCTTGCGAAGGTAGATTTCGCCTCCGGTGAACGTCAGGAGGGCGTACCGAGGCAACTGTTTGATGATATGGGCGATTTCCCGGGCGGTAAGCTGTTTCGGGATCTCTTTGGGATTTTCCTTCCCCCAGGTATTGCACATGGTGCAGCGGAGATTGCAGAGGTGGGTCAAGATAAAGGCCACCCGCAAGGGCGGTCGAGCCCAACCATCGAAGAAACGCTTGGGAAGGTAGCTATTGAGATCGTGAAGGGCGCGGTAGACCGCAGCGGGATTCACCATTGAAGACCTCGCGCCGGCTTTCTGGCGGTGGCATGTTTTCAGGGCAGGGAGCAGGCCCGGGGCGATGGCGGGCGGACGGCGGCGGACGGATTGCCGCCGACGGGAGCGGAAGGCAACCATAAAAAGAAACGACTTCTTGGGAGTTCCCTCCTGGAGGTGTTCCACTACCGATTTTCGGGTATCCACGCAAAGCGGGACAATGGGTCGCGGAAAAAAAACTTGGCATCGGGCAGCGCCGCGCTCCGCTCAAAGGTCGTCCGGGGACGCTGTCCCCCGTCCCCTGGCAGGACTTCGCCCTGCACCCACCAGGGAGCTCGCTCAACTTCCCGTTGCAACAAAGGGCAACGGGATCCCAGCCCACATTTTTGTGCGCTGCGCGTTTTCCTTTT
>JAJRTK010000350.1 GCA_024278345.1 bacterium | reverse complement strand
CTCATGAGTTTCAATCCTTGTTTTGCTGGATTGATGCTTCAGACTGGTGCGAGCCGGGGGATGGACCGAGTGCTCTCACTAGTTTCAATCCTTGTTTTGCTGGATTGATGCTTCAGACGGGGGAAAAGCGCTTGGGCTTCGAGCTCGTGGAGATCGTTTCAATCCTTGTTTTGCTGGATTGATGCTTCAGACCCTGCACTCAGCCCTGCGCTTCCTTATGAACGGATATGGCAGGTTGGTTTCGTCATGGCTTATTCCACCTTCCGAAGCCGTGTAGCAGCGGATCTGACAGCCTCTCTGAAGCAGCATGTAGAACTTATCCTATTGTCATTGCAGGAGAAAGTCAAGCATCATGCTCCTCCGCACAAAAAAAGGTAGCAACAGTCCGGGCATTGCTTCTTTTTTCTCGTTGGGGGAGGGTACCAGCCTGCGGCGATTTCTCTCAGCTCGCGAATGGCTTTCTCTAAGAGCTTTTCATCTTTGTTTCCAAGGGGGATTTCCACGAGCCGGTTTCCCGAGCGGACATAGACCAGGAATCCTCTTGTCACGGGGAGCTTTTTGGTTGTCCGGATAAGCTTGGCGTAGAATGCCAACTGGAGGCGGTGGGTCCTGTGAGGCGCTTTGGGCGCTTGTGCCCATTTGTAGTCCAATGGCGCGGCAGTGCCATCGGGGAAAAAGAGAACTTCATCGACAATCCCCACGAGACCATCATCTGTGCCCAGGTGGAGATGGGTTCGTTTTTCAATGCAGCCGAGCCGCTTTCTAAGATAACGGGCGCCAAGTTTTTCTCGTTGCTCGTGTACTTTTCGGCCCTCCAGGACCTTGTATCTTTGCTCCTCGTGTTGCGGGATGGAAAGATAGATTTCGTAGTAAGTGAATCTTGGGCAGTAGACGTACTGCACCACGTCGATGGCTTGGATCTCCAGGGTTCCCGTGGGCCTGTCCGTCCAGTTGCGCGGGTCAGGGTCTTGTGCCGTGTGGGAGTTTGCGGTCTTTGATTCAGAAGAATGCCTGGAGCGTTTCGCCCTTGATGTAGTCCTTGTCGAAGCCGATTCCGATGACTCTGATGTTATCGAAGTCTCTGTCGCAGAAGGGGAAGATGTAGACACGATCAGTTTCCTCGTCGATGAGGCTCTGGCATTGGAGGGCCAGCTCGTCGATGCGATTCTTGGGAAGCGGCCCCAGGAACGCGCTGTACTGAACTCTTTCCAGGCCCAGTTGCTTGCAGATCTTGGACACCTTGGTGCGGATCTTGTTTTTTTGAATGTCGTAGAGGACCCATACCATGTAGGGTTTCGCGGGCATGGTTCACAACTCCTCGATTTCGAGCCAGGTGGGATCTGGACAAGTGGCTTGTTCGGATAGGAGCCAGTTTCCCAGCCGGTGGGCTTCCTGTTGGATGACCATTTTTCTGCTGAGGTTTCGTTTTCGGAAGCGGACCCGTTCATCGAGGCTTTTCAAGACGGTTTCGACGATTTTTTTCTTTCCGGAGTCGCTCAGGGTCGTGGCGGTTTCGGTCCGTTGAAAGTCGTCGTCGGAGAACCGGCGCCCGGTGAATAGATAGACGACAGGCCGTTCGACGCAAATTCGGAAGGGTTCGATCAAATCCAAAACCATCCCGGGTCTGTTGTAGCTGTCAGCGTGAAGAAGACCGGTTTGAGGATCGAGGCCGGCCAAAAGGCAGGCTCTTTCCACGGTGGAGTAGAGCATCCCGAAAGCGTAGTTCAAGGCCGCATTGAAGGGGTCTTCCGCTGGCCTTCGGCTGCGCCTCGGAAAGCGGTAGGCCGTGGGAAGAATACGGGATATTTGCTCGTAGTAGTGGCGTGCCGCGCCGCCTTCCACCGCCATAAAAGCCTCTCTGGAGCCCGGCAAAAGTTCCTGGATGGCGGCGATGCCCATGATGGCTTTGTCCAGAGACTCAAGGGCGGGAATGAACTCCGCGTGGCGCTTTCGCCGGGCCTCTTGGAGGCGCTTGATGAATTTTCGTTGGTTTTTCAACTTCTGGGTCAACAACTCTTGGACAATTCGGCGGCCCACTTCTGTCCGCCCCGCCTCCAATTGGCGTCGGCGAATTCTCGCCGTATTTCCCAACTTGGCCCGCCAGAATCGGCCCACGGGATCCCCGAAATGGTCCATGACCAAGACGTCGATATTGTGGTCCAGCGCCAAGAGAAGAGCGCTTGTAGAAAGGAAACACCGATCACCCAATACGATGCTCTCGATGCGGTTGGGGGCGATTCTTCGTTTCCGATCACCGTTGCGAAGCTCGAAGCAGCCTTCATGACGACGAATGGAAGTACCCGTGCTTTGGACTACAAGCTGCATGGTGGCTCCTTTTTTGGGCGGCTCCCCGTCATGGCTTCTGGGGACGGAGAAACTTGGTTCAGGATTCGTGGAGGTTCGCGGGCCTTGCGGTGGCTCCCACTGACGCCAAGACGCCATATCCGAACGCGACGGCTTTTCCGAAGCCAATGCCCGGAGGCAGTTCGACGTTCGTGATCAGTTCTCCTTGGAATCCAAGAAAGGTGCGTTTTTTGAACGTGCAGGGAAGGGTCTTTTGAAGAGCAAGAGCCGCGATGACTTCGTTATTGAGCCAGACTCCGATTCCCTTGGCTACCCGGAGGATTTGAGAGACGCAGATCCGGTCAAGAAAGGCGGAGCGTTCGGGTCCGACGAGTTTTCCATAGCGGATGAAGTTTTCCTTGTTGAGCAGGAGTGCTGGAGTTTGGAGGCGGTAGTGGCGGAGTTGGGATGTGACTCGGAGAGTCGATTCGGACAGTGAGATATCGCACCGAACGATGCGGTAGCGGCGGTTGCGGAGGTGGAGGGAAGTTCCGGCCAGGGGAAGTTTCAGCAGGATGCAAGCTCCTTCGTCGATGCCGATAATCCCGAACTTTCCTCCATTTCTGCGGTACTGCACTTTAGGGTATCGGTAAAGGAATCCCTTTTCTGTGTGCTGGTGGAGCAGGTCGAGTTCTGGGGCTATCCGGGCGATGGCGCCTCTCAGATCGGCCAGTGAGGCCGTTGCAGCAGGTGGTTCGGTGTGGAGAGTGAGCCGGGCGATGCGAATGGGCGTATCTTTGTGAGCGTTTTCCGGGGGAGCAATTTTGGGGGGCATGGGAAGGCTCTTATTGTGGCGGGGTGTAACTTTCACGACGGAGACTCAGGACGTAGCTGAGAATCCGGCGGTGCTTCAGTCTCTGGGCGATGGATAGGGAGAGCGGCGACAATGGCGAGCAGCGGCGGACGGACTGCCGCCGATGTGAGCGGAATGTAGCATATGAAAAACAAAGAGTTGATCGGGATCTATACCCTGGACGACGAACACGATTCGGAATTGGGGGCATAGCTGGAATCGACTGATCGTTGACCTTGTTGTTGGCCGGTGAGGGTTGGTTAGGGTGGGTCAGAAGATTTCCAAGGCTCCGTCGTGAGACTGGGTCTCCGGGGGCTGGAATCCCGTTCTGGGGTTGTAGAATCCCGGGTCTAGGATCCAGAACCAGCGACGCGGTTTGGCGAAGGTGTTCGGGTCCAGGCCGGGACGTGGGTAAATGCTGATACTGGTTGCGCGAATCTCCGGTGCGAGCTTGCGCAGTTTTCTTCTGCGTTCCCAGCGGTTTCGTTCATCTAGAGCTTCTTCCAGCTTGACCAGGAGGGGACTGTCTTGTTCGGAGACAAGGAGATCGAGCTTGTCACTCGCTCGGCCTCGAAGAGCCGCGCGGACATCGAGCCCCGCATATTCCCAATTGGCCAGCTTCGCCGTGGTGGCGGCACCGGTTTCTTTCTTGGAGGCCAGGGCTTGGAAGTAGTCGCCGCAAAGTTCTCGGACTTCCCGCTCTTCGATTTGGCATCTTCCCTGGAACAGGCGCCAGGTTTCCTGGAGATGCACGGGATCGTAGATCTTCCGGCAATCCGCCTTGCCTTTTCCGTCCAGGATGTAGACGATCTCTACGGTCTGACACGACTTTGTGGCATTCCGATTGCACCGGCCGGCGATTTGGACCAGGGAATCCAGAGGCGCGAGGTCCCTCAGAACCAGGTCCATGTCGATATCGACACCGGCCTCGACGCACTGGGTGGAGACGACGATGCAGGGCTCGCCGGCCCGGATCCTCCGGATGGCGGTCAGCCTATCGCGGGGAGTGACATCGCCGCTCAGGAATTCCAGATGCTCCTCCGGAACGGTTTCGGCAAGATTTGAGCGCACCAGGCGGGCCGATGCACGAGTGTTGAGGGTGATGAGGACTCGGAGTTCCCGCTCCAACCACTCTTCGCTTCTCACAGCGCAGCGATGGGCAAAATCCCCGATATCCGACTCTTGTCCCAGCCCCGAAAGATCCAGCCGGTAGCGCTGGAAATGTTGGAAGTAGTCATCGAAGTCGGGAATGAGCGGGTGGGTGCCGGGAAAGATGGGGGGAAGAGTGGCGCTCATGGCCAGAATCCTTGTTTCTCCCATGGAGGCCAGATTCGTGAGCATGGCTCCAACAGGATCCCAAATGTTGCAGGGTAGAGTCTGGATTTCGTCCAGGATGAGAAGAGAATCCACCAGGTTGTGCATCCGCATCTGGTGCCTGGGCCGGCGGTCCAGAAGGGCCATGAATAGTTGATCGAAGGTGGTGAGAACGACTTCGCTCCGCCATGTATCGACGAAAAACTCCGCCGTGGAACAGTCCAGTTCGTGATCGTAGGTGCGATCCGCCACTGAATGGCTGGGAAGCAGAACCTCCCCCCCGGGGTCTCCCAGAAGCTGCCGCCAAACCGATTCCGTCTGGTCGATGATGGACAAGAAGGGCATGGCGACGATGATTCTGGGAGGAGGCTCTCCAGAAGCCGCCACCGCCTCGCGGAGGCTCAACGCCCAGGTTGCGGCATTCAAGGTTTTGCCCATACCGGTCGGTAGAGTCATGGAAAAGAAGCGTTTCTTTCCGGTCGTTGCCAGGCTCTCCAGCACCTGATTGCGGGCTCGCCTTCGAAGCGCGTTCATCGACAGACTCTGGACCGAATCGCAGCCGCTCGGAGGCGCCGGAGAACGGACTCGGGAGCAGGGTGCCATACGTGGAAGAGCAGCATTGACGGGGCCTACAAGTTTCTCCAGGTAATGGTCCACCAAGCCGGGCTCCAGTTTTCTTCTGGGCCGGGTCAGATGGTCCCGCGGGTTCGTGACGGCCAGGAAAGTTTTATCGGCCTCCAGTAAGATGGAAAAGATGAACTGTATCGAGAGCCTCGTGTTCAAGAGCTGGCAAGGTGCCTCGTTTTCCAACTCTTCTAGGGCTTCCTCCAGGTCCTCGGCGGCGGCGAACCAGGGTTCTTCTTCATCGAGAAGGGAAGACGATAGGTCGAGGCCAACGGCTTCGCCAAGGCGCGTGAGGGGAAGAGCCTCCAGTTGGCGGTCGAAGGCATCGATGGTTTCGTCCCGCAAGAGCCATTGATCCAGGTCGTTTCCACTCCCAAGCCCTCGGTGGTGGCCGCCCACGGCCTGGGCCACCAGGATGATCCAGTCCTGTTTCCGGAAAAGAGGAAGATGCTCCTTGTTTCCCAGCCCTTCTTTCCGGGCAATCCAGCGCAATCCCAGCAACATGGAAAGCGACGCATGGGCCTTTTCGCTTCGGGGTTCACGAAATCCCTTCGGATCGCGGATGTAGCGTTGAAACGCCGCCGATCCCTTGCCCAGGTCGTGAAGTCTGACGACGATCTCCAGCAACGGCCAAGAGGAGCGCATGGAACTGCTGTGGCCGTCGAGGGCGGATCGGGCCGCTTCCAGAACCTGCTCCACGTGCGTTCTCAACTCCACGTCCGGATGGGACAAGAGTTTTCCGTTGGAATCTGTTCGGGGATGACCGTTCATGGTTGCTTCCCAAAAAAAGAGCGCGCACTCAGAGAAAGAGGAAAACCTCTTCTCCGGCCCTCCACGCCTCGTCTGTCTCGAACGGGATGGGCTCCGCGTTTTTCTCCATATAGTAAGTGGCGCGGGTGAAAAGGCGGTCGCCGGTACATGTACGGGGCAATTGCTCCACCCGAAGAGAGAGGCCCCGGTTGAAGGCGTCGTCGTGCAATCGACCCCCGCCCGTCGGAACAACTCCGGTCACTTCGTAGCAGCCGGAAGCCAATCTCTCGCATTCCACCTCATCCAGGAACTCGAGGTCGGCCCCCATCTCCGACAGGCCCAGGCAGGGCGAAAAATGCCATCTCCGCTCCTGAAGACGCTTCAAAAACGCCTGCTGGTATTCTTCCGGCAGGGCCGCACGGATGATGTAATCAGGTTTCCATAGCCACTCTTGGAGGATAAGGGTGGGCTTCTCATCCTTGGAGCTTCCCTTAATTCCCGCCTTCACGGAGAATGGCAAGGGCCTGGGCGGATCCTTCCTGAGCTTGATCTTGTGCCAGCAGGTGGCTGGCAGCCTTCCCGAAAGAGCGATGGAGGCCGGTTCCAGAAGCACGGGCGGTTCATCTTTCGCCAGGCCCAGGATGGCGCCAACGACGCCCAAGATCGCCGTCCTTGGCGGAACCGGATAGGAGAGGGCGCTGGCACTTGTCTCAGCCCGCAGATAGTGCCCCAGCTTTCCACGCAATCGGAACTTCACGAGCCTCATGACGCGCTCCCCGGCAGACTTGCCCCGTAGTTTGACCGGTGGGCTGCTCATTTCTCCACGCCTTCCGCTTGTCGAGGCGAATCGAGGTCGAGCACCTCGGGGTTTTTGCCAATGCTTCCGGCCAGGAGTTCCTCGAGAGGCACCGCCCATCGGAGATCCGGGGAAGTGGCGAAGGCGACCCGGCGGATCCGCTGGCGCTGCTAGGACAGGCGTTTCCCCAGTAGGCTCAAATCCAAGACGTAGTCGTCGGGACTCTTCCATTCAATTTCCGGTTTGTCCCCGGCCGGGGCGAGCTTGAGATAGTCCAAAAGCGAACCGAACTGAAACTCCTCTGTCGGATGATATTCGATGGAGAGAAGGAGCCGGGGCACCTGACCCACCTTGGTACGGGTGTTTCCGGCGGCGCGGACACCGTTCCAGAGGCCATGGAGAAGCCACTCATAATCATTTGCGGTCATCCGGCTCAAGCGAGCCGAGTGTTCATTCGCCACCCCGGCGAATCCGATGAGTGCGTAGCGTAGCGCGTGGTAGTTAGTGAACGTGCCCTGTTCCTTGTCTTCAGAGCTCGAAAAAATGCTGGTCCCGGCGATACTGATTTCCTGGGCGCGATGAAGCACTTCTCCGTGGTTGAATTGAACCGCGCCGGTGAGCGTCTTGGGAATTGGCTTCCAGTTTTTTTCCTTGAAAGCGAACGTGCTGCCGAAAAGCCGGGCATCGATCAAGGAGTCCAGCAATATTTCAACGAGCCTTTCGCCTTTGGCCTCCTTCTCGCCTTTGCTTTCCAGGTAGGCGGCGACGCGACCGGTGAGGTTCTTGGTCTTCCCCTCCACCGTGTCCACCAGGATGTCGTGGCCCTGCGTTTTCAGGAAGTCCCGGACAAAGCGTTTCAGACGCACGTCGGTGACGAAATGTGTGCCATCGGGAAGAACCCTGGGCCGGTTTTCGTCGGGATCGCCGTTGGGATTGCCCATGCGAATATCGTAAAGAAAAAGGATTTCACGGCGAGAATCGAGGATCGTGGACGAGTTCATGGAAAAACCTCCTATCTCAAAGTCAATAAATGGGTTTCGCGGTCAGGCTGGGATCGCGTCAGCAACTCCGGGCACATTACATTTTCGGGGCACGATTTTTCGACGACGCTTTCTCCTTTTTTGGGGTTGGGTCCGCTCCCGTCGCGCGGCAGCCGCCGCCCGCCAGTCGCCTTTTCCACGGCCCAAAGATCCTGTGGCTGCCCAGAAACCGTTTCAGCACCAACCTGCCGTAAGCCGTCATGGGGTTTCCTCCGCTTTTTTTTCCTTTTTGGGAAGAACCTCCCGGTTGAGGGATTGCCCCAGCAACAAGAAATAAGAGGCTTTTACATGATCCAGGGAAATCGAATCGCCTAGGCGGACGCCAAGGCGGCCGATCTCCTCGATGAGTTCCCGGAGATCGGAGTCCTTTTCCGAGCCGTATTCCAGGAGCTTTCCGCGGATCTTGACATAGAGCTCGGGAAGATCCTTGCCCTTCAGCGACAGGCGGCGTAGCCAGGTGAGGGCGTTGGCGGCGACATTGACCTTCCGCGCTCCCTGAACCCGCATGAGATATCCGAACAAGACGCCAAGAAGAAAGGCAAAGGCTTTTTCCGGGCAATCGATTCCGCTCTCCGCCGTGAAATAGGGTTTGAGATCCTCCATCTTGGGCTCGTAGAATGTGTTGATCATGGGAAAGACTCCTTCCATCCGTAGGTAGTGAAGAAAACGAGCTGTGTGACGCATCCAACTCGCAAACGTGAGAATCCCCTTGCCAGCTTGCTTTTCGGTGCTTTCCAGAAAGAGGCTCATCCACCGGCTTTTCGAAAACCCGTTCTGTTCCCGGTCTGTGCGGAGGAACTCCAGGAGATACCAACAGGCCGTTTCATGCCATTCCTGATAAAAGGCCGTTTCATCCATGGGCCTCTTATGGTAAAGGGCCTGGCAGAGAGCGATCCTCTGGTTGCGGAGACTGGAGCTGTTATTAACTTTTGTCGCTACGTTGCCGCCGGGCCGCTTCAACAGGGAGCCGAGGAATTGAAGGCTGAGATCGAATTGGCAGTCATGGACCTGTTGTCTTGGAAAGACTGGCGAATTCCAGCGGTTCGCTTCCAAGTTCCGGGTACTGAGTTCCATGAGGCGGGTTGGCGGAACTTCCGAGACCACTCCCCGGCACTCCTCGATGTGTTGCCCCATCTTCACCCAAAGGAAATTCAGGGTGACCAGGCCTGGGTGCTTGCGGAGAATCCTCAGCAGTTGCTCTTCCTTGGACTTCGTTCCCTCTTTGGTCAAAGCGAGCCAAGCTTGGACGCGTTTCGAGAATGTCCGACGCTGACTATGAGGAGGATCGATTCTGGGGACCACGAGGACCTTTTCACCGGCCACCTGAGCCTCGTAATCCTTGGCAACATGGTTTTTATAGACCGTAATGAGATCGGCGCAGGCGCTGCAGATAGCGAATCTTTTCCAGGCGTCGCTTGGCTGGACACCGGGAAACGCGCCGGTTCGCTCCATGTTGGAGAAATTGATGCCGGCGCCTTTGATTCCGTTGGCGTAGACTGTCACATCCTTGGCGGCGCAAAGGGAACAATCCTTCTGGGGTTCCGCCGGAGCATTTTTGGTGACGTATCTCTCGGACAGCTTGGCCTGCAAGTAACTGGTATACTCCTTGCGATCACCGGGCCAACGCCCTTCGTGATCGGCCACGATAAGGAACACAGTCTTTTTTTCGTTGATTATTTGGATGGCGGTCGATAGTGCAGGGGCTCCGGTCTCCGTGGCCCGGGATTCCGGTTCGATACGGGTCCCGTCGGGAAGGACCAGAACAGGCCGCTGCTCGAGCAACTCCACGATCTCTCGGAAATAGCCCGCCCATGGTTCACCCGATGCCGCTTTTTCCCTGAAACCGGTGATGCTGCTCTCCACGATTTTGAGCTTCGGTCCTGGGCCTTTGCCTTTTTGTGAAGATCGTTTCACCACCGGTCCGAACCAACGCGATTGGGAGCCGCTGGGCTTGGCGAAGGGCACTCGGCGCGCTTTTTCCTCAGTCAAATCGTGAGCTTCCAAAGAGAGCGCCTCAGCGTCTCCTTCCATGGGTTTCAACACATAAATGCGCTCAATCCTGCCCGGCGGCTCCAGCAGGTAGCGCAAGAGTATTGCGGTCTCTTGGTCGCGCAGGTTCCGGTACCACGCCTCAGGATCGCGGTTCGCCTGCTCCTGGAATCCTCCGAAATGGATTTTTCGCTGTAGAAAATCAAGGGCCAACGCTCGCATTTCGTCCAGAAACATGGTTCGCCTCCTTTCTTGTGATTCGGTCTGATTCTTCTCCTCGCTCGAAATGAATAACGCGGGAAAAAGTGTCCATCTG
>JAJRTK010000349.1 GCA_024278345.1 bacterium | reverse complement strand
GACAGAGTTCATCGAAAACCCGGAACATCGCCCTTCTTCTCGATGGCCTCTATGCTCAGGGACCGGTCTTTTCCCTCTCTGAGCGCTTCGAGTGGAAGTACATCATCGTTTTGCAAGACAAATCTCTACCCTACGTCAACCAGGAGTTCCAGGCTCTTTCGGATATGGTGAAGAAGAATCGCCTCCTGTTTGAGCCGCCATCGCCAACGAAGGAGGACGAAATCGCTGGATTTTCTGATCACCCTTCCTTCCTCTCTTACGCCCTTTCTGACTCTTCACTGCTGTGATAGTTTTTGCACCCATTGATTCTTCTTTGGAAACATGACAAGAAAGTTCGTTCTCTTCCCGATGAAGCGACTTTCTTGTGGAGATCGATCTTCCTCAAGCCGAAGTCGAATTGCCCGCCACTGAGAGCAAGGATGCTCTCCGTCGTGGAGGCTTCTTTTTTGAACCTCGGAGTCCTCACCACGAAGGAACCGTCCCACAAGGATCGGCGGCGACCGTGGATCAGCCCCTGCGGCTGCGCCGTGAGGAGATTTCCGGTACCAACCACCAGAAAGGGAGAGCTTTTCCATGAAATCGATGGGCCCGGGTGCCTTGGTTCTTGTTGTGGGTCTCGCTGTCTATTCCTCGGAAATCCACGCCGCCACGGACTGCAACTCCGATGTCGTTGACGTGGATGCCGTCACTGGCCTCGTGGAGATCTCGACTTCCTTGCGGGTGAGTGATTTGAGCGTGAAAGGAGAGGCGACATTCGCCTCCCCTATTTCCGGAGACACTTCCTTCGACGGCGGTCTCTCCGTGGGTGGCCTGCTGAGTGCGACGAATGGCCTCACCTGTACTGGAGATGCGTTGGTCTCCGGCCAGCTTACGGTCAACGGCTCCGGACTTTTCCGCACCGACCTCGAAGTGGACGGCATTGCCAAAGTTGCCAAGACTCTCACCGTGGGACCTCCCTGGACGCCGCCTGCTGACGTCGATCCACTTGTTTATCAGGGTGCCATTTTCGCCCAGTCGGCATTTCTTGCCCGGAACCTGGACGTCACCGAGAGTGGTTTCGTTGGCGGCAACCTCCATGTTGCCGGCAACTCCTTTGTGACGGGAGACGCCTCGACCATTGGCGCCGCCCAATTTGGTTCCAGCGTCACAATCGATGGCTCGACTTCCATCGCTGCCGGTCTTTCCGTGGCCGGCCCCGCACAGGTGGATGCATCCCTGGCGGTTGGCGGCGATGCTTCGGTGGGAGGCCTTCTCACCGTTGGCAACCTGTCTCTGCAGCAGGCTCTCGAGACAACCGGCGACGCCACGGTGGGCGGCATTCTCTCCGTGACTGGTGACGCCCGATTCCAGTCGGGCCTGAGCATCGATGGTTCCGCTTCGGCGGCTGCCGAACTGTCTATCGGCGTACCGATGAGCATCTCCGGCGATCTCACTTCTTCGGGGACATGGTCTGTTTCGGGCGTTGCGGGATTCCACTCCGGTTTGGCGATTGACGGCTCGGCCTCGGCGGATGCCGAGCTTTCGGTGGGTATCCCCACGAGTATTTCCGGCGAGCTGACTGTGACGAGCCCGGCGCAGTTCAGCAACACGGTGTTTTTTCCTGGCGGTACCTTGGCTGCGGCTAGTGGAGATTTCATCGTTGGACAAGAGCTGTCGGCGGGGAGCGTCCGTTCGTCGGGGCTTCTTTCAGTTTCGGGCGTCGCCGAACTCCACTCGGGTTTGAGCATTGATGGTTCGGCGGATGCCGAGCTGTCTGTCGGGGTTCCGGCGACGCTTTCCAAGGTGGTCACCATCATGGATCGTCTGGCGATTGGCGCCTCGGCGGCGGCGAAAAAACTTTCCGTTCGTTCCGCCGAGCCCATCGTCGCGCTGTTCCAGGGCGATGATCTCGATGAAACCCTCCTGGATGTGCGGGCGATGGGCTCCGTGACGGCTGACGCGGGCATCCGCTTGATCCAGGCGAGCACTCTTCGCTGGCAAGTGGGGTTTGATGGCACGGACAACGACAAGTTCAAGATTGCCACGGGCCATCAGTTCAACCAAACGAGATTGACCATCGACCGTGACACGGGTCACGTGGGGATTGGCACTTCCAGCCCGGGCGCCGACCTCCACGTCCGGTCTCCGCAATCGGCTCAGCTCCGGTTGGAGGCCGGGGCCGCGCAGTCGGCGGTGCTCTCCCTCACCGCCGATACCGAATGGCAACTGGCCAATCGGTCGGGAGAGCCCGGAGCTCCGTTCGTTCTTCGGGACCAAACCACCGGAACCGATGTTGTCCGAGTGGAAAGCGGCGTTTCCGGGACGGCCATCAATATAGGCGCCGATGGCCGAGTGAGCATCGGAACCACGAATCCCTTCCCCAATGCTTCGCTTTCCGTGGCCGGCGCTGTTCAGGCAACGGAGATTATCGTGGAAAGCGGAGGCGCCGACTTTGTCTTCGAGCCGGGCTACCGGCTGCCGCCCTTGGAGGAAACTGAACGATTCATTCAAGAACACGGGCATCTTCCCTACGTGCCCTCCGCCTCGACCATCCAAGAGCAGGGGGTTTCCCTGGGTAAGATGCAGGCGGGCCAGCTTCAGCTCATGGAGGAGCTGACTCTTCACCTCCTTGCCATGAAACGGCGCAGTGACGAATTGGAACGAAAAAACCGGGATCTCGAAAAGCGCCTTGAAGCACTGGAGTCCTTGGTCCCGGGGGCGGACCGTTCCGTGGCGAGGAGCAGGAGCGGCCGCGAACGATAGGAGCGATAAGGGCGATGATGGGGGAGGGGCGGCGGACGGATGGCCGCCGACCCGACCGGACCTCAACCCGGAAAGTCCCATTCTTGCCACCCAAACGACAGCATGCAAGTATACGATTCCCATCGATGTTCCTGGCGGTCCCCGAGGAATGGCTCCATCTCTTTCGATTTCCTATACGGGCGAGGGGTTTGGCTGGGTGGGCCGTGGCT
>JAJRTK010000348.1 GCA_024278345.1 bacterium | reverse complement strand
TCTTCCCGTTGCAACTTGCGGCCTCGGTCATGGTACCGGCCACCCGAAAAAAGCGCGCAGCGCACAAAGATGTGGGTCCAGGGAGCCAGCTCCCTGGCGTGGGTCTGGGAGCGGCGCTCCCAGCGGAGGTCCGGAGGCGGAGCCTCCGCCGGGTTCCAGGGCTGGAAGCCCTGGCGCGGCGTCTGAAATCTGCACCGTGGCCGGTACCATGACCGAGGCCCGACCTAGGGTCGAAAATCCTTGGACCGGAGGCCATGTTTTTGCAGCAGCCGGTGAAGCTGGGGCCTGGAAATGCCAAGTTGCCGAGCGGTTTCAGACACATTGCCGTCACTCTCTTTAAGGGCTTGAGAAATGAACTCAGCCTCAAACTGGTTTCTGGCGTCCCGGAGGCGCTGGGAGCGGCCACGAAGGATGACCGACCGCGGGAGTTCCAGGTGGTCCGAGCCGATATCTTCGCCCATGGCAAGGATCATCCCCTTTTGGAGAGTGTTTTCCAGTTCCCGGATGTTGCCGGGCCAATCGTAGGCCATGAGGGCGTTGCGAGCCTCCAAAGAAAGGGTTGGCGGAGATCGGCCCGCCTTCTTGGCGTGCCGCTCAAGAAAGTGCGCCATGAGGAGCGGGATGTCTTCCTTGTGTTCCCTGAGGGGCGCAAGATGAATGGAAATGACGTTGATCCGGTAGTACAGGTCTTCCCGGAAGGTGCCGTCACGAACCGCGTCGCGCAGATTCTTGTTGGTCGCCGCGATAACCCGAACATCCACGTAGCGCTGGGCGGAATCCCCAACGCGGCGCAACTCGCCTTCCTGGAGGATGCGGAGGAGCTTCGCCTGAAACAAGAGAGAAGTATTGCTGATCTCATCAAGAAAAATGGTCCCCTGGTGCGCCATTTCAAAAAGGCCCTTTTTGTCGCCTACGGCACCGGTAAAAGAGCCCTTGCGGTGGCCGAAAAGCTCGCTCTCCACAAGGTTGTCCGGCATCGCTCCGCAGTTGATGGGCACAAAGAGCTTCTGTCTGCGGTTCGAGTTGTAGTGGATCGCCCGGGCGATAAGCTCCTTACCCGTCCCGCTTTCGCCTTCAAGGAGCACGTTCACGTCGGACTGGAGCACGGACTCGACCTTTCGGAATACCTGCCGCATGACCGCTGAATCGCCAATAATGTTCTTGAAAGCGTATTTCCGCTTGACTTCCCGCTTGAGGTGAAGCAGTTCGCCCCGAGCACGCTCCAGGAGCAGGGCGTTCTCATACGCGATGGCCGCAAAGTTGGCAAAACAGACCAGGAAAGCCAGGTCTTCTTCATCGAAATGGCTCGCGGCCCGGCGATCATCGATGTAGACGGTGCCGATCACCTGGTCGCGGAGACGAATCGGCACGCAAAGGATCGATTTGATCCCGTACTCCATCACACTTTGGCGGTCGCGGAGACGGGGATCGAGCTGAGCATTGGAGGTGATGATCGGCTGGCCGCCTCCCAAAACATCGTCGATGATACTCTGTGACAGCCTCGACGCATCGGTGAGGGTCTGGGCCTCCATGTTCCGAGTCACCGTGACTTCCAGCTCGCCAGTCATGCGGTTGCGAAGCATGATAAGGCCGCGCTCTACCTTCATCGTCTCGATGACAAGGTCCATGATGCGAGGCAAAAGCTCGCGAATCGAATGGATCGAGCCAAGCTGCTGAGAAATCTCATGGAGAGTCGCCAGACGGTTGCGGTGCAGGCGCTGGAGGGCCATGGAAGGCTGCGGCACACCGCCGGACAGCTTTTCCTTCGCCCGCTGGAGAAGGTCTCCCACCTCGGCCATTTCGGCGTCGATGGCGGAAAAAAAACCGTTGACGCCATCCTTGTCATTGGAACGAATCACCATGGTCTTGGAATGATAGACTCCTCCAAACCGCTTGGCAAGGGATGCGAACTTGGGTTGTGTTCCACTCGCGGCAGCGTCCATCCGGCCGCCGCCACTCGCCTATCATCGCTGTCAAACCAAGCTTGTACCCCAAGAAAGAAGGCACCGCCAGATCTCCGGCGGCGAGCCAGGCTTGGGGTACCATGGCTCATGGGAGACAGCCATCCAAAGGACGCCGGTCGGAACCGTCTTCGGCAAGACAACCCAGCCTTTCGAAAGGGTTTTCCAGGACTCCGCGGAATGATTCCAGCCCGGCCCGAGCCGTGAGACCATCATCAACTCGCTCGTCGTAGGTCCCCCGAACCGGGAGCACTTTTCCCACGACGACCTTTCCGTCTTCGACCAAAGCGCGGTCCTCCATGGCGCCAATGGCAAGGAAAGCGGAGCAGGTTCCCCATTCCCACAGGTGGTGATAAACGCTGCCCATGTCAAGGCTGCCAAGGTTCACCAAGAAGAGGCTGGTGTACATGCCATCGGTGGCGATAAAGCTGCCAGGCAGCAGATTATGGTAGTCGAGCCACCGGAAGAAGCCCACGGCACGGACCAGGATGGCTCGGGGCAGCTTCATGAAAAGATCGAATTCCTTGTCGGCAAAGGTCTTTTCCCCGGATCGCTCGCGACCAATCTGGGCGTTGATCCGGCTGACCAGATCAGCAAAAGTCTCTCCCGGCAGCATTTCAAGCTTCACAGCCGCGAGCTTTGCCTTGCTGTCGAGCTTTTTCCGCTTCATGCTGAAAGTGATGAAGCGGCCGCGACGCTGGTAGAGGCGCCGCCCCACGACGAACCGGTTCATCCTTGGGTTTTCTGAAAGGCTGATGGCGGCCGCGGCCACCAGGCAGTGGGTCACGTTCGCCGAGAGTTTTTCTCGCGCCTCTTCCAGGTAGGCCAGCAACGGCTCCGCATCCACCAGCAGATCGAAAAAGACGATGGATTCGCTTCGGGTGGGCATGATGTAGCCCATGAGCGTGCGGTAGTGGGGAACGTCTTTGACCAGCTCGCCGTCAGGCCTGGATCTCTTGAGGTTCGCAAAGAGCCAGAGCAAGGCGAGGATCGCGACGAGTGTGGAGATGAAGTTCATAGGCACTCCGCCGACTCAAGTGGGCATTGAGAGGGTGTTAGGCACGAAAACAAGAACTTTTTTTCGGTCAAGATTCCTCAAAATATCGACGACCTAGAGCACAATCATCTATTTATACATGGGATTATGATCTAATCGCAGAATATATCTCATCTTTGGCATATTCATTGCGCACCAAGAAACGGGACAGGAGAAATCCACGGAAATCGAAAACGGCCGGAGACGGTGATGAAATGCAAAAAAACAAGGCTTAATAGGGTATCCACGCAAGGCGGGACAGAACAGAAAAAAAAGGAAAACGCGTAGCGTACAAAAACGTGGGTGGGGAACTCGTTGCTTTTCATTGCAACGGGTCCTTGCACGCTCCCTGGTGGGTGCAGGGCGAAGCCCTGCCAGGGGATGGAATCCCCGGACCACCTACGGGTAACGTGCGGCGTGACCCGCCGAGCGATAGCGAGGCGTTGCCCGGACGCTTGCGATTCCACAGTCCCGGGAATGTCCCGCCTTGCGTGGATACCCGCTTGATACCAGGCAACAAGAGATATGATAGCGAGAAAAATTGCTTGGGCAAAGCGGGTTGCCGGGATCGCAGGAATCTTGGTGGTGCTCCAGCCCTAGGGCAATGGAGCGAAGGCGGCGACAATGGCGAGCAGCGGGCGCCGCGGGGAACTCGCGCCACAGGCGCGGGTCGAACCGATGTGAGCGGAACGCAACACGAAGAAAACAAAGGGTTTGCCGACAACTCCGCCCTAAAAGAAGAGCACGACCGTCTTTTCTACCCGGATATCTCATCAAGGATCGTCGCGAGGCAGTCTGCGGCGCGTTTCCACCAAGGAGGGAGAGGCGGACACCGGAGGCGTAGTCTTGCACTACGTCGAGGATGTCCGACCGACGAAGACGCCGGTGGAGACGATGGATCAGACGCCGCAGCAGATTTTTGATGAGATATCCGGGTTCTACAACTCCTTCATTTTTATGCCTTCTCTCTACCACTAAATCCGGTAGAACCTGGGAAAAGCCGATGCCAACGGCATGGAGCCAGGAGACAAACTTCAGTTTCATGGGCCTTTCGGTCAATGTGGGCTGGAAGTTCCGCAAAACTCCACCACCAAGTTGACTTCTAACGGATGGCATACGAAAATGAGAATGGTTGTAGTGCTTTTCCCCATGGCTCCCTTCCTAACCACCCGCCTTCCAACCGCAGGAGGGTCTTTTATGAGTCTTGTCGAATCTCCTCCCTTGGTGACGATTCGAGAATCGATCATCTACCCCGATACGGATGGTCAACCGATGGCCGAGAATGACTGGCAACGCGAGCTGATCGTGGACAGCATCCAGGTGCTGGAAGAATACTACCAGAACCGCCGGGACGTCTATGTTTCCGGTGACCTTCTGGTCTATTACCGGGAAGGGAATCCGCGGCTTCGGGTGGCTCCAGACGTCTTGGTGGTTCACGGCGTGGAGAAGAAGAAACGGAAGAGCTACCTGATCTGGAAGGAACGGAAGGCGCCAGACCTGGTCATCGAGATAGCCTCGGACTCCACCTGGCTCCGTGACTTGACGGAGAAATCGGTTCTCTACCACGATATGGGAGTCCGGGAGTATTTTTTGTTCGACAGCACCGGGGAGAGGTTTGGGCCGCTGCTGGCGATGAAGCGGAGGAACGGTGATCGGTTGGAGGAGGAAGAACCGGACGAGAGAGGTCGGATTGTAAGCGAGGTGTTGGGTCTGGAGCTCGGGGAATCGGAGGGGCGCTTGCGGTTTTATCTTCCGGGAAGAGCGGAGCCCCTGCCGACTCCGAGGGAACGGGCGGAGAAGGAAGCGGCGCGGGCGGAGAAGGAAGCGGCGCGGGCGGAGAAGGAAGCGGCGCGGGCGGCTGTAGCGGAGGCTGAGAGGGACCGGGGGTTGGAGCGGATTCGGGAACTCGAGGCCCGGTTGATTGCCTTGGGTAATCGCGCCGATTGAGGCATGGGCCATTAGGCCATAAGTTCCCCGGTGTTCCCTGCCCACCCGACCACCGATATCCGATGCCATGGTTGCCGATGAAGAGGCGATGAACAAGTGAGGGAGGGGGTCATGGGTGGCGCCTTCGGCGGCTTTTGTTTAGCTTGCGCCCCCTTCCAAAAAGAGGCGCGGCCAAAAAGAAGGAAGTTCGATCCTTTGCGAAAAGTTCTTGGGTGCTTTAAAATAAGTTCTTTTGCCTCGACTACTCCGCTTTCCCGGTATACAGGAGCATCCAATCCATGAGCGACGCTGAAACTGTTTTTGAGGAACTGCAAGCGGGCCTGAAGGAGCTGATTCTGCCGTTCACCCGTGATCTCCGGCGCCGCAATCGGTTGGCGGACTTCTTTTCTCGCCTTGGCAGGAGCCTCAAGCGCGATGACTTTATTCAAGTCGATGAATTTCTCCGCTCCAAGCTGGCGAAGGAAGCCGAGGAAGAAGCTGGCCTTGAAGGACTGAAATCCTTTTTCGAACGCTTGCGGGTCGATGCCGCCGCCAAGGTGGAACGGTACCGGCTGGAGTTTATTGAAGACGTGGCCGAGCGTGCTGAGGAGGCCGGGCTTCCCGTTAAATTCGATTTCCCGCGTTTCCAGTCTCTTCGCGGCATCGAAGGGGAGGTCGATTTTGGGGCACGGCGCACGACCATCAACAAAAAGCGCATCAAGTCCATCGACCCGCGACGGATTGTTTCCGAGCTCTTGCGCCTGAAGCGGGATCTGTATGATCGGCCTTTGGATCCTCGGGCCTTCCTCGAGCAACTCTACGTGGTGTACCAGAGCCTTCTCCAGCAGCACGTGTGGCCGGAAGGACACGCCGTGCCGGCGGAAGCCCTCTACCGGGGCTATGTGCTTTCCCTTCAGGCGAAAACTTTTTTCCAGGACATGGACAAGTCGAAGTTCCGTGGTTACCCCCTGGCCCGATTTGCCGTGGATCTGTGGCGCTGTTTTGAGGCCGGGATTGCTGAAAGCTCCAATGGCGCGGCTCTGCGTTTCGGGTCTGGGCGTGGCGGGTTATGGCTCATTGATCGGGACGGGGAAAAGCGGAAGGTGGCGGGGATCAGTTTCCAGGGAGGTGACTCGTGAAGCGGGATCTGGAAGATCTTGTGGCCTACGAAGCGCGGACCATCATCGAGGCGCTTCGCAAGGGTAGTGTTCCGTTCGAGCACGTGCAGTTTTTCAGCGTTGGTCGGGAGAAGTGGCTTCGCTTTATCGATGACGACCTGGAAAGCTACATTGCCGAGGGCGGGGCCAAGGTGCGTTTCATCAATGGCGATTACGGCGACGGAAAGACGCATTTCATGTCCATCGTCCGCCATACGGCACTGGCGCGGGGCTTCGCGGTCTCCATGGTGGTGCTGACCCGGGAGACGCCCATCCACCGGTTCGAGCAGGTGTACCAGGAGCTGGTCCGACAGCTTCGGGGGAAGTTCGAAGGCACGGGGATTCGGGCCATGGTAGAGAGCTGGTTGGCCGGCTTGTCCGAAAGGATGAAGGAGGAGGCCGAGGAGAAGTTTGCGGCCTTGGCCCGGGAACTCCGGGGAATCGAGAAACTCGACATCAATTTCGCCAATGCGCTGGTGTCGCTGGCGGAGCTCCGGTATGGGGCGGAGAAGGAGGGCGAATCCCCGGAGGATCGGCAACAAGCCGAAGAACAGCTCTACCTGTGGCTTGAAGGGATGCGTCTTAGCAAGCGGGATCTCAAGCCGTTCCAGATCTATGAAACGCTGAACAAGAACAACAGCAAGCGGTTCTTGGCCTCGCTGGTAGCACTGTTGCGCCATTTTGGACACAGGGGCCTCGTGCTCTTGTTGGACGAGCTCGAGACCGTCATCGCCCAATCGAAAACCATGCGCAACGCAGCCTATGAAAATGTCCGCCTTCTTATCGACAATAGCGAGCAGGCCGGCACCTTGCACGTCTTCTTCTCCATCATTCCCGAGGTGCTGCTGTCGGAAAAGGGATTCAAGTCGTACGACGCCCTCTGGAGCCGCGTCCGATCCCTTGGGACGAGCCAGCGCCTCAACTATCGAAGCGTTCTCATCGACCTCCACAGGACCCCCTTGGCAACGCCGGAACTTGTGGAGTTGGGCCGGCGGCTCTGCACGATCCATGAACGGGCCTACCGATGGGACGCAAAAGATCTCGTGGGTCCGACCCTCTTGAAGGAGCTCTGCGCCAACCAACAAAAGATGGGCCTCCTCAGCGAGACGCGCCTCTTCGTCAAGCAGGTGATCCGCCTGCTGGACGTGGCGGAACAAGGAGAAACTTCCCTGGAAGAGGTGGATTTGGCGGAACACCTGGTGACCAGCCAGCAGGAGGTGGAGCAGGAAAAGGCGGAACAGTTCGAGCCCCGGTGGGACCAATGAGGAGAGGCTCCGGAAATCGCGGGCTGGCCTATCCCCTGGCGCCGGCTTCAAGGGGTTCCAGGCCTTCGGAGTTCGAGCTGCGGCGGGCCGTGGAGCGATTGCGGGACGGTCTGTTCGATCCCCTGGCGGTGCTCCGCCTGACAGCCCGCGCAGCGCGGATCCGGAAGGTTGCGGACATCGGGCTTTCCCGGGCGGCGGGCAAAGGCGCGAATCTCTGCATCGTGGGAGCCTATGGGCGGGGCAAGTCCCACACCCTGAGTTACATCCGGGCCAGAGCGCACCAGGCGGGTTTCGTCACGAGCATGGTGGATCTGGATCCACGGGAGCGGCCCTTCCACAATTTCCGGGGAATCTACCGGGGGTTGATGGAGAATCTTCGTTTTCCAGATAGTTCGGCCTCCCTGGCGGCCCGCTGGGAGGAGTGGGTGAAAAAAAAGTTGAAGAATCCGCTTCCCGGGCGGGTGATGGCTCATTTGCCCAGGGAAATGCCTCCTCTCTTCCGAACGACCATGGCGGCCATGGCGAGTCGTGCGCTGTCTGAATCCCGGCGGAGAATGCATGGGCTTCGGCACGGGGCATCTCAGCTTCTGCTTCGCCGGGCGCTCCTGGGGGAAGCGGTTCCCGTGACCACGCTGCGGCGGGTGATTCGGGAGCGGGGCGTGGATCTCTCCGGGATCAGGTCTTTGCGCCTTCTTGGAAACGAGCCGTACGTGCGAATGCTGGCGGCTCTGGGAAAACTGTTCCAGCGAATGGCGTATGGCGGCCTGGCGCTCTTGTTCGACGAAGGGGAATCGATCCTCCAGGCGCGTATCGTTCAGCGGAACAAGAGCTACGAGACGCTGGACCTCTTCTTTCGTCCGCCCGACGTGAGCCCCGGTCTTTTTTCGGTCTTCGCCTTCACCGGTGAGTTCTTCCGGCGCTTGGAGGCGGAGGATTATCAAAGGATCCGGGTTCGGCGAGGTGAAGAAAGCCCCTACTTTTCAGCCGATTGGTCCCAATGCTGGCGGGGGCTTGAGCGCCACGCACCGGAGGAGTTGTCGCGGCGCCACTGGAAGGAGCTTTCGGACAAGCTCACGGATCTCCACGGTCGTGCCTACGGCTGGACGCCTCCGTCCGGGACGGGGAAAGATCTGGCGGCAAGGGCATACGAGCTGTTCGGACAAGAAACGCGCTCCGTTTTCAAGGCCCTCGTGGAGCATTTGGACCTCCTTCACCAAGAACGGGTTTTCCGGAGCAGACCTCTTTGACCATCGGTGATGACGGGAGAGATCCTGGACAGAGATTCCGGACACCTCTTTCTTATCAGCGTGTTACGTTCCGCTCCCGGCGGCGGCAATCCGTCCGCCGCCACTCGCCATCTTCGCCCCTCTTTCCATCGGTTGGCCCAAGATCGGAGTGACTCCGGCCATGCCCCCCACTCCCGTTTCCCCTCTACTGCTTCTGCCCAACACCTATCGCGCCTTCTACGGGCGGTTCCAGGCGCTGCGGCCCATCCAGCGCCAGGTTATCGAGCCGGTCCTGGCCGGGGAAGACCTCCTCTGCCAGTCGGCCACCGGTTCCGGGAAGACCGAGGCCGTATTGGCGCCCGTGTTGGAACGGATCTTGGCGTCCGGTCGCGGACGGACGGCGATCTACGTCGTCCCCACGCGAGCCTTGGCCCTGGACCTGCTCCGCCGGCTGGAGCCGGTGTTTCAGCGGCTGGAGCTTTCTCTGGCGGTGCGGACCGGCGACATCAAGAAAAGCGGCGGCGCCGCACCCGATATGCTCCTGACAACTCCCGAGTCCCTGGACATCGCCGTGGGAAGCCGCAACAAAGAGCTGCGGGCCGCGCTGACCCGTGCCCGCGCGGTGATCCTCGACGAAATCCATCCGCTGCTCCAGGAGTACCGGGGAAAACAGCTCACCTATGTTCTGACCCGGTTGGAACGGCGGAGCGAACGCCTCCAGAGGATCGGGCTGTCGGCCACCATCGCCTCCCCGGCGAGGGTCCTGGACTTTTTTGGATTTCGCGCCGATGCCATCCAGATCCTGGAGCCGGTGGGCCGAAAAATCGAGCCCCGTCTGGTGCATCTTGGGAACGAGGGCGAAACCATGGCGTTCGCCCGGGATCTCCACGAGCGGTTCGGCCACAACAAGCTGCTGGTCTTCACCAATACCCGCCGAACCTGTGACCTGCTGGTGGACCTCCTGGGCAGAGCCGAACCGTTTCGCGGCCGCGTCGATCTCCACTACTCGAACCTCAAACCGCTGGAACGAAAGAGGATCGAGGCTCGCTTTCGCGAGCGCCGGAGGGCGATCTGCGTTGCGACGAGTACTCTGGAGCTGGGAATCGATATCGGGGATGTCGATGCCGTGGTGCTCTACGAGCCGCCGGACACGGTTTCGGCCTTCCTGCAACGGATCGGCCGGGCAAACCGGCGCCAGGAAACGACACGTTTTTGGGGCGTCTGCCGTGGCCGAAGAGCCGGCCCGCAAGTGGTCCGTTTTTTGGCGCTTCTCCGTCTGGCCAGGGCCGGGAAGGTGGAGGAGCCGCCGTCTCGGGAGCTGCCCAGTGTTCTGGCGCAACAGGCCGTCTCCTGCCTTTACGAGCACCGGCAGATCTCTCTTTCGGCCCTCCAGGGACTCTTTTGCGACCAAGCGAAGACGTTGTCCCGGCTGATCCCCAAGATGATCCGGCTTCGGTGGTTGCGGCCGGCTCATCTCCGGCCTTTGCTCCGGGGAAGTTGGCGATACCGGGACGCCCTGATGGAGCGGCGGATCTGGAGCAATTTTCCCGACACGGGGGAGCCGTTGACTCTGGAGGTGAACCAAAAGGCGGTGGCCGAATTGCCGCCGCTCCTGGTGAAACAGCTCAACGTGGGGGATCGGGTTCGCCTTGCGGGCCGGCGCCTTCGGATTCTGGAGATCGATCCTGGCCCGCGACGACGGGTTTTGGCGGAGACTCTCGGCAGAGATGAAGAGCCTGATGAAGTCGTTTGGATCGGAAGCGGAGGCCGGGTTTCCCACGAGGTCGCCCAAGAAATGGCCGCTGTTCTGAAGATGGATGAAGCGGAGCTTGCCGGCCCCGAATTTGGTTTGTTCCGGCGACCGCTCCGGCTTTGGCGCCAAGAGAGAGAGCGGTTCAAGGGAAGGGTCGAGCTGGGAAACGGGATCGAACTGGTTTTGGCGGAGTCGGGCGATTTTCGCATCATGACTTTTCTTGGCTCCACGGGGAACATGCTTCTAAGCCAGGCGGTGGCGGAGCAATTTCGGTCCTCGGCGGTTCCGCGGCCGGTTTGGGACGAAATCGGGATCGAGCTTTCCGACTGGATCGATTTTCACAGGCTCGATATCCCTCGCACCCGGACGGAGCTGGAAAGCTGGGTGAGCCGACGCCTCCAGACGCTGCTTCCCTCCTTGCCGCTCAATTCATTCGCCGCCGCTCTTCCGCGATCTCTTCTGGTTTCCGAGGTCGCGGATTTCCTCTATGACCCAAGAGTCCTCGAGGCCTTCGCCAGGATTCGGCGTGGGTCTACCAAAGATCCAACCGAACTGCTGAAGCAACTGACGCGAGATCAACTGAAGGCGGCACACAGCCATTGGCTGGCGGCGCCGGGACTGGAATCCGCCGCGGGCGGTGGCACCATCGAGGCCGCGGCGGGCCTGGCACCGGGGAAAGCCCGTGCCGAAACAACACGAGATCCCGCCGCGCCGGTAGCGCCAGTTTCCCTTCTGGAATGGGAGAAACGGCGCTGGGGGGTGATGGGAACGGCAACCAATGGGGCAAGGATCGAGAGAAACGGGGCGCAAGCTCCCACAGCGGAGATGGCGCCGGAAAGAAACGTCGCCCTACCCGCCGATCCGAGGGCGAAAACTCACCATCTGACCCTCACGGGAACCCGGATCGGGCGATTCATCGGGCTTCGCCAATGCGAGCGATGGTTGAAGTACCAGACGCTGCCGCTCCAGTTGCGACCCGCCCGGACAGGGCTACCGGACGATCCCCTCTCCCCTCGGCGGATGGAGGCGGGACGGGCACACGAAGCCAGGGTTCTGGACTGGCTCCGGGAGACCGGGAAACGAGTCGTGGAGATCGCGGAAACCACCAAATCCGGAAGACCCCGTTCCATCGAAGAACGCTCCCGGGAGACTTTGGGCCAGATCCGGGAAGCGATCCGCGAAGGCTCGTTCCGCTTCCTGATCCATCCGGTCCTGACGGCTCCGGATCTCCTGGAGTGCTGGGCCGCGGCTCCGGCAAACTCTGATGGCGGCCTGGCCGGAGATGCCCAGGAAGCGGCTCCGAAGGAATCCCCTGGAAAGAGTATCCACTCAAGCCGGGACACGCAACAAAACCAAAAAAAGAGGCGCAGCGTACAAAAACGTGGGCAGGGATCCCGTTGCCCTTCGTTGCAACGGGAAGATGAGCGTGCTCCCCGGACGCTTGCGATTCCACAGTCCCAGGAATGTCCCGCCTTGCGTGGATACCCGCCTGGAAATGCCGGGGATTTGGGAGCGGATCCGGAGATTTTGGCCGGAATTTCCGGTGAATCCGGCGACCGACAGACACCATCTTCTCTCCTCTTCCGCACCTTGGGTGCGGGCCTGGGTGAGGGGCGTTTCCTGGCGAGGGACGGGAGCGGCTGCGAGCGGCCCGAGCGGAACACAACCCGAATCGACTTCATGGCGAAAGAGGTGGAGCTGCCGGCTGTGGGGATTCCGGACCTGATTGTGGTGGAGCCCCTTCCCGGTTCCGGTGGCATGAGGATTGAGGTCGTGGACATCAAGGATTCGCCGGTCTCCCGTTATTCTCACCGCTGGCAGGTGGCCTTCTATGCCGCGCTTTTGGGGCGGGTTCTGGAGAGGGAATCGGTGGGCAGCGCCGAGGTTTCGGAGACTGGTGGTTTGTGGCTCCGGTTCGAGTCTACCGGGAAAGGGCCGCGGGTTGAGCGGTTCCAGCTTGCGCCCTATTTTTCGGTTTTCCCCGACCTTCTTCGGGGAATGGCCAGGGTTATCCGCCGCTCAGTGGATTCCGCCCAATGGAGGATAGCGCGTCCCTGCGGCCGGTGTCCCTGTTTTTCGGGCTGCTACCGGGAAGCGCTCGGGAAGGAGGAGATCCAGTTCGTCCGTGGCCTTCGCCCCAGCCAGGTGGCTCGTTTGCGGAGTCTTGGCCTAGTTTCCATCGCCGCGGCGGCAAAGGGGTTGCGCGGGATCCGCGGATCGTCTCAGGTTGGCGGCTTGCCAGAGGATCCCGGATCTGCCGCGGCAACATTTGGAGGGCCGCCAGGCAGTCTGGCCAGGCTTTTCACCCCAGCGGAAAGGGACGGGATATTGGCTCGTCTCACGGCGCTGGAAACAGGGCGGATCGGCCTTCGGATGGGCCGGTCTCTCTCTTTTCCCTCCAATCTTACGACGCCGATCTTCGTTCACGCCCTCTTCGATCCCGTGGATTCTCGGCCTCTGGTAGCGGGGATCGCGCTTTCTCCGGTGGATGGGGAGGCCAGGAGATGGATCTGGAATTTGGAAAAGGATGGAGAAGGGCGGCTCGGGTTTTCCCGCAGGCTCGAAATGCTGTGGGAGATGGCGAGGGAATGCGGTCGGCCTCATATCTTCGTTCTCGGTGGACCGGAGGCGGCGAGATCCTGGGATGAAGTGGCGGAGCCGAGCGCGGTTGAGCTGCTCCACCGGATGACCGATCTTCGGCGCCTGATGGACGAGCATTTCTACCTGCCGATCCCCGGCATTCTCTCGCTCTTCGCTCTGAGCCGGGTTCTGGGGTTGGATCCAGGGCCACCTGCCCCAGACCACCTTTTCACCGCTGAACCAAAGCTCGAACCCGCTTCCAGAATCAAAACGGTGCTGGCTCTCTTGCCCCAGATTTGGAACTGGATCTCAATGCACGTGGAGGGCGATGACGAGGCTTTCTCTAAAGAGCCCCATGAATCGGAAGAAGCCCCCTTGGCGAGCTACCAGAAGTTTTTGGAAAAGGAACGGAGGCTGAGGCGCCAGGATCTGTTGGCGCTGCGGGAGCTTTCGCTCCAGGAGCGGGTGGAGCGCTTTCGGGCTCTAGGACCGCTGAAGGTCGCGGGACGGCAGCTCGACGACGAGGGGCGGATTCTCCACCTCTTCGAGGCTCCGCCAGGGCCCACGCGCTTTCGGAGCCAAGATTTCCTCCGCCTCGTGCCCGCGGGCTTCAGCAATCCCGAAGCCGGAGTCCCCGTCATCCTCGTCGGGCACGACCAGGCGTCGCGTCAACTCTTCATCCGTGCCCGCCAAGGTTCCCTGGCGCCGGCCAGCCATGCTTTCTATTCGCTGGAAGAAGAGCCCGAAGACTTCACCACCCCAAAGCTTCTCCAGGTGGTTCGCCGGGCCGGAGAAGAGAACCATACAGCCACGGCGCTCCTGGCGGGGAATGCGCCTCCGCCACCGCCTTCCCGCCACCTGGATTGGGTTCGGAGCTGGTGCAAAAAAAACGCTTCGACCCATGGGCTCAACGCTTCCCAGGAAAAGGCTCTGGAGCTGCCCTTCCGGCAGCGGCTGGGAATCGTCGATGGCCCCCCTGGAACAGGCAAAACCCGGACGTTGGCCTGGATCTTGATTGCCCTCTTCCAGCACGCGAAGGCGGCGGGCTCGGAGCTCCGGATCGCCGTGACGGCCCTCACCCACCGGGCCATCGACGAGCTCCTCCAGAGGGTCTCAGTCCTGCTAGAACGGCATCACCTCTCTCCTGTTACCTGTAGGAAGCTCGGCCGGCAGTCCGATTGCGGGGAAAACGGCGGAGTGAAACCCTTGGAAGATGCCGGAGAGCTGGCCCGGGAGAGCCAACTCTTGCTGGGAGCCACTGGATTTGGCCTCCACCGGCTCCTGGGCGGCAAGCGGGGAGCCTTTTCCCGAACTTTCGACTG
>JAJRTK010000347.1 GCA_024278345.1 bacterium | reverse complement strand
GGCCGTCCTGGAACAATTGGCGCCCGGCTCCATGGAAGCGGCACGGAAAATGCCCGCTTCCGCGGAATCTAACTGTCACACCTATTTCGTGCGAAGTGAGTGCGGCCGAATCCTCCGAAATTTCCTTGATTTTTTTCCTAAAGAAAACCTCCTGCCGGTATTTACGGAAGAGCTCAGAAAGTCCCCCGAAACCGTGCTCGATCTGATTTGCGCGTTTCTTGGAGTTGCAACGGGGCATCGGCCCGGGAATCTTGGGAAGAGCTACCACGTGGGGGGATCCCGGGAGCGTTTCCCGAAGCTTGTTTCCGGCCTCCGGCGGCTCAGACCCGTGCGGGCGGCGTGGAAACTGTTGCCGCGAAGGCGGCGGCGGGCAATCTGGACCTGGTTTTTCACCCAACTCAACGTCGTGCGAGAAGCACCAACAGCCCTTTCTCCGGAAATTCGCCGAAAGCTTGTGGGAACTTTCCAGGAAGATGTCAGATCGCTAGAAGCTACATTCGGGTGTTGGGTTCCCTGGCAGGATTTCCAGCTTGAACAAAGGTTCCCGAGGAGACCCGAATCCGTGAGCAAAACGGACTGAGACAATGAAGGAACCTGGCCCACGCCAACCTGAGCCCCTTCGCTTCAGCGTCGTCATCCCCACCTTCAACCGGGCTCACACGATTGAACGACCACTGAACAGCCTTCTTTCCCAGACTTATGAAGACTTTGAAATCCTTGTCATCGACGACGGATCCACCGACGAGACAAAAGACGTTGTCAGAAAATCGGGGTCGGAAAGAATCCAATACCACTGGCAATCAAATCGAGGTCGATGCGCTGCAAGAAACAAGGGAGCAGAGCTGAGCCGGGGCGAGTTTGTCGCGTTTGTCGATAGCGACGATGAGGTTCATCCTTCGTGGCTCCAGCGCTTCGCGGAAACCCTGACGCCCGACACGGGCATCGTCTGCTGCGGCTGGGCAGTCCGCCGAGCTTCGGCCGAACAGGCAGAGACCCCTTCTGACACTCGGCTTCCGGCCCCCATGGGGACACTTTACTACAACTTTCCGGGTCCTTATCTTTCCGGCTCGTTTGCCATACGGAAAGAGGTTTTCCTGGCTGCGGGAGGTTATTGCACAGAGCTTTCAGTGGGAGAAAATACAGATCTCGCACATCGGGTGCTCGCGGTTTGCACCAAACTGGGGCTTATGGTCAAAGTGGTGCCCGAGCCCCTCTTAATCATCCATTTCAACCGGCCCGAAGGCTATCGCAACATCCTTGCGCACCTTCAAACCGCTGAGCACATGCTCCTTCACTATGGCAAGCGCTACCGTGTACACGCCCCTTGGGGATTCGCCAATTACTGCGCCATTGCGGGAGTCAATGCCACGCGACTCTCGCTGCACCGCAAAGCACTGCGATACTTTCTGCTGGCGGTGATGGCCAGGCCCTTGAGCGGGAAGCATCTAGCCCGGCTCCTTCTGGCCTTCGTTCCTCCTCTTGCCCGGCGGGTATGGCAAGAGCGTGGCAATTTCGAATCAGCCGTGCTGTAATGGGCTGCGGCGGCGTTTTTTTTTGAGGCTAACATGACAATCGGTGCATTCATCGTCACTTACAGCCGCCCGAAAATGCTTCAAACCAGCATTGGAGAGCTCTTGGCGCAAACTCGGCCACCCGATGAAATCCTGGTGGTGGACAACGGCCAGACGGAGGAAACCGCCAGGGTCGTCGCCGGCTTTTCCAATCCCATGATTCGCTATGAAAGAACGGGCTCGAATCTTGGCTCCGCGGGAGGCTTCGAATATGGTACCCGTAGGATCCTGGAGCTAGGGCACGATTTTATCGTATTCGGCGATGACGATAACCCTCCCAGAGCGAGAAACGTCTACGAAAAGCTCATCAAGCTTCTGGAGAGGTCGGAGCCGTCCGTGGCGGCAGTGGGCGCGGTAGGCGCAAGATGGAATGAGTCCAAGGGCGAGCTTGTGAGGTTCCGGGATCAGGCTCTTGACGGAGTCTTGGAAGTCGATTTCATCGGTAGTGGCCACGACTTCATCATCCGCCGTCAAGCTGTGGAGGAAGTAGGACCTCCCGACGGAAGCCTCTTCTTCGGCTATCCGGATTTACAGTATTGCCTTCGGATCCGAAAAGCCGGCTTCAAAATGCTTGTGGATGGAGAGCTTATGCGCCATTACAGGAAGCGAAGCAAACGGGATAACCTGGAGATTCGAAAATCCGTCATACCCCGCGGCCCCCAATCCAGCGTCTGGCGAAATTATTATACGACGCGCAACTACATCTACATGATGCGGAAGAACTTCGATCGTCCAGACCTGGCCCGCAGAGAGGTCTTCAAGGCGAGCGTCAGGACGCTCGGCGCGTGGATGCGGGGTGTTCGGTACGGTGCGACCTTTACGCGCCACCAATTAAAAGGCGTCATCGACGGATACAGAGGAATCCGAGGGATGACCGTGCAACCCATGCCCAAGTAATCCGTTTCCTCTTAGGTTTGACGTCGTGACCCCTGTTTTTAGGGGCGGGGCTTCCTCGGGGCACGACTTTTTTCCAACGCTTTCTTTTCTTTTGGTTGCCTCCTGCTCCCGGCGGCGGCAATCCGTCCGCCGCCACTCGCCTTTTTCCGAACCGATGGCAATTTGTGCCAAGGAAGGCCCTGAAGTGAGGGAGCCATGAGTGTTGGAGCATTTATTGTCACCTACAACCGGCCCCGGATTCTTGAAAAGACTATCGAACAGGTTCTTGCGCAGACTCTGCGACCCGATCATCTCCTTGTTGTGGACAATGGTGACATGGAGGAAACCGCGAAGGTCGTGAGTGCCTATTCCATTCCATCGATAAGGTATGAAAGGACCGGGGCCAACCTTGGCTCCGCCGGAGGATTCGAGTACGGAACGCGCAGGATTCTTGAGATGGGTTACGATTTCATTGCCTTCGGAGACGATGACAATCCGCCGAAAATCGCGAATGCCTACGAGCGACTGATTAAATTGCTGGAATCCACCGATCCGTCCATCGCCGCCGTTGGAGCGGTTGGAGCTCGATGGGACGATTCCAGAGGCGAGCTCGTGCGGTTTGACGACCGAGCCCTGAAGGGAGCCTTGGAAGTCGATTTCATCGGCAGTGATCACGAGTTCATCATCCGCCGTGAAACCGTGGAGGAAGTAGGCCCTCCCGACGGGAGCCTTTTCTTTGGCTATCCGGACTTGCAGTATTGCCTCCGGATCCGAAAAGCCGGCTTCAAAATGCTTGTGGATGCAGAACTTATGCGCCATTACAGAAAACAGTGTAGACGGGATAACCTGGAGGTCCGAAAATCCTTCATTCCCCGCAGGCCCCGATCCAGCGTGTGGCGGCATTATTATACAACGCGCAACTACATCTATATGATGCGGAAAACCTTCCATCGCCCCGACCTGG
>JAJRTK010000346.1 GCA_024278345.1 bacterium | reverse complement strand
TCTCCCTTCAAATCGACGATTCCAGGTTCAGCATCCATTAATGACGGCCCGCCAAGCACCTTGAAATCGATATTCATCAATCCTTGACATGCTGATTGCGATGTACTGAGACTCATTCATCCTGTGACCCATAACCTGAGAATCTAGTGATTTCAATGGATGAGGGCTGATTCCCAGTGGGTCTAAGGAGGCCTTGGTCATCGTCTCGGCCACCCCGCGGAATCTTTGGCACAGCCCAGGGCCTGCGGCCCTGGAACCCGGCGGAGGCTCCGGCTATCGCCTGCGGCGATTATCTCCGCTACGCTCCGGTTCCGGCACCTCCGCTGGGAGCGCTGCGGCCCTTTGGGCCGCGTCTCGCTTACGCTCGGCATCAGACCCTCGCCAGGGATCTAGCAAGGACCCGTTGCAATGAAAAGCACCGAGTTCCTCACGCCTCTTTAGTTTTGGCGGGTGGCCGGTGCCAGCCGGAGGAATAGTAGGCTCCGCCGACCACCGATGACCGGTGCCCCGGTCTCTTCCAACGCCAGCTTGGCCAGGCTCTTCGGAGCAGATCCTTTCGCGAAAGCCACTCCCCCCTTGTGCCTGCCCCCCTCCTTGGCATAAGCTCGCGGCAAAGAATCGCCGAACCGGGTCCTGGAGACCGGAAATCGATGGCCGCCGGGCTGGCACGGAGAGACGATGCTTCGGTTTTCGGTGACCGAGGTATGCGGCACCAGGGCAGCGAGCGGATTTTGGTGCGATAAAAAGGCGAGTGGCGTCGGCCGGATGGACGGCGACGGGAGCGGAACACAACTCAAGAAAAGATTGCTGACATAACGCCCTGCCGGGATCAGATGGACCGATCCCTCTGGTGGGCTCCAATTACGGGAAGGACGCCAGCGCCATGAGTTCTCTGAAAACAAGCCCTTCAAAGGTGCGAAACTTCGTCAAGTGCCCCTTGAGGTATCATCTTCAGGTAACGGGCGCTGCGCGAGGCGGCGGGGTTAGTGGGTTTGGATCCGGTTCGCCCGCGCTCGCCATCGACCGGTTTCTCCATACGGCGCTCGATGGTTACCACAAGGAGAAGCTCCAAAAGTGCGGCCCGCCGCCAGAGCGGCTGGAAGAGTTGTTGCGGCAGATCTGGAAAGAGGATCTTTTTTCTTCGGTGGAGGAGTCCCGGGAGGCGCTGGATCGTGCAATGGTTCAGCTCCGGCGATACAGGGCGGTGCAAGCGGCTTCCTCGGCCCGTGTGGCAGCGGCCAAGACCTTCTGCGGTACGGCGATTTCGGGAGTCTGGATCAATGCGGTTGTCGATCGGATTGACGAGCTTCCTGGCGGCGGCCTGGAGCTCATCGACTTCAAGAGTGGCCGGCCGCCGGCGACGGATTTTTTTCTGAAGCGAGATATTGCCGCGGCCATGACTTTTTTTGCCGCGGCAGGTGACCGGAAGCTTGCGAGGCTTGGGGAGCCTTTGCGGCTCACCTTTTGGTATCTTCAAAACCAGCAGAGAATCAGCCTCACCTTTGGTGATAGGGATTTTCAGCGGGTTGAAGAGACCCTGGATCGGTTGAAGAGTGCCGCGGAGTCCGACGAATTCCCAAGCCACCGCGGCCCCGGCTGCCGTTTCTGCGACTGGCTGGAAAACTGTTCGGCCTGGCCGAAGACTCCGCGAGAGCTTGCTGGGGAAAGCCCGGAGGAGTATTCCCAGCGTCTCCGGACAAGTTACAGTATGCTCTCTTCCTACCAGCGCTGCCCTCGGGCCTACCACAAGGTGTACGTGGAGCGGGTCCGTGGAGAGCCGAAGCCCTACTTCGATCTTGGGAACGCGATCCACGGTACGTTAGAGAGCTTCCATGCTCCCGGCTACCAGGGTGAAGAGACCCTCGAAGGCCTTTTGAGCATTTACCAAGAAGAGTTCTTCAAATACCAGGAAGGATATCGAAGCGAAGGCGAGAAAGCTCGGTATCAGGAGAAGGGTCTTGAAATGCTCCGGCAGTACCACGGGTCATTCGTGGCGCCCACGGGTCGCATCGTGGCTCATGGCATCGAGGAGTTCTTCGAATACCCGGTGGGGCAACAGGCGATTCTCAATGGTTTCATCGACCGCGTCGATCGCGACGAGACCGGCAAGCTGACGGTTTGGGACTACAAGACTGAATCCAACAGGCGGACCCAAGAGGAGGTGGATGGCGATTTCCAACTGGGGATTTATGCCTGGGCTTGCAAACAACAGTACGGGCAGAACGTGGATCTGGGCATCTACATGCTTGCTCATGGCCAGGCGCTCAAGACTCGCCGCACGGACGAACAACTGGAAGAGGTCGAGAGCCAAGTACTGGAGCTCGTGGGCCAGATCCGTAGCGACGAGGAGTTTCTTCCCAAGCTCAACAAGTTTTGTCCCAACTGCGATTTCCTTGGGGACTGTCCTCTCAAGGCGGATGTGGATGCGGCCATCGCCAACGGGAAGCTGACTCGTGCCGGCTTTGAGGAATAAAGTGAAGGTTGCCTTTCCTCCGCGGCTCGGGTATAGGTGGCCTTGGTCCTGAACATCTCACGTCTGCTCTGCCGCGGGGCCAATTCATCATGGCCCGTGCCCTTGTCGTTTGGGCACCTTCGGCGATGGGCGGGACCGGGCGTTGTTCCTCCTTCCTCGTCCGGGGGGGCGTTTTTGGCTGCCCGCGGCGATTCCGCAAGAAAAATCCCGGTTGCTCCGTTGTGGGAGGGTAAATCCATGACCAGGATAGAAGACAAGATCCTCAAATGCCCGGCGGGGGAGCTCATCTTTGCCGAAGGTGATCACGGCGAAATCATGTACGTCATCATCTCTGGCAAGGTGGCTATCTACCGGACGGTGGAGGGCAACCGCATCGATCTGGCTACGCTGGAAAAGGGTGATTTTTTCGGCGAAATGGCGCTCCTGGAACGGCAGCCGCGAACCGCTTCGGCGGAGATTGCTGAAGATGTGGAAATTTTGCAGATCTCGCCGGCGGATTTCGACGAGATGCTCAAGCGGAACACGGAAATCGCCATCCGCATCATGCGGAAGTACTCCCAGCGGTTGCGCCACATGCATCGCCTGTTGGAAGAGCAGTACCGTTCCGGCGAGATTCATCTGGAAACGGCCAGTCCCCATATTCCCAAGACTAAGGGCGCCGACAGCCTCCTGGGCAATCTCAAGTCGGTGGAACGGGGCAACCTCTTCCCCATCAACTCCGAGCAGGTGCTGGTGGGCCGGCGTGACGCCGCCACGGGAATCAGTCCTGACATCGATCTCACGGACGAAGATATCTTGAACTCCGTGTCGCGGCAACACGCCTGGCTCGACTACCGGGACGGGTGTTTCTACGTCACGGAAGAAGTTGGTGTGGGAGGCGGTACTTTCATCAACGAGAACCGGCTCGTGCCAGGCCGGCCCGAGCCAATCCAGAGTGGCGATCAGATCCGGTTTGGCTACGTGCTCTTGGCTTTCTACCCCAGAGTCTAATTCTCCACCGACATGCGGGTCGTGCCGCGCTTCCCCGGGGCACGGAAACCGAAGGCGGTGAAACGGCTCCCGGCGGCGGCCGGACGGACGCTGACGGGAGCGGAACACAACCCCCTTGCTCATGGCATGAACCTCAAGAACACCATCCAGACTTCTGGGCAGCTTCACCAACGCTTGGGCCTCTCTTGCGAAAGACTGGACGAAGTACTGGAAGCCTATCCCATGCGCATCCCGCCCCACGTCGAAGCGCGAATCCAGGCCGAAGGCGGTAAAGGCCCGGTATCCCGGCAGTATCTGCCCACGCCCATGGAGCTCGATGATGCCGTGGGTCTCACCGACCCGCTGGCGGAAAGAGAGCTAGAAATCGTCCCCAATCTCATCAAAAAATATCCCGACCGCGTGCTTTTGCTCCTCACCAACCAATGCGCGGCCTACTGCCGTTTCTGCACGCGCAAGCGCCGGGTGGGGCAGCCGATGCCGGCACCTGCTGGATGGCTGGAGACGGCGCTGGACGCCATCGCGTCCATGCCCCAAGTACGGGATGTACTGCTGTCGGGAGGAGATCCACTCCTTCTATCGGATAGAAAACTCGCCGCCGTTCTGGATCGGCTGTCTGAGATTCGCCAGGTGGAGATCGTCCGGATTGGCACACGCATTCCCATGGTGATGCCGGAGCGTATCACGGACGCCCTTGTAGGGCTGCTCAAGCGTTTTCAACCGCTTTACTTGATGGTCCATGTCAACCATCCGGACGAACTCGATCCTGGAGTGCGGGAGGCCTGCTCCATGCTGGCGGACGCCGGAGTTCCTCTCCTGGCCCAAACCGTGCTTCTGCGAAACGTCAACGACTCGACGGAAGTTCTGCAAGAGCTCTTTCGCGAGCTGCTCCGCCTCCGAATCCGACCCTACCAGCTTATGCAGGGCGATCTCACGGCGGGAACGGACCATTTCCGCACGGATCTCGCCAGCGGATTGGAGATCATGGCTGAGCTCCAAGGACACACCTCTGGCCTTGCCATCCCGGCCTTCGTCCTTGATCTGCCTGGCGGCGGCGGAAAGGTCCAGCTCTCCCCTACGGTCATCGTGGAAGAAACATCTGCGCAAACGACCTTTCGAAACTACCTGGGTCAGCTTTTCAGTTACCCCAACTCCCGTCGGAACGTCTCATCTTCCCGGGCTTGCCATAGCCGGCCCGGACTTGTAACGGACGTGCTCAAGTCGGAGTTTTCACCAGGAATCCAAGTTTTGGCAACGAGCAGTGGAACGCTGAACCACCCGAGCCGCCGATGCTGAACGATGGCCCAAAAGGGCTGGACTCACGGCCACAATCCGCGGTTCCGCTTCATGAAAAGCTCAAGAAGAAGCGGCTAGAGGCTGGCCTCGACCTCGATGATCTGGCGGCGGAGACGCGCGTCCTCCGAACTTATCTTGAGGCCATCGAAGCGGGCAAGCTCCATCTTTTGCCCGCCGGACTTTACGCTCGAAATTTCTTGCGCCTCTATCTCAAGGGCATCGGGATGACTGATGCTAACCTTGTTGAAGACATCGTGTCGAAAATGGCCGTGGACATTTCCCTGCCGGCGCCCCACAGTTCGGTGCTCTCGGTAACACACCCCGATCCTCCCAAGCTGACACCCTATTTCATGGCCCTGCTCCTCCTCTGTCTGCTGGGCGGCATTGCGTGGGCTGTCTGGCACTATGTCTACAACCGGGATCCCACTTCCTCGCAAACGTTTGTGACAACTGAGAAGATCGCGTCAAACAGACAGCAAAAAGAAGGAAAAAAAGGTCCCGCCGCCCAGGGGTCGGCAGGCATTCCCCATGGGGAAAGGATCGAACCACCGACTCCTTCCAACGTCGAGAGCGCCGCCGCCCAAGAGCTCGATCCCCCGGGCTCGCAAGAAAAGCCAGGACCTGCGGGCGATTCCGACTCGGCTCCCGTCCTCGAAATCCTTGCCACTGAAGAGGCGTGGCTGCGGATGAGCAGACCCGGCGGATGGTCCAAGACGCTTCTTCTTGAAAAGAACGAGACGACGGAGCTCCTGCTTGATGAGCCTACCAACCTGTGGACGGGAAATGCTGGCGCCGTGCGCCTTTCCATCGGCGGCAAGCTTTTCAAGCCCCTGGGCAAGAGAGGCGAGATCATCAAGATTCTCCTCGATCCGGACGACTATGGCACCCTCTTGGCCAAGAGACGGTGACCGGCCGACCTCCAGCCGCCAGAGGCGAACAGACCGCAACGGGCATGCGCCCGCCGAAACCCGGGACTGAATGACGAGCAAGAGACACAAACGGAAAAGCAACCGCAACTTCGGCCAACCTGGAGAAGTTGGTACAGTCCTTATTTCCTACCAGCGCGAGCTGCGAGTCCAGCCCGGCACCCTTTCGGAACCGCGTCCCAAGGACCAAGCGATCCGCGTCGCCTTGCCCCGCGCCTTCTACCGCCGGGTCGGTCGCATCGTCGTCGGCGACGAAATTCGCTATGGCTCGGGGCGGAACAGTATGCCGGTGGTGACAGAGCTGCTTCCAAGAAGGAGTGAGTTCCGGCGATCCTCCCCCGAAGGCGGTGGCAAGAATCAGCTCCTTTTCAGCAACCTCGAGCAGCTCGTGGTGGTGGCCGCGGCACAAGACCCGCCATTTCGGCCAGGCCTCGTGGATCGCTTCCTCGTGGCCGCCGCCACCACGGGTCTCAGGCCTATCCTGGTCTTGAACAAGATCGACCTCGTGCCCTCGGACATTCCATCGCACCTGCTGACGATTTATCGGCGACTCTCCATGCCCTGCCTGGAAACGAGCACGAAGAGCGGGCTGGGCATGGATGAGCTGAGGCAAGCGCTCCGCAATCGTTCCTCGGCATTCATCGGCCATTCGGGCGTCGGCAAGAGCAGTCTCATCAACTGCCTGATCCCCGAAGCCAAACTGGTGGTGGGAGAAGTGGTCCACGTGACGGGAAGAGGCCAACACATCACCAGCCGCTCACGGATCCTAAGGCTTCCCGAAGGCGGCTTTCTGGTGGATAGCCCCGGCATCCGCGTTTTCGAACCCGCGGACCTCGAACCGCGTCAACTGGCGCGTCTCTACCCCGGCCTTGAAGCAACCGGCCCGTGCCACTTTTCCAACTGCCTCCATCTCACGGAAGAAGACTGCGGCGTCCGGGCGGGCCTGCCGGAAAACCCTCGGGCAGCGGAGCGCTATGCGGCCTATCTTCGGGTCCTGGGCAGTCTCGATCCATCACTTCCCATCGATCTGGCTACGCCGCGCCAAATGTAGCGGAAAACCGCCGGTATCCACGTAAAGCGGGACCATGGGTCACCGGAGCGGAAGTTGGCTTCAGCCCGCGCCTCGCATCGGCAGCCAGTCATGGCTTTGGCCCCACCAAGGTATCGGCCAACAGTCGCCCGCGGCCATAGGCAAGAATCCCCACGCGCTCGATCCGGGCTAGCGGCCCTACCCATCGCGCAAGGACCTTGTCGTCGATCTTGACGATCAGCGCCCCTTGGGCGATCTCCGCCTCGATCCGGACCCACTGGTGGCGGACAACAGGAACCGCCCGAGTCAGGACGGGCTCCCACTTGCCCTCCCGGCGAACCAAGATCCGGAAGCGGCCACGGTCAGGCTCCGCGCCGGGAACCACAACAGCCGCCACCATCCGCTGTCCCTGCCCTAGAAAAAGCCCGCCGCCGCCTGCTGCGCCCACGACGCGAATGGCCACGCTGTACGGTCCACGGCTCGCCGAAACCGGTCTGAAAAACCAGACCGGCTCCCTGGAAGCCGCAAGCCCCTGCACCAATCCATCCTCCAGATCGAACCGGCCTCCGCTTCGACTCCAGCCCTCCCGCTCCCTCAAAAGGCTCCCCCCCTTGGCCCCTCTTTCCCGCCACGGTGAACCAGCCACCGGAATCTCCCGGACGACGATATTGTCAAAACGAGCCTCCGTCCGCCCCGCCAACCGCAAGCTGGCACCGCCGGTTTCCAGGTTGTCGTCCCAACAGTCTAAAACCTCCAGGCCATCAAGGAAGAGCTGAAACCGACTCCATTCCACCCGGACCGCCAGGCGAATCCACTGGTTCACCGGTATCCGCCGCTCCGTACCACAAACAACCCTCCGCACCCGGCCTCCACTCCGAAGAACCAGATCAACCGCCTGATGGTAGGCCTTGCCAGGGGCAAGCTCGCCTCGAATACGCAAAACATAGGTGTTCTCCTCAGACTGGCTCCGGAGCAGGAGCCCTGTTTCAAACTCGCCGCCTTCCAACAAGAAATCGAGCTCAATCTTATAGTTACGCCACGCCTCCTCTCCAAAAAGATAGAGACTTTCCCCAGGGTAATCCAAGGAACCCCGGGCGCGTAGCGCAAAGTTCTCCACCGCCCAAGAGCCCCTCCGCCTCACTCCGCCAAGGCCCCTGATGAATCGCTGCCAGAAAAGGAGCCTCCCCGAAGCCGAACCAGCACTCTTTGAGCTATCGTCGCCCCTCCGATCCCCTTTTTCAGCGAATGTCGGTGAAGATTTTTGTTGAGTTCCGCTCCCATCGCGCGCAGGCCTGCGCACGCTACTCGCCCTGTCCTCCGACATTTCCGGCACCTGATCCCCCAAGGTGACGCCACCCGCCATCTCTCCGCCAGGTGGATCTGAATCGGCAGCGGCAATCTTCTCCAGAAGCGTGCTATGAAATCCCGAACCCGATCCCCAAAAGCCTTCCTTGGCGGAAAAGGCTCTCGAAGGCCCCGCGGTGAGCGGCCAGGCATCCTCTTCCCACGAAAACCCGCCCACCCCGCTCCGAGGCTCCTCCGCCAAGGCGGCATCGACCGCGGACGGCGCACCCACCCAGGCGTAAAAAGCAACCGCCGCAAGAGTCGCCACACCTGAAACCCCGTGGCCCGGCGGCCACCAGACGAAAGCCACTCCCGCCTGGAGGCTCAACGCGTGGCTGAATGCAAGCCAGTCCGGCAGGCGGGGAATCGTAAGCCGAGGAACTTTGGGAAGAGCTCCACCATTTGAGAACTGAAAACCGCCACCAACTGCTCCGCCGCACTCGGTGTCAAGGAAGGACCTCATCTCCTCCTTGGCCTGGGCCGAAAGCTCCACAAGCTCCCGGTGTCGCGCCCTCAAGGGAGCAAGTTCCTCAGCGATCTCCGACAAAGCGGCCTGAAGGATGCCGCGGGCTTCCCAGATCCGGCCTTCGATCTCGGGGTGAGCAGCCGAATCGCCCTGGTCCCGCAACTCTTCCAGTCGATCCAAGAGCTCACCAAAGGTTTCAGTTTCCAAGGGGGAAACAGGTAGCTCTCCAGTGCTCAATGCCCGGTACCGGCGCTCGATCTCTCCCTTGAGGCCGCCGAGCATCGCGTCCACCTCAAACATGGAGAGCTGGAGCCCCGAAGGGCGTCGGGGCCAGCGGGCCGAACCTGAAAATCCATAATTGCCCGTTTTCCAGCGCACCTGGAGCCGCACACACTCGGCACCGCTGGCCACAGCCGCCCACATCAGGCCCGGGACCACGATCATGACCGCCCAATTCCGCGCTCCGCTCAACGTCTAGCCCCTCCTTGGAAGTTTCGCCTCTCCTGGTCAATACCGCTGGCGAGCTCCCAAGACAACACCGCCCACCGCGGCACAGAGGCAAAAGATGGCGAAGGCCTGGCCCAAAATGGGAAAGAACCAGGCGAGCACCAGGAGCCCGCCTCCCGCTCCCAGTTGCCGACGGCCCGGCGGGCCTTCCGGAGGCGAGAAAAAAGCGGCGACATTCCACCCCAGACCCACCAACCCCAGCAAGCCGGAAAAAGCCAACACAACCAGGAGCAAGAGCCCTAGCAGCCCACCGAGAGGATGAGCTCCCAGTATCGCGGTAAGGACAAGGAGACCGGCAATATTGATGGCTCCCAGGAGCATGGTCCGGAACGGCTGCGCGGCCTGGACCACCGCGGTTCGCCGCACCACTCCCGGCAGCAGGGCGGACAAGACAATTGAGGCGGCGCCCATGGCCAACACGGCCAAACCGACGGCCATGGCGATGCCGAGAATCAGAACGAGCCCGGAAATGGCATCACTCAAAGCCGCCGAATCCGCGGCACCAAAGGGCATGATCCAGGTTCCGTACCCCATTTACGCCGCGCCTCCACTTTTTCCGGAATGAACGAGCATCCCAAGATTCAAGCCCGCTAGAATCAGAAGCCCGGCGAGGCCGCGAAAAAGCCCTCCTTGGAGAGGCTTCACGTAGCCATGCACCAGTTCGCCCAGGGCGTCAAAGCCACCGACGAACCATGCCAAAACCCAGGAGGCTTTTTCGATGGGCCAGGTCAGAAAGGCATCGACAGACGAGGCTCCGGGGACCCAGACAAGGAGTTTTGGAAAGAGCTGGCCCAAACAGAGAGTCAGCACCAGGAAGACCGCCATCTGCAACAGCGTGGTGGGCCAGGAAGCCCGGCTCCTCCGCCGGGCCAGAATAGCGCCCACAAGATCGGCTCGCGGGGTTTCCATGGCCGCGATGGCGCCCAGAAGAGCTTCGCTGATCTGAGCTTCCAGGGCACAATCCCGGCATTCCCTCAAATGCTGTTTCACCTCGAAAGGCGCGGCTTCGGTGCTTCCGCTCCCCAGCACCCGTTCGCGGACTTCCTGGCAGTTCATGAATCGCCTCGCTGCGACAGTAATGTTTTGAAACGCTTCCTGGCCCGAAATAGCCGAACCTTGGCCGCCGACTCGGTAACGTCCAGCGCCCGGGCAAGCTCCCTGCAACTCAGGTCCTCACCATAATACAACAACAAGACGGCTCGATGGTGCGGAGCAAGTTTCTCCAAGTGCTCCTGAACGGTTTCGATACTTTGAAGACGCGCCATCAATTCGTCGGCGCCGGCAGCCTCTGACAGGATCTCCATTTCTACAGTGCCCCCGTCCCGGCCCCGGCGAAGGAGAGGCAGGAACCGCCAACTCCGCCTCTCCAAATAGTTGAGGGCCAAATTCGTGGCCACACGGTAGAGCCAGGGAGCCAAGGATCGGTTTGAGTCCAGTTTTTCCAGGTGACGCCAGGCTCGCAAGAAAGTCTCCTGACAAAGATCCTGCCCTACATCGCTCCTCCGAACCAACCGGCACAGATAGCGCAAGAGGGGCTGTTGGTGCCTCTCAATCAAGCGCCCAAAAGCTGCGTCATCCCCGTTTTGCGCGGCCTCGAGCAGTTTTCGTTCCACCCTTTGGCCGGCGGTCGAAGGGGCCGATGGAGCCTTCCACTGGCCTAAATGCATCTGAATCGTCGCCAATCCCATGTCTTGATTACCCAGAATCTCCCTTTTAGGTTACACCGATCCCAGGATCGATTCCATGGTCCATCGCGTTGACAGGACCTGAAAGGGGCAGCTAACATTTTCCATAGAGCACCCAAAACCCCAACTCCAGCAGGAACAGACCATGTCCAAGGCCTCCTCCTACGAGTTCACGGCGGAAGAAAATACAGTTTTCAGAAACCTTGCCCAGTACATGCGCAACGTGGGCATTTTTTTCAGTCTGCTGGGAATTGCCACAGCCGCTGGTGCGGTTTACCTACTTTATGAAGGCAACAAGATTCTGGGAAAACTGCCGGGAGAAATCGACACTTCGCTCTTGCAGAAGGCGTCGGGAACGGTTCTCCTCTTTGGAGCCCTATGCCTGGCTTTGGGACTGTTCACCAGGCATGCCGCCTCAAGTTTCCGGCTGGTTGCCGACACCGAAGGAAGCGACATCGAACATCTGATGAGTGCCCTTGGCGCTCTCAAGAAGCTCTACTTCATCCTGTTCATCATCGCGGCCATTGGCCTTGCCGCCATCGTCATCCAGATCTGGATTCCACTGCTCCTGGCCACCCTGGCGTAGGAAAAGAGGCGCCCATGGGGCGAAACCCTGGGCAAGCATGCCGGAAGGCCGGGGGTGGTCATCGTTTTGGCCACCCGATAAAAGCGCGCAGCGCACGAAAATGTGGATAGGGGTAGGGAAAGCGCATTGGTTTGCGCCTCGGGGTATCCACGCATGGCGGGACAGAACAGAAAAAAAAGGAACACGCGTAGCGTACAAAAACGTGGGCTGGGATCCCGTTGCCCTTCGTTGCAACGGGAAGATGAGCTGGCTCCCTGGTGGGTGCAGGGCAAAGCCCTGCCAGGGGGCGGGGGACAGAGTCCCCAGACGACCTTCGGGTAACGCACGGCGTGACCCTTCGAGTCACGCAAACGTGACCCTTCGAGTCACGCAAACGTGACCCGCCGAGCGGAGCGAGGCGTTGCCCAGACGATTGGATTTCCACAATCCTTGAAGTGTCCCGCCTTGCGTGGATGGCCCATTCCCTATAAGTAGGACTGAACAAAGTAAACCATGGTGGCTATGATGGCGTCATGGTACCCCGGAGCAACATCCTGAGGTGGCTTGCTCGGCCCGACGCAGTCGATTACGTTCGGAGACTCGTGGCAGCACAGCCCCAGATGCATCGCACTGCGCTGGCCGATGACCTTTGCAGGGAGTTTGGCTTCCTTGACGCACGTGGTTGCGGGCAGCGCTCTACTTGCCTGAAGGCGCTTCGGGTCCTATCCTCCCGCGGCTTGTTTGAGCTGCCTGCTCCCGCTACGAAGACGGGTCCATCCACGCCTCGTCGTTTGGGGGAGAGTGTGCCGCCACCTTAAGGCGTACCACAAAGTGCGGGCGAAGTCCGGGACCTCGAGCTGATACTCGTCGAGAGCGAAGAGCAGATGCGGCTTTGGAACGAGTTGTTGATTCGTGAGCATCCTCGAGGGGCGGGACCATTCGTCGGTCGATAACTGCGATATTTGCTCGGTTCCGAACACGGTATTCTGGGCGGGCTGGCCTTCGCATCGGCCGCACTTCATCTGCGGTGCCGTGATCGCTGGATCGGCTGGGCGACGCAGACTCGGCGGATGCAGTTGGATCGGGTGGTGGGCTTGAGTCGCTTTCTCATCCGCCCCTCGGTGCGATGCCACAACCTGGCTTCGCGAGTCTTGGGCATGGCGATGCAGCGACTGCCTAGTGACTTCGTGGCCCGTTACGGCTATCATCCTTGGTTGGTGGAGACCTTCGTTGATACCGCGGAGCACGCCGGAACGTGTTTTCAGGCGGCCAACTGGATTCGTGTTGGCTCGACCCAGGGGCGGGGCCGTCAGGACCGCGAGAGACAGAGGCCGGAGACGGTCAAAGACGTCTACATGTATGAACTGGACAAGAACTTTCGGCAGCGGATGGGCCTGGCTGAGCACAGCGGGCTGGGTCCATTGCCGGTGGGGGCCGGCCTTGAGAGCAACCGCTGGGCGAAGCAGGAGTTTGGTGGTGCGTCTCTGGGCGACAGGCGCTGGAGTAAACGGCTCGTGCAAAGTGCAATGATCCAAGCAGAAGAACCTCTACGGGCTTTTTCTGGCGTAGCGCAGGGAGACTGGGCGGCGGTGAAGGGCTACTACCGTTTCATCGACCAACCGGACGACTCGGCGCTCACGATGGACAACATCCTCGCGCCGCACCGCGAGCAGACCATCAGGCGGATGAAGGCGCAGCAGACGGTCTTGTGCATCCAGGACGGGACGGACCTGAAGTTTAACGGGCTGGCCGATTGCAAGGGACTCGGCGCAAT
>JAJRTK010000345.1 GCA_024278345.1 bacterium | reverse complement strand
CACGACAAAACCAGAAAAAGACGCGCAGCGTACAAAAATGTGGGCTGGGATCCCGTTGCCCTTCGTTGCAACGGGAAGATGAGCTAGCTCCCTGGTGGGTGCGGGGCAAAGCCCTGCCAGGGGACTGGGGACGGAGTCCCCGGACGACCGCCGAGCAGCGCGAGGCGCTGCCCGGACGATTGGCATTACCACAATCCATGAAGTGTCCCGCTTTCCGTGGATACCCCCCGGACGCTTGCGATTCCACAGTCCCGGGAATGTCCCGCCTTGCGTGGATACCCAACTTTTCCTACACTGAATCCCGTTCATGAGACATTCGGGCTAGGGTCCATACTCATATTCATACGTATAGCCGCTTCCCATGTTGTGGATGATGGCCATGGAAGTCTGGTGTTGCATGTTGAGCATATTTGACATCATGGTGAAATACTGTTGCTGGTTCATCATCTCTTGTTGTTGCTTGAGAAGAGCCGCCGCCGTGCTGCTCGTGCCCGATCTGCCCGCCTGGCCCGGCCCGTAGCCGCCCTGGGGAGCGGGCTGGCGGCCGGCCTGAGCCGGAGGCGCCGGCGCTCCGGGAGCCAGAAGGCGGCTCGCCACGAAATCCGTCTCCTCTTTGACAAAAGGATAGTCCATGGGCTGCGACCAACCAGAGAGGGTGATGAGGAACCGTTTGTACTCGTTTTGCTCCATGGCGTCCCGGAAGAACTGAACGCTAAAGTACTGGTAGCCGCCCATCTTGGTTTCCATCAGATGGACTTCTGTCTCTCCCTCTTTGGAGACTCTGCTAGAGAGCAGGGTTTGTTCGCCAAGGTTCTGTTTCTGCCAGTCCGCCACCTGCTGGATCGTCGATGACCAGGCGTTCGGCCCCAGATCGGCCTTCACCACGCTGATGGCGCCATATCCGTACGGGAGCTTGGCTTGAAAGGTGCTTGCTTGGCCACCCTGCCCCGGTTGAAGTACCCAGGCGTAGGGGGCTTGAGGAAGCTGGAGCGTGACGCCCGTTTCCGGGTGCTGCATCGGTTTGGCCGTCAGTTTCCGTTGCAGTTGCCGCACCAGTTTTCGCGTCAATCTCTTGGAAATCGGCAGCCGCAAGCCCAAGCCGGCTCCACCTCGCGCCAGCGTCACCGAGCCGGCCAGCTCTTGCAGATCCGGTTTTTCCGTCTGGACCTTCAATTGGGACAATGCCTGCTGAATTGTTGCGTGAACCAGGTTGGCGGCGGAAGCGTCGGAAAAAGTGGCATCAAGGGCGATCTCCACGCCATTCACCGCGTTGAGGCGAAGGAGCAGTGTTCGAATGTTTCTCATCGCTTGGGCGGCTGGAGCCTGCCCTTGTTGAGCACCTGTTTGAGGAGTCCTCACCTGTTGGAGCCCGGCGAGGGCCACGGTGAGAAGGATGCCTTCTCCGGGGGGAATGATGGAGGGCGTGGATCCGCCCGTGGAGGCCAGGGCCGCGGCCACAGCTTCGGGCGTACCCAGAAGCACACCCTGCTCGGGGAAGGCCACGGCAAGGTTGGCCCCGCTTCCTTGTGGACTGGATACCGCCTGGTAAACGGGGATTCCCATGTTTTGAGTCGCGGCGAGAGTCATCCCTTCAGAGCTGGCAAGCTCGATGATCCGGCTGGGCTCGATCTGCCCGATCACCGCAAGAGTCGAGGCACGGGCCGAGACAGAGAAGACCAGGAAACGGAGATCCCGGCCAGGATCGATCCCGAGTTTGCTCCAAAGCTTTGACAGGTTCTCCGGAAGCATCGGCTGGACCTGGCTTACCGTTTGCCATAGCGTTTGTACAGGCTCCGATTTCCCCAATTCCCCGAGTTCTAGGATCGCCACGGCGATGGCGTCGGGAAGGACGAGTCCCTGGAGTTTTACCGTTGGTCCAGAGATGGCCAAAACCTCTCCCGGAGGCGCCGCGACTCCCGGAACCGTCGCGGTATTTGTGCCGGAAGCCGTCGAACTTGTGCCCACAGCCGTCGATGGAGGACCGTTCGCAGGCGCGCTTTCCCGCAAGCCGCTTCCCTTGCCGGCCGGCGGCTGGCCAGCCAGCAGCTCCAGGAGCACGGGAGAAGTCGGATCCGCGGCTTCCGCCTGGGCGGATTGGACAAAAGCCTTGCGGAGCATTTCCCGAAACATCTCCTCGTGCCCTTGCCCTCGAGCCGCCGCGATTTGGCGGAACATCTCCCGCAGTTGCGTCAAGGCTGTTTGCCTCTCCGCGGGAAGAGTCTGCCTCGCGCTCTGGGCGAAGGCGACCCAGAGGCGGCCTTTTTCGGCACTGGTGAGCGGTCGATTGGCCATGAACTCCAACGCCGTTGCAATGCCGTCGAGATCGGATTCAAGAAGTTCAGTCCCCGTGAGATCCGGCCGCGGCGGATCCACCGATGCCAGAGTCGCGGAGAATGGAACCACGAGCCATAGGTGGAAAAGGCAGGACAAAAAAGTCTTCATTGGGCTATGCATCGTGCAACATCCTCCTAACACTCATGGAAACGAGTCACCACCCCAGAGAATGAAAGGCAGGACATCCCCGCCTCCCGATTTTTTTTGCCTCCATGCTGGCGTGTACTTTCACGGTAAAGTAGATCTCTTTGGATGGCGATGAGAGCAGGCCGTCGGGATCACGGAAAGCCCAGGCGCCACGGGCTTGCACGGCCTATGACGCCTGGAACATCCATGCGGGCTCTCTGCAGGTTCGCTTCGCTATACACTGACGGCGTTACTCCGCAAGTGCCGCCTGAGCCGCGGCCAGCCGCGCTACGGGAACACGGAACGGGCTACAGCTCACATACTGGAGGCCAATCTCGTGGCAGAAGGCCACGGAACTCGGTTCCCCGCCATGCTCGCCGCAGATCCCAACCTCAAGATCGGCGCGGGTCTCCCGCCCCTCCTCCACGGCAATCCGCATCAGGCGACCCACGCCCTTCCGGTCTAGCTGCTGGAACGGATTGTTCTCCAGAGTGCCGTTTTCCACGTAAGTGAGCAGGAATTTGCCCTCGGCGTCGTCCCTGGAGTAGCCGTACGTGGTCTGGGTCAGATCATTGGTGCCGAAAGAGAAGAAATCAGCATGCTTGGCGACGTCGGCCGCGGTCAGAGCTGCCCGAGGCATTTCGATCATCGTGCCGATCTTGTAGTCCACGGTCATCCCCTGCTCTTGGAAGACGACTTCGGCCTCCTTCTCGATTTCCGCCCGGCAGAGTTCCAGCTCCTTCGCCGTGCTGATGAGAGGCACCATGATCTCCGGATGCACCTTGCAGCCGTCCGAGGTCTTCTTGCAGGCCGCTTCGAGGATAGCTCGCGTCTGCATCCGAATCAGCGCCGGGAACATGAGTCCCAACCGGCAACCCCGGAGGCCCAGCATCGGGTTCGCCTCCCGGAGGCGCTCCACCTGCTCCAGGAGGTGCTCTTTCTCCGCCAGCTCCTGTTTCTCTGCGTCACCGGCCTCGTTCCGTGCCAGGAGGAACCGGATCTCCGCCACCCGGAGGGACAGCTCCTCATACGACGGCAAGAACTCGTGGAGCGGAGGATCCAGAAGCCGGATGATGACGGGCAGGCCGTCCATGGCCTGGAAGATGCCCTCGAAGTCTGAGCGCTGGAACTGGAGGAGCTTGGCCAAGGCCATCCCCCGGGTCTCCTCGTCTCCGGCCACGATGAACTCCCGCATGATGGGAAGCCGCTCTTCTTCGAAGAACATGTGCTCGGTGCGGCAGAGGCCGATGCCCTGGGCCCCGAAGGCCCGCGCTCTCTGGGCGTCCGCGGGGTAGTCCGCGTTGGCCCAGACTTGGAGTTTGCGGTGGTCATCGGCCCAAGAAAGCAGCTTGAGAAGATCGAGTTCCTTCTCGATATCGGGATTAATCGTGGCGATTTTTCCCTGGAAAACCTCGCCCGTAGCCCCGTCGATGCTCAGGAAATCGCCTTCCTGAACCACTGACTCTCCCACGGTCATGGTTCGAGCCTCCAGATCGATGAGCAAGGCCTCGCAACCGGCGACGCACGGTTTTCCCAAGCCCCTGGCCACCACGGCGGCATGACTGGTAGCCCCGCCTCGCGCCGTGAGGATCCCCTTGGCCACGAGCATTCCGTGGACATCGTCGGGGTTGGTTTCCGGGCGAACCAGAAGCACGTCGCCACCCTCTCCAGCCCGAGCTTCCGCGCGATCCGCGTCGAACCAGACTTCGCCCGTAGCGGCGCCGGGCGAAGCATTCAATCCCTTGGCCAGCAGGCGACCGGCTTCGGTGGCCTCCTCCTTGGCCGCCTCGTCGAAGCGAGGAAGCAAGAGCTGAACAATCTGGTTGGCATCGACGCGCCGGACTGCTTCCGGAATGTCGATGAGACCCTCGTCCACCATTTCGACGGCCGCACGAACCGCAGCCTGCGAAGTCCGTTTGCCCGTCCGGGTCTGGAGCATGTACAGCTTGCCCCGCTCGATGGTGAACTCCAGATCCTGGATGTCCCGGTAGTGGCGCTCCAGAAGCTCAGCCGTCTTCAGGAGCTCGGCATACATCTCCGGCAGGTCACCGCCCATCTGGGCAATTTCCTTGGGCGTCCGAATTCCGGCAACCACGTCCTCGCCCTGCGCATTCAAGAGATACTCACCGTAGAGCCCCTTCGCTCCCGTGGCCGGGTCCCGCGTGAAGGCAACGCCTGTCCCGGAATCGAAGCCCATGTTCCCGTAAACCATGGTCTGGACGTTCACACCGGTGCCCAGATCGTGAGGAATGCCGCTGTGGGCGCGGTAGTCATGGGCCCTTTTGCCGAACCAGGAGTTGAAAACGGCATTGATCGCCTGCTTGAGCTGTTCCTTGGGATCGTGGGGGAACGGTTTCCCTGTCTCCTTCTCGATGATTCCCTTGAACTCCGCGCCCAGGGTTCGGAGATATTCCTCCTCAAGGTCCGTGTCGTTCTTGGCCCCAACCTCTTTTTTCAGGCGGTCCATGGTGCCGTGGAACTTCTCTCCGGGAATGCCAAGGACGATATTGCCAAACATCTGGAGGAAGCGCCGATAGGCGTCCCAGGCAAAGCGGTCGTTGCCCGTGAGGCTGCCCAGACCCTGGACGGTTTCGTCGTTGAGGCCCAGGTTCAGCACCGTGTCCATCATTCCCGGCATAGAGATCTTCGCCCCCGAGCGAACCGAAACCAGCAGAGGGTTCTCCGTGCCGCCGAACCCCTTTCCCGTCACCTCTTCCAGCCGCGCAAGTGTCGTAAAAACCTCATCCCAAAAGGAATCGGGCATCTTGCGGCCATTCTCGAAATAGGCGTTGCAGGCCTGAGTCGTGATGGTGAACCCGGGAGGTACGGGCAAGTCTGTGTTCGTCATTTCGGCCAGTCCGGCACCTTTGCCGCCAAGGAGCTCTTTCATCGAGCCGTCGCCTTCGGCTTTGCCGTTTCCAAAAAAGTAAGTGGCCTTCTCTAGCTGAGCCATTTGGATTTCTCCTTCATGGGGATTGGGGGAGCGGATCTCGACCTCCACGTGGGATGGGTGGGGCGCAATGAAGGAAACGAGGGTAGCGCCTTCCAAGGTTTCGCGCAACATGCCTCCGCCGTTCACCTGCCCGGGAGATACCCTTCACCTTTCAAGGAACGTCAGCTTTCAGGAGCCTTGGGTTGTGTTCCGCTCCTGTCAGCGGCCATCCGGCCACTGCCATCCGCCCCTCAAACCTCCATCGTGCCGCGCCAGGATACCAGCGACCTCTCCAGCCGTTCCGGTGGCCCCACAAATCAACTTACCGAATCCAGCCGTTTGATCCAACCCCCGAGTTGCCGCCCGATTCCATCGAGCTGGCGCATGCTCGCGTACCGCACCTGGCGCACGGAGCGGCCCAGCAGCGCCGCCGTTTCCCGTAGTGAAAGGTCCATTCTTCCCCGCCTCCACGAATCCTGAGAAACTCTTGACCGACGAACCGCCCAACCACCCCTCGACAAATCGACGCCAACCTGGCGGTTGTCAAACCCGGTCTTGTCAGAGAACCGACAACCGGGCAAGAAGGGGGCAATACCGCTCAAACATCCCCACCATCAGCCATACTCGGCGCCTGAAACACGCGAACAAACTTCGGATCATCCGCCTTCCATGGACAAGCTCCTTGACAATGACATGACAAAATTGTCAGAAGAATGACAATTTGTAAAAATGCCGCGATCGGGGGCTACGCCCCCGAACCCCCCAAGAATCAACTTTCAACCATCAAAGGAACCTCCCTCTCGCGGCGCCGGAACGCACCAGGCGAAAGACGTAGTTCCCGGGCCGGATGCCGGGCCCGAACCTGTCGCGGGACGAGGCGCGCAGCCCCCAGGCATCACTGCCCCAGGAACCGCCGCGCTCCGCGCGAGCGACGGCCCGGACGACCTTGACAATGTCATGGTTGACAACGTTGTCATTGTCAACCCTCCTGTTCTTGTCAGGGGTGACACTGTCAGCCGTCACCGGATTCCGGGGAACTCTTCCCTTCCTCACCTTCGCATAGGCTTCTTTGTCCCACTGGTCGAAGCACCATTCCCAGACGTTTCCCAGCATCTCCTGGAATCCCCAGGCGTTGGCCGCCAGCTCGCCCACGGGATGGGTTTGGCTTCCGCTGTTGCCACCGTACCAACCGATCTCGTCCAGGTTCCCGTACCGGGTCCCCCGGGTGCCGGCCCGGCAGGCCGCCTCCCACTCCGCCTCCGTGGGAAGGCGGAACCCGGTGGCGCCACGGCGCCACGCCACCACCTCCGGCTCATCCTTTTTCGCTCCGGTGGAAAGATCGTACACCGGCTCCAGCCCCACCTGTTCGCTCAGCCGGTTGCAGTACCGCACGGCCTCGAACCAGCTCACGTTCTCCACCGGGCGATCATCCCCGGGGAAGGTGCTGGGGTTCGACAGCGACACCTCCTTCTTCTTGGGCCAATCCACCGTGACGCGGCGCGTTTCCCGGCCCATCAACGCTTTCCACTGGGCCTGCGTCACCGGGAACCGCCCCATCCAGTATCCCGAAAGCTCCACTTCGTGCCCCGGCTTTTCATCATCGTCCGCTTCATCGTCACCCTTGGAGGCACCCCTCCAATACCGTCCAGGCGGTACCCAGAGCATCTCCAGCTCCACCCCGGCGATGTCCAGCACCGTTGTCGAACCGGCCCGCAGCTCCGCCTCCCGTATCGTCGCGCTTTCCCCTTTCTCCTCCTCCTCTGGTCCTCTGGGCGTCACCTCCACCAGCGGCGTGGCCTCCGCCGAACCGCCTGGCGCCGACACCAATCTTTTCTCGCCTCCAAGGGCCGATAGAAGTTCCCCGCCGTTCTGAAAACGTTTCCCGGGCGAGGCAAGGCATCCCGACAACACCCTCAAGAACTCCTTTGGAACCCCGTGTTCCGTCAGTTCGTCCTGCCAGTACGGCGTCAGGCTCAGCGTCACGTCACCCAGGAGCAACTGGTACCCGATGACCCCCAACGCGTGGATGTCCGCACTGCCGCCCACCTTCTTTCCCTGCCGCTGCTCTCGGGGCGCGTACAGCGGCGTACACGCACCCCGCAACATCGACAGCCCCGAGACCACTTGGCTCGCCTGCCGCTGCCCCTCCACCTTCGCCACCACCGTTCCGATCCCGAAATCCGCGATCTTCACTCGACCTTCACGATTCACTAGGAGGTTCGCCGGCTTCAAGTCCCGGTGTACGATCCCCGCTTCGTGAGCAAAGGCCAGGCCCTCCGCCACCATCCGCAGCACCTTTCTCACCTTCTCCGCCGGCGGAGCCTTCCCCCCGAACGACGCCAGCCAACCCAAAAGGTCGCCTCCGGCCACGTACTCGTACTCCAGGTAGGGCGGGTCTGCCCTCAGCGCCGTCCTCAAAAGGGGGACGATGCCTTCGTGGGAACCCTTTTCGGCGATCCGGTTCAGAAGCGCCACCTCCTGGCGCAGCGTCAACACCATCGCTGGGTCCAGGCAGAACTTGAAGGCCCGTACAGCCTCTTTCGGGCGCATGACATTTTGACCCTTCCAGACTTCCCCGAATCCGCCCTGTCCCAACAACTCCACCAGGTCGTAATCCGTTCCCGACAGCTGGTCCCCGGGCCGGAAGCGTGGCAACCGCAGAGGAAGAAAGCGCCCCAGCTCCGACCCGCTCTTGGGAAGCTGGGACAGGAGGACCGAGGTCTTTCCACCGTCGTCGGGACGCGCCACCGACCGGGCCACCGTCATGGGCACCATGGAGAGATACGAAACGAGGATTTCCGGCGTCTCCACCGCCGTTCCGGTCTTCCCCAGCTCGGCCGTCAGTTCGGCCCTCACCAACTGCCGCGCCTCTGAAACGGGGATCCGCGCCAGCGATTCCATCGCTTCCCGGCGCTCCGCCTCCGGGCGGTCCTGGAGCCATTTCCAGCCGGCCTTGCAAAACGGCATGGCCACTTCTTCCACCAGCGTCTCCACCACCACTCCGCCGGGCACCAGGCTGGCCACGCCGCGCACGGCGGCCCTCAAGAAGGCTTCCCCAAAAGAAATCTTCATCGATGACTTCTCCTCTCCTCCCGCTTTCCAAACCTTGTCTCCCCGAAGAGACCGGCTGCCGCCGGGGCGACCCGGCTCCGCGCCGCCGTGCGGGCCTGTGGGCCCTCGCTCTTCGGGTCGTCCCAACAACATAAGGGAAATCTCGCCCCACCGTCCAGCACGCCCCAGGGGGCGCGGGTCTCCACCTACCATGGAAGATTCCGCCTGTTCTTTCATTTTTCCGGGGTGTTGGCCACTCCACCATGATTGTTAAGCCGGGACACGCAACAAAACCCAAAAAAGACGCGCAGCGTACAGCTTGCGATTCCACAGTCCCGGGAATCTCCCGCCTTGCGTGGATACCCGGGGGGGAGCATCAACTTTAGCCGGGACACGTACCCGAACAAAAGAAGACGCGAGCCGAGCAGATCGAGGCGCGGCCCGGACGCCGGAAACGCCCCGGTTTCGAAGTCGTGGCATGGAAACGGCCGGCGGGATCCGGTTGACCGCCGGAAGGGCGTGCGGGACGGGAGACCCGCGCGCAACGACCGTCGAACGCAAAACGACGCGTTGCGTCTTGTTT
>JAJRTK010000344.1 GCA_024278345.1 bacterium | reverse complement strand
GCTCGCCCAGGCGGAACATCCGCACGTCGCCGGTCCAGCCGTCCCTGGAGGGCTCCATCTGGATGCCGTGAAGGCGGAGGCGCTGGATGATCTCCGGCCACGATGGCGGGATCCAGTAGGCTGCCGGCCTGGGCACGGCCAGGTCCACCTGCTCCTGGGCAAGGAAAGGAATCCGGAGCGTCACGGGCTTTCCCGTCCACTCCACCCGCAGCGCGCCGGAAATGGCCGAGGGCACCAGCCGCTGCTCCACGCCCAAGAACTCCACCAGCGGCGGAGGCCCTGGCGAACGCTTCCAGGAAAGGGGCACCGGATCGGCACGCCGAGCCCGATCCCGGCGAATGGCCTCCCGCAGTTCAGGCCCGTGCCGGCCCAGGACCCGCATGGCCTCCGCCACGAAGAGGTACGTGCCCATCACCCGCTGGGGATAGGGCTTCAGCGAGTGGTTCTCCACCAGGATGGCCGGCAAGTGCCGGGCGTCGCCATACCCGTGGGAGTACCGGGGCCCGGCCATCCATCCGGCATTCCCTCGAAGCATATCCCGCGGATCCACGGCGAAGACCAACGGCCCCGGGAAATGCCCCCAGGACTCCAGGCTCTCCGCCACGGCCGGCGTGAACCGGGAATCGAGCCAGGCGGCGATGGAAGGGGACCACCCCTGCACGCCATTGGCGCCCCAAGTGACGTCGTACTGGTAATCAGTCCCGTCGGTGACGTGGACATCGACGTAAAGATCGGGATCCCAGGTGTCCAGGGCCCGGACCATGGCCCGCATTTCGGGGGTGTCCAACTTGGCGTAGTCGCGGTTGAGATTGAGGTTGCGGCCGTTGGTGCGCCATCCCATTTCCACGGGCCCCCGCTGGTTGATCCGGCCGTACGCGGAAAACCGCTCGTGGGCATCGACGCTGAAAATGGGGACGAACAGCAGGTTCGCCCCTTCCAGGAGATCCCGCCGCACGCCCCGGACCGTCATGTCCCGAAGCAGCATCATCCCGGCGTCCTTCCCGTCGATCTCGCCGGAATGGATCCCGGCCTGGACCAGGAGCGTCGGTTGTCCGATCTTCTTCAAAGCCTCCGGCGTGAACGCCCCGTCGGCCGAGGCGACGATCATCCAAATCTCCCGGCCTTCCCAGCTCTTGCCAAGGCTGACCATCTCCAGCTCCGGAGCCGCCGCCACCAACTTCTTCAGCCAGGCCACGGTCTCCGGGTACCGCGGCGTCCGCAAGAGCCCGCTCTTCTCGCAGGGGGTGCTCCAGGGCTCCTCTTTTCCCAAGGCAAGCTGCAAACTCTGTCCGCTCCAAGGCAAAGCCGGCGGCAAGATCAGCTCCACCTCCACCGGCCCAGCCCAGCCCACGCTTCCCACCAGAAGAAGGAGCGCCGGCAAAACCGCCACGCCCCCCAAATTCCCCAAGTGCTTTGCAGCCGAGGCACAGATTGGAACTTCCCTTGTTGTTGCATGGGGTTGCATTCCGCTCGCATCGGCACGACCCACGGCTTGGGGGTGAGTTCCCCTCCAGCCGACCGCTGCTCGCCTGTCACGGCCCGGAGCCAAAACCGGAAGTCCCGGGTCCGGGGCACGCCCCAACTCCCTCCCGCCAGGCCCGCTTCCCATGAGAAACCTCCTCTCCGCCCTCTAAGCCCGCTCCGACGGAAGGAGAATCTTCGGCTTTTCCGGGTGGCGCCGATAGAGGAGCAGCGTCCGACCAAGAACCTGCGCCACCTGGGAATCGGTTTTCTCCTGGAGGATGGCCGCGACCTCCCGGCGGTCGTAGGGACAGCCGTCCAGGATCTTTAGTTTGAAGAGTTCGTCGTGCTCGTGGGCGAGGTCGATGGCCCGCAGAACCGCGTCCGACGGTCCCTCCTTGCCCACGGTCACGATGGGCTTGAGCTTGTGGCCCAACCCCCGAAGATATCGCGCGTCCTTCCCTTTCAGCTTCACCTGGTCAGCTCCCTGCTTGAGCCCTCGGCCATACCCGGCCAAGTCGGTTCATCCATTACGACCAGATTGGCTACCAGAAGTCAATGATCGGAATGCGCACGCAGGCGGGGAGACCTGCCCGGGCCATCCACGCAAAGCGGGACACTTTGAGGTTTGCGGAACCTCGAGCGCCAGGGCGGACGCCTCGCTACACTCAGCGGGTCACGCTTTGCGTTACCCGTCCGGGGACTCTCTCCCCGGTCCCCAGGCAGGGCGAAGCCCTGCACCCACCAGGGAGCCATCGCTCCATGGACCCACATTCATGGTCGACGCTCCGCATCGTTTCTTTGGTGCGTGTCCCGCCTTGCGTTGATACCCTACCCGCAAAAGCCCTTCCCTGCCGGGGGCTCGTCCCACGGGTGGCCCGTGCGGGCCGGGAGGTCCGCATGCGCAATCCCTTCCGGGGGTTGCCTGCCCTCACGGGATGCGCGGGCCCTTACCCCCAAGCGATCAGTCCCGGCAGTGCCAGGAAAGCGTCGGTGAGCAGGGCGCCCCAGAACCCGTCGGCCAGGCCGGCTGGCCAGAAGTAGAGCCCGAGGTAGCCGAGGATCGTCACCGACAGAAGCGGGGCGCTCCCCAACCAGGCCAAAGGCAGCGCGGCCATGGCGAGGCCCTCCGCCAAGAGGAGCGTCCGGCGAAAGCCCAAGAGGACCGAGAGGTTCCTTTTTCCCGACGCGGCATCCCGCTCCAGATCCTTGCAGTCGCAGAGAAGACAACCGGCAGCCACCAGGAGAAAGACCGCCAGCGAGGCCGGGCGCCACAACAGTTCCCAGCGGCCCGAAACTCCGGGAAAGGGCAGAACCACCGCGCCCACGGTCCAACAAAGAGCCACGGGCAAGGTCTTCCCCGCGGGCCAAGCCTTCGTCGCGCGATGAAGGCCCAGGCTCGCCCCCATGACCAGGTACGCCTTCCATGAGCGCCAGAAGCTGGAGATGGCGAGACAGAAAGCGGCAAAGGAGAACCCGGCTGCGAGGCACCAGGAGATCCTTCGGAGGCCCGCGGGGAGATACCTCCTGGAAGCCGGATCGTTAGGCTGGCGCCACTCCGCGGACTCGATCTCCCTTTCCCCCGAAGGCTGGCTCGTATTCCATCCTGGCGGCGCGATCTCCCTTTCCCCCGAAGGCTGGCTCGTATTCCATCCTGGCGGCGCGGCTTCTGGGGATGGGGCTGGTGGCTCCAGGAGGCGGTCCAGGAGGTAGACCGCGCCGGTCCCCATCCCGCCCAGGAAGAGCGCTCTTGGATCGGGAGAAAGCCTCCAGGCGCGGGCCAGGAGGATCCCTAGCATTGGCACGGCCAGGGCCGGGACCAAGAGATGCAGGCAGTACCCGGCGATCTCCAGCCCGGACAGGCGGAGAGGCTGCCGGGTTCCTGGGGAGGCGTGGGTAGGTTCCGGTGAGCTCTCGGGGGGGTAACTCTGATGGTTACTCTTTGGGGGGTGGTGCATGAGTGGTGGGCTCTCTTGTCGACGGTGAAGGAGACTCGTCGGCGGAGCGACGGAGGTTCCGCGGGGTGGCGGGGAAACTGCACTGGCCGCGTTGGCGTAAGCGCCAGAGTAACACAATTCGGGAACGTGTTCGGTCATGGGATCGGGAAGAGGGGCGGTCGTCGGGCGGTGGGGGTCTCCTTGGGGATGGGCGATGGTGAGGGCGGTGGTGAATGGCGAGTGGCGCCGGCCGGATGGCGGGCGACGCGAGCGGACCTCACCCCGGAGTTGGCAGGGTGTTTTTTCGAGACAGGTTAGTCGGTTTGTCGGCCATTTTTTGGTCAACGATGAGTTGGCACGATAGCTGCGAAGTGGTGGCGCGATTCTTTTGGGAGCAGTGTGCTTCGCGGGCATCATGATTTCCGAAAAGGAGGCAAGGAATGGGTGGTTTGAGATGGGGACGTGTTGGTTGGCGTGGTGTCGCCGTAATGATTTGTCTGGCGGCGTGTTCCACGAAGTCGGCGGGAGGTGGTGCGTTGGGCTCGGGGGATGGGGCGGGGTTTCGGGGTTCGGTGCGGGAATTGGCAGGGTTGCTGGAGCCTGGTGAAACGGATGGTTTTTGGCCCTATTACGTGGCGCTGGCGGCGCATCGGCGGGGGATCCGGGTGCCTCGTGCTCCGGAAGCTGCAACGGGAGGAGGAGGGACGTGGATCCTTGGCGAGCTGTTGTCGATCAGCGGGTTGTCGGCGGTCGAGGCGACGCTTGGGCTGGACGAAGTGCTCATGGAGGGTGAGCGGGCTCGGGATGTTCGGTGGAGTGAGTCGGTGGATCGTCTTCGGGGTCCGGAGCTTGGTTCGGTGGAGTTGGTGCAAGGTTCCGGGGTGGGGCCGGAGTTGCCGGCGGTGTTTTTTTGCCCTGTGGACTCGCTTTACTTGGGGTTCAGGAAGGCTTCGGCAGCCCTTCGCCTGGCGGATGACGTGAGTCTGTGGCAGGGGAGCGTGGGCCGGCTGTCGGATTTTCTCCATTTGGATGGAACGCCGTTTTCGCTGGGGCAGAAGTTGGGGTTGGAGAGTGATGAGGAGTCGCGGGCGGTCTACCGGGAGGCCGTGGGGAGCCTGGTTCTGGTTCTGGATGACCCTTATTTGTCGGTTGCTCCGGAGTTGACGCTGATCCTGGAGGTGTTGGATCCGGGGCGGCTGGATGATGCGTTGGCAGCGTGGGACGAGGCTCGGCGGTCTTCTGGGGCCGGTGGGGGGGGTGGACCGGGTGGAGTGGGAGGGGGTTTCCATCGAGGTGGTGGATTTGGGGATGGACGGTTTGGTGTATCGTGCGGTGGTGGGGAGGTACCGGTTGTTTTCCAACAGCCTGGCGTCGTTGGAGCAGGTGTTGGATGCTGGTGGAGGTCGTAGGCGCTCTTTGAAAGAGGAGAAGGAGTTGTTGGCGATGCGTTCGCTTCTTCCCGGGGGTGACGGTTTTCTTTTCGTTTCCAGCGAGTTTTACAAGCGCTTGATTTCTCCTGGTTTTCGGATTGCGGTGCTGCGGCGGGACCGTTGCATGAAGAACCTGTCGATGCTGGACTCGGCCGTGGATTTGTCGAGGATGGAAGGGAAGGATTTGCGTTCGTTGGAGTCGTTGGAGGCGGCGGGTTACCTGGCCTACCGGCCAGTCTGTCCTCATCGTGGGCGGTATGTTTTCGACGGCGGTGCCTCGGTTTTTCGGTGCGGGCATCACGGGAGGCGGAAGCGCCCTGCGGTTCTGTCGAAGACGCCAGTGGCGGGGATTTCCATTTTGGAGAAGCGTGCTTACGAGCAGTTCGCGCGGAAGTTCAGGGGGGGATTCTGGTCCAGGCTTCTTGATCCCGTGGGCATCGAGGTGTCGTTGGAGCCGTCTTTGCGTTTCTCGACTTACGTGCTTCCTCGGCCGGGCTCGAGGGGTTTGGGGATTTCGTCGTGGAGCCCTGGATCGCCGAGAGCGTTGGCTGGCGGGGAAGCGATGCTGCCCTCGGCGGGGGTGATGGCGTCGATGGCTGTCATGGATTTGAGTTTGAAGGGGCTCGCCAGGGAGGGGAGCGGCACTAGGCAGTCCTCCATGCGGTTATGGCTGGCGGCCCTGTCGATCAGCCTTGGCTGGGACTTGAAGACTGCCGGACCGCTGGACTGGGTGGGCAGCGAGGTGAATTTCCTGGTGATCCCGCCGGTGGGTGGAGAGAATGGGGCTCCGGCCGTGCCGTACGCCCGCCTGGAGGTTCGGGATGCGCCGCTGGCCGCGACATTTTTCCGGCGGCTGGTGGGCATGCAGGACAGGGAGATCTGGTCCATCCGGGAGGCAGGGTTGCCGGAGGGGATCCGGCTCCTGTGTGTCCCGGCATCGGGGGCTGCAGGAGCGCCCCTCTTCGTTCTGACAGAGGAGAGGCTCTTCATGGTGCAGACGTCTTCCCGGCGTGGGTTGGATGGCGCCGGAGAGCCGAAAGCCGGGACGGAAGAGGAGCGCGGCGAACAGAACGCCCTGGCCTTGGTGCAACGCCTGGTGGACCGGGAACGGGAACTCGATGTAGCGCGGCGGGCCGTGGCGGACGGGAAGCAAGATCCCACGATTGCCAACACTTTCTTCGGCGTCGATTTTCGCCGGGCATCCTTCCTCAGGGACGAGATCCTGGTCCAGGCGGAGGCGCGCCACCGTGCCCGCTGCCGCAGAAACCTTGCCCGCCTGGAAGCCCTCGAGGGGATCGCGAAGGCGGGAGCGCTGGATGGCCGCGACAAGCGGCTGGCGACGTTGACGGGTGGAATGCGTGCCCTGGGGCCCGTGAGATGTCCCGACGGGGGCGTCTACCGGTTGGAGGGAAGGAGGGCAAGTTGTTCTCTTCATGGGACATTGGAAGATTCGAAAAGCCCACGGGGCCTTCCGGAAAGCGATCCCTTGGCAGTGGCGCTGGCGACGCTCCACCAGGTCAAGGGGAGCCTGGCGTTGACGCGGCATGGCGTCTACACGGACCTCTTGATCCGGCGCAACGGGGAGCCGGACTTCCAGGAATGGAACCGGCTCCAAGTGGAGCGCTACCAGAAGATGATCCGGGAGACCGCTGTGAAGGCCGCCACCAGGCCGGCAGCGGCTCCGCGGCGCAAGCCGGGCTTCGGACGTAAGCGCCCAAGAGAACTTTGGGAACAGCCGTCGAAGAAGCCGGTCCACTGAGACTGGATCAAGCGGGCCGGCGCCAGGATGGCAGGCGGGATGGCAAGGGGGCATTCGACGGGCATCGAAGGCACTTCCCGTCTGCTATGTCGGGTTCCGGGATCGGGACGAGACAACCCTTTGTAAGCAGCTCTGTTTCTGGTTCCACGCCACCACGAAGGAGACGGTGGCCCGGGCTCTCACCTGCGTTCCCTGAACCCGGCCGGGTCCACAACCAACAGCCCCGGGGCTCTCACCGGCTCGCCGTTGGGAGCGCCCGGGCGACCTCCGGCGTGCCGAGCTTCGTTCCGCGGCCCCTCCGGCCAATCCACGGCGGCGCTTCGCTTCCGCTTCCCGCGCTTCCTCGGCAACGGCCGGGGGCTGGTTTCCGCCGCCCACTCGTTCCGCAATGGTGTATGTGCTTGAAAGAAGATGCCGGTGCTGACGTTTTTCCAGCGGCAGGATGCCGCTGCCACCCTTTCTCCAGCGGCTGGATGCCGCTGCCACCCTTTCTCCAGCGGCAAGATGGTGGTGTCACCTTTTCGGCAGGATGCTGAGGCTGCCGTTTTTCCAGCGGCTGGATGCTGGGGCTGCCGTTTTTCCAGCGGCAAGATGGTGGGGCCACCCTTTCTCCAGCGGCAAGATGCCG
>JAJRTK010000343.1 GCA_024278345.1 bacterium | reverse complement strand
GTAGAGCAGTTGGTTTTCACGCCTGTGAGCGACCTACCGTTGGTCTCTGGGCTGAGGCCTGACTACTTTCAGCCATGGAAGCGGGCAGGGCCTCAGTGAAGCGGCCCGGGCGTGAATGCCCTAACCATAGAGCACCACCCGCTTTTTTTGGTCCAGGGGACCTCGTCCATCGGTGGTGAACCCAGGCGATGACCGGCGACCGGTGTCAGTGACCAGCTTGAGTCCAGCCCGCCACTTTGGCATCCTTCACACTGCAAAACAGGCGGCCGCCGCGAGTGGGATCAATCTTCACAGAGCTGTACTGCCTGGTCCCCGGAAGATAATAGAGCTTGAGGCCGCCACGGGTGACCACGGCCTTGATGAGGCGCATGGCCTCGGACTTGGGAACTATCTTCTGGGGAGGAAGAGCGGGCAGAAGTGGCGGAGTGGGACTACAACCGGGGTCGGAATTGTCGGCCAGGTCGTCGAAATCGTTGTCCACGCCATCGGTGCATGAAAAGCCGGAGTCCCGGGATTCGGGGTCGGGCCGGTGGGTTAGCCACCGGAGGGGAATGGAGTCCCATAAGCGGTCAAACCATCTCTGGTACTGGGCGGCATAAACTCGACTCTCGATGAGAAGGGTGTTCTCGTCGTTGGTCCCCGTGCCGGCGCTGGTCCAGTTCATGGACCCGGCAATCACGATATTTCCGTCGATAACGGCGCTTTTTGCGTGCATCTTGCCGCCCCAGTTTTCGATTTTGACAGGGATCCCGGCAGCTCGAAGGATCTCGTGTTTTGTGTACCCGTTCTTGGCCGCGGTGGCGTCAAGGATGACTCGCACACGGACTCCGCGCTGGTGGGCATGGATCAAGTCGCGGGTGATATCCTTGTGGGTAAGAAAGAATACCGCGATGTCGATGGAGCGCCGAGCGCCCTGGATCAGAGGACGAACCGCCCGCGGAATTGTACGGCTTTTGGGGGAGAAGTAGACTCGAACGTCGGTGCCATCGGAGAGCTTCGCGAACATCTTGCCATGCCTGGACTTGAAGCGATGGAACCGACCTTCGCTCCACATCTGCTCGAATTCTTCGGTGTACCACCGGGCGACCTGGGCCGAGTCCAAAAGAGCCACCAGGTTCGCGTTGTAGCCCCCGGTCCCCGAGTCACTGACGTTGGCGGAGCCGGTCCAAACGCTCCGCCCGTCGAAGACAAAGAACTTGTCGTGCATGAGATCGCCCTTGTAGTCGATGGGCTCGCGGCTGGCATGGGCGACCTGGAGACAGGCGTCTCCGATGTCGTAAGAAAGGCATTGGAGGGGACCGAGGAACCCGGCCGGACGGGGGCAGCGGCCACGACCACCAACATACGGTCGGCGGTTTCGGGCTTCCCGGATGTCGTGGGAGTAGTCTGATCGGACCGTGCCGAGGGCCTTCATGAGCTGAGGAGTCGAGCTGTAGTAGCTCTGGCCATGGATATCTTGATCCACGATCCCTCGGACCCGCACTCCCCGGGCCTGCGCCTTCACGAGGGCCCGGAGGATGGCCGACTGGTTGCGGAGGCCGTAGATGGCGAAGTCGATGGATTGATGGGCGGCCTGGATTCGCCGCAAGAGGGCCTGGCAGATGGGGGCGGAGCAGTCGTCACGAGGCCCAGTCTGGCCGATGGGATCGCTGAAGTACAGGGTGAGAGGAGAGGCTGAAGCGTCGGCGGCTCTACTGACAAAGGCGAGACCGCCAAGGATGATAACTCCTAAGAACCTGGAGCGAGGCACCAGGGGAAAAGAGGGGCGGACACCGTGAAAACCGGCCCGAGACAAGAATGAAGTGAAGGATGGCATGGGTCACCTTTTGGCCAAACGGAAGGAAATTGATGGCGGCCGAGTTCGGTCTATGTCGAAGATCAGGCCACGCACCAATTGCGAGTGGCGCGCGCGGCTGCAAGCGACGGGAGCGGAACGCAACCCAAGAAAAAGCCCGGCCTTTTCTGGGAACCTTCTCATTGATGATATCATGTGAGGTCCAGTGGCAAGAACGGATTTCCTCGACCCGGGAGAAGACTGGTGGATGGCAGATCCCACGGAGCAAGCCCCCTTTTCCTAAAACTCGCCTTCGCGTCCATTCTGCTGAGTGGATGTGGTTCGGCCAGGGAAGATCCTTCCCCGGGTCCAGAACCGACGCCTACGCCCTTCGGGGCCTCGTTGTCGTCGTCCGTAGGTTATTTACTCCTTGGTGGCGCCGCCCACCTGGATTCTCCCAGATTGGGCGTCAGCCAGCTCTTTTCTTCTCGTGATCCCGAGCCGGCTTCCAACGAGGACTACAACCACTACTTGGGAGACGAAGGGGGCAATACTTATCTTCTTGCCCGGCACAACGGGCCGGGAGTGATCACTCGGATCTGGATGACAAGCCGCGTTCAATCGGGTGAAACGACGGTTCCCGGGTTTGACCCGCGAGCCATTCTGAATGTCGAAACTGATGGGAGGTTGCTTTTTTCCCTTCCCTTGAACCTGTTTTTTGCCGGTGGAACATCGCCGTTCCTGCATCCTCTGGTCAACCGCCACAAGAACCCCGACGGCGTCAATGGCCGGGGATTCTACTGCTATGTGCCCATCTCGTTTGCCTCCTCCGTGAAGGTGACGGTGACGAATCCGGCGCCGCCGAACGCGCCGGCTCCGGCGAACCGTTTTCTTTACCAGATCAATCTTCTGGACCTGAGTGGCCAGATCGTGGAACCGTCTCCGATACGCCGGGCGGACGGGTCTCTTGGTCTGAGCGAGGCCGATGCAGGTGCTTTGGAAGAGATCTTGTCGGACTGGCGAACTCCTTTGCAATTCGCCAACCGGATGGAGCTCGCCGCCCAACGAGTGGCCTTCGACGGTCCCCTGGAACGGGGGACGAACCTGCTGGGGGAGCTTCAAGGACCCGGTAGGATTCGGGGTTTGCGGATTTATGCCCCCCTGGTGACGTCTGCTGATCTGGAGAGTATTGATCTTCGCATCTCCTGGGATGGAGAGGCTCAGCCGTCGGTGGAGGTTCCCTTGGGAACGGGTTTTGGGAGCTTTTACCGGCGAGGTGACTTCCAGAGCCTCCACCAGGGCAGCCTGGCCGATGGGACTCTCTACCTGGCTTTGCCCATGCCCTTCCGGGCTTCTGCCCGAGTGGAGCTTGTCAACGGTGGTCGATCCCACAATGTTACCTGCGAAATCTACTATGATGCCGAGCCTGTCCGAGACGACGCCCTTTATCTGTACGGGACCTTCAACTCCGCTATCGTGGATGCCAAGCGCCGGTTTTCCGTGTTGGAGGTGCCCGGTCGGGGCCATTTTGTGGGACTCCACCTGGTCCTGGATTCCTTCAGCAAACCCTATGGCCTGGAAGGAGACGAGTTCTTCAACATTGATGGCGTGGAGACCCATGGGGGTACGGGAATCGCCGATCTGTTCAACGCTCACTGGCGCTTCGAAGGCGGCATCGGCAGCGCTGCCCTCACCGGTGTCACGTCGGTCCAGGACCCATTCCAGCCCGACCTGGAAGCGTACCGCTTTTTCGTTTCCGATGCCATTCCTTTCGCCGCTCAACTGGTAGTACAACAGGAAAATGGCAACCTGCTGGGCCGTCGGGACCAGTTCCGGGCGGTGAGCTTCTACTACCTAGAGCGTTGACTCGTTTTTTTTCTTGAGGAAACTCTTGACGGAACCGGTTGTTACCGCCATGATCATCCTTGCCCCATCTCCCACTTGAGAATCCCTCTATTCCCCTAAGGAAGGGCCGATGCCGAACGCCCTCAAGCGCCCTCGAATCAAGGTGGTGCAAAGCCACGGTGAAGAAACGACTTTCCAACTGGAAAACCGGACGTTGACCATCGGGAGGCGTTCCGACAACGATGTCCAGGTCAGTGACCCGCACATTTCCAGATACCACGCGGAAGTCATCCTGCAAGACGGAAACTGGCGGCTGCGGGATCTAGGCTCCAAGGAGGGGACCTTCGTCAATGGCCGCCGCGTCACCGATCACCGTCTCCGGGATGGTGATCTCATGACTTTGGGGAGGAATCATGCCTACCGGCTCCTCTATTTGGAGGGATCGCAGGAAGACTCGGTCAACCTCCGCCTCGGCGACTTGCGGGACACGACGAAGGAGGATTACCAGGCTTTGATGCTCCTTTTGGAGGTCACCAAGGCCCTGAGCTCCTCTCTTGTGTTGGGAGACGTCCTCAGTATGGTCATGGACGCGGTTCTTCGGGTCACGGGCGCGGAGCGGGGTTTTCTGATGCTCCGAAGCGATAAGGGAGATCTGAACTTCTCCGTGGCCCGAAACTTCAATGGCGAGCCGCTTGCAACGGAAGCCCACGCCATCTCCCGGAGCGTCGTCGAGCGAGTGGTGGAGACAGGGGAGCCGGAAATCCTTGTGAACGTCGATGACAATGAGCGTTTTCGGAACCAGCAGAGCATTTTGGCTCTGGAGCTGAAGACCATCATGTGCGTGCCACTCATCGTGTCCTATTTCGGCCACGAGGCCGAGGAGCCTCGCCTTCTAGGGATCATCTACGTCGATAACAAGACGCAGTCCCAGGACTTCACCAAGAAGGGGCTTCGGCTCTTGGAGTCCCTTGCGTCTCACGCCGCCATCGCCATTGAAAACGCACGTCTTCACGAGGAAGAGCTGGAAAAAAAGCGGATGGAAGAAGAGCTCAACGTGGCTCGGATCATCCAAGAGCGGCTCCTTCCCGTCAATCCGCCCAGCACGCCTTACCTGTCGGTGGCCGCCGTCAGCCGGCCGTCTCGGAGTGTCGGAGGCGACTACTACAACTATTACCCCATGGAAGAGGGGCTGTTCGGATTCGTCGTGGGAGATGTGAGCGGCAAGGGAATCCCGGCGGCGCTTCTCATGTGCCTCGTGGACGGCATTTTCTCTGCCCAAGCGGAATTCGCGGGCCCAGTGAACAAGACGGTTGCCAGGGTCAACAATTACCTTCACAAGAAGTCGGCGGCGGAAAAGTTCGTGACCCTCTTTTACGGGACCCTCACTTCCGATGGCCTACTCACCTATACCAACGCGGGCCACGATCCCCCCTTCCTCTTTTCGCGAGATGGCACTCACAGAAGGCTTGAGCGGGGAGGCCTGCTTCTGGGAGCATTTCCCGGCTTGGAGTATGAATCGGAGACGATTCAGCTTGCCGCGGGGGACACGCTGCTCCTCTTTACCGACGGAGTGAGCGAAAGCCGCAACAGCGCTGGCGAGGAGTTCGGGCTCGGCCGGATCATCGAAGTCGTCGGCCAGAACTTCCACCGATCAGCTCCAGAAATCCAAGACGCCCTGGAACAGGCCATCGACGATTTTTCCCGTGGTGCCAGCCAACACGATGACGTAACGATGCTGATTCTCCAGTATGGCCCCGGACTCGCATAACGCGATGAAACCGTTGAACGTAAGGCGCCTCGCCCTGGATCTGCTCTGCTTGGCGGATGATCCACGCCATCCCATGAGCGAGCTACTGGGGCTTCGGAGCCTTGATCTGGAAGCTTGCCATCAAGCCCACGAAGTGGGGCTTCTACGCCATCTGGTGTTGGGAACTCTCCGCCATCGGCTCCATCTGGATGAGCTGCTCCGCATGCTGAGCCAGCGCCCCCTGGAATCTCTACGCCCCCGGGTCTTGAATCTCCTGCGGCTCGGGGCATTCCAGCTTTCCTGCCACAGCCGCATTCCCGCACACGCAGCGGTGAACGAATCGGTTCGCCTGGCCCGGCGGGTGAGTCACAAAGGGATAGCCAACTTCGTCAACGGGATCCTCCGAAACCTCTCGCGGCGCTGGGAAGAACTATCGGCGCTGGCGATGGGACGCTGCAAGAGCGAAGCCGAGAAAATCAGTTTTGAGACTTCCCATTCCGTCTGGTTGGTGGAGCGTTGGATCGAACGAATGGGCCTGGAACAGACGCGGCGCTGGTGCATCGGTAACAACCGGGAACCCCCTATCGACCTCCGGGTCAACCTGGACCGTTGGAGCGTGGCCGAAGCCCTCCACTGGCTGCATTCCAAGAAACTTTCTGCTATCCCACTCACGGGATTGGCGGGAATTCAACTCACACGGGCCTCGGATCTCCTCGCGGCCCTAAAATACCACCAGGGCTTCTACGTCCAAAGCCGAATGTCCCAACTGATGGGTGAGCTCGCTGCCTCCGCGATCCCGGCCTGGTCCCGGGAACCGGAAAAGAGAGGAAAACAAGCGATTCTCGATCTCTGCGCCGCCCCGGGGGGGAAAAGCATCGTCCTCTCCCAATGCCTGGGCAAAACCCGCCGTATCATCGCCTGGGACCGGAACCAAAAGCGCCGCCACCGCCTTCGGGGCAACCTCCGGAATCTTGGCCTGGACCCGATCGAGATTCCCGAAAGCATTGAATCCCTTGAGACACTGGAGGCCCAATGCTCGATGGTCCTCGTGGATGCCCCATGCACCTCCCTTGGCACGATCCGCCGTCACCCGGAAATCCGTTGGAGAAGGAAGCCGGAGGATCCCGCAAGAATGGCCGAGATCCAACTCGCTCTTCTCCACCAGGCCACCCGCTGGGTCCGACCGGAAGGGGTGCTCCTCTACTCCGTGTGTAGCTTCGAAAAAGAGGAAACTGACTCCGTCATCACCGATTTCACCGCCAGCTCCCCGTGGACCGTGGCCGAGCTTCCCGGCGCCCGGAACTGGGCTGCATCAAACACCAGGAATGCAAGGGATCAAGACCCGTCTTTTCTCTCTGGGTTGGCTTCCGCTCCCGGCGCTCACGTCCGCTGCGCGCCAGTCGCCCTTCAGTCCCCTCCAGACAGGGTGCCGCCCCGAAGCCATCGCTCCACCGAAGACCGAATCGATCTGACTCGAACCCCCACGGGCTGGGCATCATTCGGGGGACCGGGCGGAGAAGACGGTTACTACATCACCGCACTGACCCGGGTAGCCCATGAGTAGCCCGAAAGAGAGTCTTTCCCTGTTTCCTGCCGACCCGCCGGGTTCTACCGTGTGGCCTGGAATGGGCTCGCGGAGGAGACTCTCCCTGTTTCCCGGAATCCGCGGCTGCTTTCTCCCGGTCCTTCTCCTTGGTTCCATGGCGGCCTACGGCCTGATCTCGCTCCACGGAGCCCTGGTGGCGCAAATCCCGAACGTCGCCCACCAGGAATTGGCCGCCGCCCTGGAGACCCTGACGAAAGCCCGGCTTCGGCCCGAGGTGGCGGGCGCGGAGATTTCCTCGTTGCCACCGGATCTGGAGGTTTCTCACACAATCCCACGGGCAGGCACTGGCGTTTGGAAAGGTTCCGCCGTGGTTCTTGTCCTGGAGCGCGATCCGGCCGAAAGTAGAGTTCCGGACCTCCTGGGGCTGCCCCTGGAAGAAGCGCGGAACAAGTTGCGCCCAACGACGTTCCAACTGGGCTCCGTGCTCCAGGTTCAGAGCACCGGACCCCCACGGATTCTTGCTCAAGAACCGCCTCCCGGGACTTTGATTCCCACCCGTTTCATCGAGGTCATCCTGTCGAAGCCTCCGCCCCCTCTTCTCTACGTGACTCCTGATCTCGTGGGGCGGGATCAGGATCGGGTGATGGAAAAATGGGGTTGGGAGCTGGGCCGGATCAGCGCAATCGAGTACCGGAAAGGTAGCCTGGACAATCGGGGAAAAATCATCGAGCAGGTCCCCCCCGCCGGGCATCCCTTGAGTGGGACCGGTCTCAAGCTCATCGTGGGAAAGGGGCCCGATCTTGTTTTGTATCGCGTGGTAAAGTACCAACTTCCCCAAGGAGTCCAGCGGCCGGTCCTCCGGATCGTCGGACTGTCTGGGAAAACCCTGGAGCAACCCGTTCGCTGCGAAGCCGGCGCGAGCTGTTTCGCGCCGTTGCCTGAGATTCCCGGAGGCACGCAGGCTCAGTTGCTGGACGGGCAGCGAGTCCTTCTGACCCTGGGTGCCGCCCCGACGGAGGCGCCTTCGCCAAGTTCTGACCCGACTCCGGCTTTCCCGCCGGCGTCCGGAGGAGAGTGACCATGGTAGCCCTTGCGCCCTCGATACTGTCGGCGGATTTTTGGTGTCTTGGAGAGCAGGTATCCGCCATTGTAAAAGGCGGGGCAACTTGGCTCCATCTAGACGTGATGGACGGTCATTTTGTTCCCAACATCACCATCGGCCCGCTCATTGTGCGGGCAGTTCGCCCCCGCTGCCGACTCAAGCTCGACGTCCATTTGATGATCGAGGACCCCGATGACTACATCCCGGCCTTCGCCGACGCGGGCGCGAATCACATCACCGTCCATGCAGAGGTCTGTCGCCACCTTCACCGAACCTTGTCGCTCATCCGCGAACAGGGAAAGAAGCTTGGCCGCCCTATTACGGCGGGCATCGCATTGAACCCATTCTCCCCGCTCGGTCTTCTTGACGACGCACTTCCCTTCGCGGATCTTGTTCTACTCATGTCCGTCAATCCCGGTTTTGGAGGGCAGAGCTTCATTCCAGAGATCCTGCCAAAACTCAAGAAGCTCCGAAATTGCATTGGGGCTCAGGGGCTGCCAACCCTGATCCAAATGGACGGCGGTCTGAACGAAAAAAACGTGGATCTCGTCGTCCGGGAAGGCGTCGATATTGTCGTCGCCGGCTCGGCTGTCTTCAAGGGAAGCGATCCCACCATGAGCTGCCGAGCCCTTCTCAACAAGATGTCAGGCGCCTAACCCGGATTTCTCCCCCAAAAGTACCTACTCATGGCTGACCTTTGCCTGATCTGGGTTGGCTCTGTATGATCGTGGCCCAACATCTGGATCGGCAGAGCTTCAGATTTGCATCGACCCGCACGCTGGCCCTGTTCGGTTGGCAGAGCTCGTTGAACGGAGGACGCGACACTTGAGCCCAAAACGCACGAAGCGAGGGAAGCGTCCACGACCGCAGACGCAAAATCCACAACCGCAACCCAATCTTTCTCCGTCCACCAAACCGTTACCCAAAATCGCTTCCACGGTGGAGAGGCAGCTTGAGGCAGCGCGAAAGCAGTGCCAAGAGCTGCTCGACCCACCCGATGGATCCGACGTCTTTGACGACGCGGCCACGGAGGAAGTGATCCAGCATCACTTCGAGGCACTCGAAGAGGTTGCAAAAACAAGGCGCCGCCTCGATGTGTTGTCGAAAGAAGAGCTCGCTGATGAGCAACAAGAGGACGTGGAGCATCTCCTCAGCGAACTGTCTGATTATGAGGAGTTGTTATATCAAATCCTCGCACTGGCCAATGAACGGAAGAAACGGGCCACCGGCCCTCGCGCTGGAGAGATGGCGGATGAAGAACCGACAAACCAACACCTGTCGGACAAATCCCTGGCTCAGGATCCGGAAGGCAAAACGCACCCAAAGGAGAAGCTGTTGGCCCGCAACGAATGGAGCATGGGCAAAATGCCAAACTCTAAGTTTCCCGAAGACCTCGAATCGTTGCTGGAGATGCTGAACCAAAACCGAATTCCCCTGTTGGTCGGGCTCATCGCGGTGGCCATGTTGTTCACCGTAACCCAGATATTTTTTCAGCTTGAGCCGGAGGAAGAGGCGATCGTTCTTCGGCTTGGCAAGCCTCTGCAGAAGACCTTTCCGGCTGGCCTCCACGCCAAGATTCCCATCATTGACCAAGTCTATAGGGCTCCAGTCCACAGGCAGCAGAGGCTGGAGTTCGGGTTCCGCACCGATTCGGAGCTCTCCAAGAGGTATCAAGCCTACGAATCACTGATGCTCACTGGCGACCTGATGCTGGTCCACGTGCGCTGGTCACTGGTCTACAAGATCGAGGATCTCCACGCTTGGCTGTTCAAAATCAAGGGCCGGGAGTCCACGATCCGCGATATCTCCATGGCGGTCATGCGCCAGATCGTCGGTGACTACTCTCTGGACGAGGTGCTGACGACCAAACAACTCGAGATCGCAACACTGGCCCACGAAACTACCCAAGCAGCTCTACGTGACAAGGTCCCCACCGGCGTGATCATCACCGAGGTGGCCATCAAGAACGCCGCCGTGCCCGAGGCTGCTCGAGAAGCATTCGACGACCTGACCCGGACCCTGGCCAAGGTCCAGGGTGAGCTGGCCGATGCAAAAGCCGAACAGGACAACGCCATTGGCCGGGCTCGAAGGCTCAAGAATGAGACCATTGGCCAGGCGGAAAATGATCGATTCAAAGTCATCGAGAACGCGGAAGGTGAAGCCTCCTCGTTCCTGGCAAAGGCGGTGGAGTACGAGCGGGCACCTGAAATCACGCGCCAATGGATGTATCTCAAAACCATGACTACCGTGCTGCAGAAGCTCGACGAGAAACTGATTATCGAAGACGAGAAGGGGAGCGGCATCTATAAGCACCTGCCCCTCAAGGACTTTGTCAGCTTGGGATCCGGAGGTTCACCATGATAAGTCGAATCGTAATCATAGTGCTTGTCCTGGTGATTTTCGTCTCCGGCTGGGCCTCGTTCTACACAGTGCGACCAGACCAGGTCGTGGTGCTCACTCAGTTCGGTGACCCTATCGACGAAAGCCGGGAGCCAGGCCTCTATTTCTTGGTGCCTTTCCTGCAAGACCCCCGCTATCTCGACAGCAGGGTCCGAGGCTGGGAGAGCATCTCTCGCAATACCAACACGTCCGAGCTCAAACCCATTGATTTTACTGCCTTCGCCCGCTGGCAAATCGATCCGGTTCCCGGTGGGCCTACGCGATTCTATACGGCCGTAGGCACCGACACCCAAGCTCACCGGAGCATGGACTCCGTGGTCACCAAGCGCATCCAGGCGGCGGTTCGCGAGCACCGGTTGGCCACCATCGTTCGGGACAAGGGGCGCAGCTTCGCGGCTCGAGCAGCCTCCGACCTCAAGTTTCTGTTCGTCGATTACCCCGAGTGTCAGCCACGGGCCAACAAAGAGATCGCCAAGATGCTGGATGAGTACGACAAAATCGCTAAACAGTTGATCGGCGCCACCGGCACGGAGGAGTCCAAGGCGCTACGCTCCGAAATCGTGAAAAGCATCTTGGAGACGTCCAACGAAGTGTTGCAACAACAGTTCGGGATCAAGCTCTTGGATCTACACTTCAAATACCTCAATTATGCTTACCAGGTGCATGAAGAGATCACGAGCAAGATCACCAAGGATCGGGGGCGGGACATTGCCCGTTACAACAAGCTCGGCGACGCGTGCGCCGGCACCATCCAACAGGTTAAGGAGCAGCGCCTCGGCGCCATTGTGGGAGAACAGGACCGCCGGGTGCGTGAGCTCCGGGGCGAGGCGGTGGCGAAGGCCATCACCATCAAGGCTGCGGCTTTTAGCTCAAGTCCTCGCTTCTTCCGGTTTCTAAAAATACTGGAGCTCTACGAAAAATCTTTTACGACGCGCACGAGCTTTGTCATGTCGTCAGAGAATCCACTGCTGGAACTTATGCGCGATCCAGATCTCCTTCGGATCGTCGCCAGCCAGGCCAACGAAGGGCCCCCTGCCTTGGAAGCGCCATGAGCCGGGAACTCCTTTCAGTTCCGGCGGCGGCCTGAACGCACGCCCTTCGCTGGCGCAACTGGAGCCTCAAAGTGATCGACGTGGGCCTTGTGGTCCGCGAGGGCGCAAATGGCGCGGTCACGGGATCCGCGATTTTCAATGGAAGAGCTTCTGTCATGAAGCTGATGGGAGAGGTGGTCATCGGTGGTGTCTCCGGCAGCTATCGCTAGGCTCGGATCGGCCACCCGGTGGAGGATCCGCCTCCGGACCTCCGCCAGGAGCGCTGGTTATGGCCCGCGGCCATTATCTCCGCTAGGCCCCGGTTCAGGACCTCGCCAGGAAGCTAGCTCCCTGGACCCACATCTTTGTACGCTACGCGTTTTTCGAGAGGGTGGCCGAAAGGATGGGCGAGGCTGCCTGCGGCCATTGTCTCTGCTTCGCTCCGGCTCGCTCCGGTTCAGGGCCTCCGCCTGGGAGCTCGCAAGGACCCGTTGCAATGAAAAGCAACGAGTGCCCTACCCGCATTCTGTACGGTGGGCCTCGCGGGTATCCACGCAAAGCGGGACAATGAATGGTCGCCGGGGAAAAAACTTGGCCTCGGACAACGCCGCGCTCCGCTCGGCGGTCGTCTGGGGACTCCGTCCCCCGCCCCCTGGCAGGGCTTTGCCCTGCACCCACCAGGGAGCCAGCTCAACTTCCCGTTGCAACAAATGGCAACGGGATCCCAGCCCACATTTTTGTACGCTTCGCGTT
>JAJRTK010000342.1 GCA_024278345.1 bacterium | reverse complement strand
TTCGGGCGTTTGCCGCGGGAGTCGAACTCCACGGACGGGTGCGAAAGAGCCTGTGCGCCCTCGCCCCTCATCCGAGGTCTGGAAAAAGCTCCATCTGCTCGAAAAGTCCGTGGGGAAGAGATTCCTCGCGCCAAAGGAGCCATCTTTTCAGTCTTGCCCCTCCGCCGAATCCGCCCAGCGCTCCGTTGGCAGGCAGAACCCGGTGACAGGGAATCAGAAGGGGAATCGGGTTCGCGCCCATGGCGGCGCCCACGGCGCGAAAGGCTTTGGGGCGGCCCACCCGGCGGGCCAACTCGCCGTACGTCGTGAGCCGGCCATGGCGTATTTCCTTTAGCCTTCTCCAGACGGCCAATTGGAAAGGAGTTCCTCGGAGATCCATGGGAAGGGCTGGGAGGGGAATTCCATTCCTGAAGTAGCTGCCGAGCTTCAAGGCCCACTCTTGAGGCAGATCTTTCCGCCTGATCTCCACGGGGCCAAACCACTTTTTCCACCAGTCGGCGCGGGTCTCTGGCGGGCTATTTCCGAGTTCGAGACGGCAAATCCTCCCGCCGCCCCAATAGATCCGGAATGGGCGGATCGGAGCCGGAAGCTCCGACCAATAGACTTTCGTCGCCTCATCAATCTTCTTCGTTTGCATGCTGGAAGATGCCTTTCCGCTCGTGGCCTGTTCATCCAGGATCGTGGTGAGGCAATCTCAGGCGACGTTTCCATCAACCCGTAGTCCTCATCACGGAGCGCAACGGAGAAACACTTGTATCTATCTGCTATTTCTGGGTTTTTAGAGGGGCACTGCCGGCTGGCCTCCCTCTTCCTTCTTTTCCAAGGAGCCCTGCCAGCAGACGCGCTGGTTCTGGGTTTTCTGGCTCCAGCTTCTCCCAGCGCCGGAGCAATTCCATGGCCTCTACTCTATCGCCGGCTGCCATGAGCGCCCCAGCGGCCTTTCTGAAAAAATAATCTGAGTCCACCGACTGGGGAAAGCCCTTCAAATAATGCTCCGCCGCCTGACGAAAACGCCTTGCCTCAAAGTCCAGCTCACCAAGATAGAAATGGGCCCAGACGTTTTTTTGGGAAAAGGAAAGTGAGCGGTTCACCGCCCCCCTCGCTTCTTGTTTCCTCCCGGTATCATAGAGGTATCCTCCATAAGCGGCCCAGGAAAAACTCGAGATTCGCCGCGCCTCGCCTGCGCATACCGGATTGAGCGGCAAGGCCAGGAGAAGAGCGGCAAGGCTGAACCCTCTCCATAGTTTCTTCCATTGCCCTTGCTCCAGACGGCCCAAAAATTCTCTTACCGCCAACGAACTGGAGATCAAGAGCATGGGCACGACGAAGAGGCGATATCGGGCATAGACGAAAAAGAGGGCCACGGAAACAGAGTAGATCCCAATCAACGCCGCAAACAGCAGTCGGTGGGAATTCTGTTCACCCAGGGCCAGTCCCAGTAGCCCCAGCACTGCCACCAAAGTAAACCCCGGCGCATACCCCAAATAGGGAAGAAAATGCGATGTAAACCGGATGTCGTAGTTGTCGGGGATTTCATAGGCATTCCAAAAGATCAGGAACTTTTTTGCCTGGAGCCAAAGCCATCGCAAGGGTTGGGTCCGGATGAAGGAGAGGCTCTTTGACCAGAAATAGAGTCCCGTTCGCCCGGGATCCATGGTCTCACCAAACTTCCGGGCCGCTTCCCGCTGGAATTCCTCCACCTCCGACATCACGTTTCCCGTCTGGAACTCCATGGGCCGGTAAAAGCCATCCGAGTCGGGATGATTCCCAAGGTAAAAGTTGACCCCGCTCATCACGACGGGCCGGGCAAACTCTCCGTTGCCCCACAAGCTGGAAGCTACGTTGGCACCGGTGAAGACCACGGTCCCCAGCGCGAACAGCCCCGAAAGTAAGATTCGCCTTCCCAGGGTGGGACGGCGGAAGCCCCCCGCCAGTAAATGAAAGCCCAAAACTGGCAGGCTCAGGAGCGGAGCGTTTTCTCGCACCATCCAGAAGATCCCCAGCACCAGCCCAGAAGAGAAACATCCCCAGAGAGTCGGTCGGTCCAAGTCGCGGACTGCAAGAAAAAGAAAGAGCGACAACAGGAAGACCCCCACCGATTCCTTGAGCAAAAGGGAGTCGTAGAAAGCAAACGGCCCATAAAAAGCCGCCAGGACCCCAATGAAGATGGCCGCGAAGCGGTGCCGGCAAACCCGGTACGCCGCCAAAGCAAGCAGAAGCGGAACCAGCGATCCCAGCAGCACCTGCAACAAACGCATCGTCCACAAGGGATGGGGCAGAAACCGCAAGGCGACCCCGAGGATGTGGGGATAAAGAGGGGCCTGGTGGTAGGCCGTTCCAGGGGAGAATCCCGTTATTGCCAGTTCCCGTGCCCACTGGAGGTTGTAAAGCGCGTCGCCTCGGGGCTTGAGCAGGTAGGCATTCTCGCTCATCAACCACAAGTTGAGCAGCCGGAAGAGAAGTGCCGCCAAGAACAGAAGGGCCAGCCACTTCCCCCACTGGCCGGCTCGATCCTCGGCCAGCCGTGGCGGTAACGGATTTTCCATGATCACAACAAGAACTCTTCAAAAGGCGAGCAGCGGGAGCGGCTGCGAGCGATGGGAGCGGAAAGCAACCCAAAAGAAAACCTCTGGGCCTCAAGCAGCACCCGCTGTCAAAGAAAATAACCCCTGCGATCCCAGGGCGGCGGAAGCTCCGGCAAGCTTTCAAAGATTCACTTCACCGGATCCCGGGCCAATGCCTAAGAGAACCGCTCCCCAACCCGCGCTTCCAACCACTCCAGCCTGTTGGCGTGGGCGACGAGGGTTTCCAGGGAAATCAGTTTTTTCTTGTAGAGCGAATGGAGGCTCTCTTCCAGGCGGTACACCGCTCCCGCACCAAAAGATCCACCGTAAATCGCACGATCTACCGCGACATCGAAATTGGAGTCGGGGTTTTCCATTGCCCGGCGGAAGACATCTGGCGACCGGATCACTTCCACGGCGGGAACGATGCCCTTGCCATCAGCCCTGGGGAGCAAACGCTGGTAGATGACAGCCGCCAGGGCGACGCTGAGCTGTGCCAATGCCTGCTCGCGCCGATCACCGGTGAAAATGTTGGCCACGCGCATGATCGCTTTCCCCGCGCTCAAGGCATGGACCGACGTGACAACCAGGTGACCTGTTTCCGCCAAGGCAAGGGCCGCTTCCGTGGTTTCTTGGTCCCTCAACTCGCCCAGCAGGATGATCTGGGGATTCTGCCGAAGAACTCCCTGCACGGCCTGCTCGAAACTGGGGGTGTCCGTATAGATTTCCCGCTGCTCGATGAGAGAGATCCCCGTGTAGCCGGTGAACTCGTACTCAATGGGGTTCTCGATGGTGATGAGATGTGTGGAGCGGCTCCGGAGGATAGCATCGAGGATCGCCGCGATTGTCGTCGATTTCCCTGAACCGGTTGGCCCCGACACCAGCAAAAGGCCTCGTTCCAGCTCCACCAGGTTCTGAATCGGCCTCGGCAACGTCAAACTATCAAAGCCCGTAATCTTCTTCGGTACGGGTCGAATGGTGGCGGCAAGCTGCCCCTTTTGCAGATGAAGATTGGCCCGAAACCGGACGCGACTCTTGTCGGGCAAGAAAAAATTGAAAGAAAAATCAACGTCGCTGTTTGCCGCGAATCGCTCCCGCTGGAGCGTGCTCAACAGGTCGAATAGCGCCCGTGGATCGGCTTTCAGATCCTTATCGAAAAGAAGATCCTCGCTAAGCCGTAGAGCAACAGGCTCGCCTTCCAGAAGAAAAATGTCTTCGGCATTCCTCTCCACCGCGTTCAATAGACAGTTGCGGAGGGATTCCGCGATTTGCCAGGGCCGGATTCCGCCCTCGATGTTCATCTCGGCGATCTCGATCCCGCGACCCGAGATATGCACCGTGCATGCAACGGGATTCACCGGCAACCCACGGTGTTTGAGAACACGAACCGTCCTTGTGTGGGAAACACGCCCTGAGCCCGGCTGGGGAAGCTCCAGCAACACAAGCCCATCCGCGCGCCGACGGCTGCGGTCATCGAGGGTCGTCGGCGAACAGAGCAAGATGCTGATCCCCTGTCCACCGCGCATCGCTTTCCGCATCCGCGTCACCAGCCCTACAAGAGCCGTGTCGGTTTCCAGGAAATCTTCGATCTGATCGACGACCAGAACATTGCGGGAGCCCAATTCAATTTCGTTGGCGATCTCTTCGAGCTTCTCCATGGAATCGACACTTCGAATCTCAAGGGCGCCGCTCCGGGTGGCTGGCAGCAACCCAAGGCTGATCCCCAGCGCGTACCGCACCAGCTCCGGAGGATGATCGAACTGTGTCGCGTACACGACGCGAACCCCTTGCTTCGACAACTCATGGGCAAGCCACAGCCCAAGGAGAGTCTTGCCTGTGCCAGATTCACCCTGCAAACATACAAGGCTCCCTCGAAGCAGGCCTCCTCCCAAGATCCGATCAAAATCACTGAGGCCCGTCGACAACACCAGCGGCACGAGCTTGGATGCTGGAGACAACTTCTGGACCGCCGGCCAATAGACCTTCAAAAGGAAGCTCTTCGCAACTTCCGTCCGGACTTGCACGCAGAAGGACAAGCTACCCGTGTGCCGAAAATCAAACTCCGAAAGTTGATCCGCCACCGTCTTGTACCCCGGTAGCGACCGGACGTGAGCCAGCAAACGCTTCAGTTGCTGACGCGGTGGCCCTTCGACGGTCACGTCTTCAAGACGAAACATGTGGAGCAAGTTGGCATCTCCCACGTTCGGAGATTCCCGCGGGAATCGCCGGTGCTAGAATCTCCAGGGCCGCCCAGTAACCGGTGTGGACCCTGCGACCCGCCTCAAGGTGCAAGGAAAAAGGGGATAAGGTCCTCGTGGAAACCGGCTCCACCATTCCGCGGCAGCCCGCGTCGCTCAAAACCCATGACTGCTCCCATCAAGCGCCGGCTTCCCCCCACCACGAAAAAGCAGGGCGCCTTTCTCCGCGGAAACCGGCGTTCCAACCCAGAAAATCTCAGACGGGCTGATGAGTGTGCAGCAACGCCTCCTCCACCATGAGCTGAGCCTTATCCTGCTCCGACTCCCGTGCGTAGGCGATTTCACTGA